>CAZQCA010000008.1:0-29959 GCA_964591845.1 uncultured Nocardioides sp.
CGCGCGCAGCAGCCGCAGCGGGCGGTCGCCCACGCCGAGCATCCGCAGCGAGTGACAGGTGGGGTGGTAGGTCACCCGGTGCGGGTATGCCGCCCCGACGTCCTCGACGCCCAGCACGTCGACGAGGAACTCACTCAGCTCCAGGGCCCGCGGGGCGGCCCCGGCGACGGCCCGCTCGAGGCTCTGGTCTCCGGAACGACGCGCCACCAGCGCGTGCTGGTGTCGCACCGATCCGGCGCACGACCCCGACGGGACGACGACGTGGTCGTAGCCCGCGAACGTGTCGACGTAGGTGCGCACCAGCGGCACCGCCTCATCGACGTACCCGGTGTTGACCATCGGCTGCCCGCAGCAGGTCTGCGCCTCCGGGAAGTCCACCTCGACGCCGAGCCGGCGCAGCAGCCGGACGGTGGCCTTGCCCGCCTCGGGGAACATCGCGTCGCCGAGGCAGGTGGCCATGAGGGCGACCTTCACCGGTCCAGCCTCCCAGGCCCGCTCACCCTCGCTGACTCGCGGTCATCGCCACGGCCCGCTCACGCTGGATCCCACACCACCACGAGCTCCTCGCGGTGGCCGAAACGTTGGAGATGCTCGGCGACCACGAGGGCGAAGCGGTCGGGGTCGCCGTCCTCCGGCACGGACGCGGCGATCCTCAGCGCGCCTGCCTCCGGGCTCAGCTCGACCACCTGGCCGGTCTCCAGTCGGATGACCGTGGCACCGTCCTCCTCGTGCGCGGACCCCTTGCGAGCCCAGTGGCCCGCCAGTTGCTTGGCGTAGCGCTCGGGGCGCTGCGTGGCCATGGTGCCGTGACGGGTCAGCATGCGATCTCCTGCCGTGGGACTCACTCCTCGACCCCATCTTCCACCGCCGGCCATCCGATCGGGCACCACGTGCGGCTCGCGACCACGCTTCGGTGTACCAGCGACTCACAAGGCCTTTGATCATGATCAGCATCGGGTTGTCCTCGGGCCACACGTCCAGCATCTCCTCGAGGGCGACGAATCCGCGCGCCTCGTAGAACAGGCGGGTGCGCTCGTACTCCGCGTCGGGACGGCTCGGTCCGAGCGTCTTGACCTGCAGGAAGCGCACGCCGTCGGCGCGCAGCTCCTCCTCCGCCCGCGCCAGCAGGGCCGTCCCGATGCCCTGGCGATGTCGCGCGACGTCGACTGCCATCAGGTGCACCTCGGCGGTGCTGGGGAAGTGCCGCGCCCACAGCAGTGCTCCGACCACCGCCCCGTCCTCGAGCGCCAGCACGGTCGGCATCGTGCGCGCCGCCTCGACGTAGGCCGCGTTGGCCTCGTCGAGGCCGAACCAGTCCTCCAGCCCGGCCAGCAGCGCCGCGACCGCGTCGGGGTCGCAGCGCCCCACCTCGAGCGTCAGGTCACCGCCCACCCCGGCACCATGCCAGCCCCGCGACCCGGGCAGCGACCTGTTTTCGTGCTCAGCCCAGGCCGAGGGGGCGGCGTACCGAGGCGTCCAGCACGACCGGGCCACCTCCGACCCGGGTGACGCGAGCGAGCACCACCGCGTCCGCGGCGGCACGGCCCACGGCGACGAACGCGATCTCCGGCTGCTCGACCCAGCGCGTGGGCACCGCACCTCCGTCGGGCCCGGGCACGAGCGCGTCGGGCAGCTCGCGCCAGGCGATGACCACGTCGCGGGCCCAGCGGCGTCCGTCCGGCGGCGGTGGCGGCAGGTCCAGCGCGGCCCGGCGGGTGAGCACGATCTCTCGTCCGCAGGTGTCGAGGGCCAGGCCGGCACCGACCCGCAGGCGACCTCGGGAGACCCCCACGTCCAGGCCGGACACCACGCCGTAGCCGTGGAGCCGGTTGTGCAGGTAGCGCATCTGCCGGTGGTAGTCCTGCTCCGCGGCCAGATCGGCCGCCGAGAGCAGCTGACCCTCGAAGAAGTTCGGTCTGCGCGGTGGCTCGGCCATAGCGCAGTATCCACCCTCGTGCTGACGCCACGCTGATCGCCCGCTGGCACGGTCCCGCTCACCGACGAGCACGGATCCGACCACGCAGGAGCAGCCATGAGCACCGACGAGTCCGCCGCGACCACACCTACCGGCCTGGCACGGTCGCGGGGCGGCGCCCCTGGCCGCCGCGCCGCCTGGGGGTTGAGTGTCGTGGCGACCGTGCTGTCGACGTACGCGCTCGACCTGGTCGCGACCGCGGCCGGGCTCCTCGTGGTCGCGACCGGTCTGCTGAGCGGGCTCGGCGCAGGCTGGCTGGTCGCCGCGCTGGCCGGGAGCTATGTCGGTTGGGGTCTCGGGCTGCGGGTCAACCTGGCCGCCAACGTCCGCCTGCTGGAGACCACCGGCACCAGCACCAACGTCGTGTCGAAGGCGGCCTTCGAGCTGACCCGGCGCCAGGGTTCCGGCGTCCGGCGGCTCGCGGCCTCGAGCGGGTACGTCGCCACCGAGCTGGCCAAGGAGCTGCCGTACTACGCCGGGGCGTTCGGCGCGGCGGCGCTGACCGACACCCTGCTGACCGCCGACGCCGTGGCCTTCCTGGCGGGAGCCAACCTGGGCGCCGCGGCGTACGAGTTCGCGCTGGGGCGAGGCACGGCAGCCGTCGTCACCCACCGCCTCGGCGACTTCGACACCGACTGGGTGCCCGCCCACTACCTGCGCGACTACTACCGCCGGGTCGAGCCCGACGAGGTCGCGACGATCGGCTTCCTGACCCGGTGGATCGCCCACGCGACCCCGGGCCGGCCCGTGCTCTTCTTCGGCACCGGACCCACGCTGCACCACGTCTTCCTCGCGACGCCGGTGGCCTCCGAGCTACACCTGGGCGACTACCTCGACGCCAACCTCGCCGAGATCCGGCGCTGGCTCGACGGCGACGCCGAGGCTCACGACTGGCGTCCCTTCGCGCGCTACACCCTGTCGTGTGAGGGCAACGCCGAGCCGGACGACGCAGCCTGCCGCCGTCGCGAGGCGCTCACCCGGGCCCGGGTGACCCGCCTGCTGCACGTCGACGGCCGCCTTCCGTCCACGGAGCCTCGCTACCCGACCGTGGTCAGCGCCTACTGCGCCGACTCCGCCACCCGGGACGTGCGGGAGTGGGAGGCGTTCATGACCCACGTGCTCGACCGTGTCGAGCCGGGTGGGCTCTTCCTCACCGCGCTGCTGCGCCGCTCCCACGGCTATCGCGTCGGGTCGGCGACCTTTCCCAGCGCCGGTGTCGACGAGTCCGACCTGCGCCGCGTCGTCCGGCGGGCCTGGGGATGCCTCGACGGCGAGATCGAGGTGCCCGTGCTGCGCGACCAGCCGGACCATGGCTACGGCGGCATCGTGCTCGCCGCCCTGCGTCGTCCGCAATGATCCACTTGGGCCAGGTGCCGGCCGCGCCGATCGTCGTACGCTGGAGGCCAACCGTGGACCGCTGAGCACGTCTCGCTGGGCAAAAGCCCTGTAGCCCCTGGGCGGCGGTCCACGGCCCTCGTCAGTCCGCCTCGTCCGCCGCGACCACCCGCTCGGCGACCATGAAGGCCGGCATCTCGGCGGCCAGCCGCAGCAGCTCCTGACCCGCTTCCATGCCCAGCGCGGCGTGCAACGCGTCGAGGTGCTCCCGGGTGGCGGCCACCGGCCGCCAGTACGCCGTGTGCGAGAAGCCGCGCACCGGGCTCGCGAGCTCGACGTCACGCACCCACGGCCCGAACTGGGTCGCGACCGGGCCGCCGACCAGGTCGCCCGACACCCCGCCGAACCGCACCTTGAAGTAGAGGTTGGTCCACCGGGTCACCGCGAACGGCGCCCCGTGGTCGAACTGCACGAACGTCTTGGGCTTGGCCTTCGCGTCGCCGGTGTCGTAGCCGCGCTCGAACGTGCAGCGCCGGAACTTGCCGTCGGCCGTGGTGACGGGCGGGCAGGTGGGCAGCACCCGGTCGCGTTGCGAGATCGCGAACTCGTCACGGCTGGGCGCCATCAGGAAGCCCGCGTAGGTGAGCGGGCTCCCCACGGTCACCAGGTCGGTCACCAGCCACGGCTGGGTGTTGCGCCTGGTCTGCAGCCAGGCCTTGTGCTGCAGGTCGCGCGGGTCGCCGTCGGAGGGCTCGGCGATCGCGCGCTCCACCGCCACCAGGGGCTTGAAGTCGGTGCGCCCCGGACGGCGGTGCGCACCGTGGAGGCGGATCCAGGCGTAGGTGACGACGTCGTAGGCGATCACGCTGCCCAGACTGTGCCCCAGGATGACGATGCGGTCGTAGCGGCCGTCGGCGTGGAGCCGTTCGACCAGCTCGACGCCGGACCGCCTGATCTCCTGGCGGTGCTCGACGTTGGCGGGTCGCGGGCTGAGGTAGCGGGCGGCGTCGCCCAGCACGTCGATGACGACCCCGCGGCCGACCAGCCGCCAGAGCCCGACGACACCGGCGACGACGAGGCCGCCGGCGGCCAGCCACCCCGGGAGCTTCCAGAGCCCGGCCAGCCGGCCGAGGAGCACCACCGCCAGCGCCCCCATCACCAGCCACATCAGCGTCCAGGCCGGCCACAGCGGGCGAGGCACGCCGCGACGCAGCGCCAGCCGGCGGGCCCAGTCGAGCACCTGCCCCAGGCTGGTGTCGCGGATCTGATGGGCCCAGTAGAGCTCGAAGACGTCGGTGGTGGGCCGCACCCTGCCCTCGGTGGCCTGGAAGGTCACGCTGCGCAGCTCGAAGGAGCCCGACTGCCGGTCGGGCTTGACGAACGACGTCGCGTCGGGCTCGGCGACCACCCCGCTGTCGACGAGGGCGCGCAGGGTCCGTCCGGGCTCCTGCTCGCCGATGCCGTGGATCACGACCACCGCCTGGCGCGGGCTGTCGCGCCGCTTGGCGATCGCCGCGAGCAAGCCGTGCAGCCGCTCCCGGACCGCCCCCCAGAAGCACTCGATGTCGACGACGTAGGCGTCGGCGTACGGCCCGGTCTCGGTGACCGTGAGTCGCGAGTCGGAGTCGTCGCCGGTGACGGTGAGCGTGAGGACGGCGGTCCCGTCGGCCGCCACCCAGCCGGCGGCACAGCCCAGGGACGCCTCGAAGCTGGAGCCCCAGTCGAGCGCGCTGAGGGTGCCGTGGCGCCACGGACCCGCCTCGTCGGAGAGCACGAGTCGGCGACCCACGCGGGTGGGGAGCGCCGAGCCCTCACCCAGCCAGTGGGGCACGAGGGTGCGCCGCCACAGCAGCTCCCACAGGGCGCCACGGGCCAGTCCCGGCGCCTCGATCACGGTGGTGACGCTCATCAGAGCCGCGCCTCGAGGTCGCCGACCAGGGCGGTGCCGGGCACCCCGGATCCGTCCCAGACGGTCAGCAGCTGGCGGAGCCCCGCCGCGCAGATCGCCCGCAGCGCCGGCAGCACGGGCTCGCGCTCCTCGGGCTCGGGCGCCCAGGCGCCGTGGGCGTGCTCGTTGCGCACCGCCCGGCCGTGACCGACGAACCACTCCGCGGCCGGCGCATCGAGCCCGGGGAGGGCGCCGACCAGGTGCTCGAGCTGGACCTTCTCCTTGGCCGGGCGGAACCTGCCCAGCATGCCCTCGAGGATCGCGAAGAGCAGCGTCATCCGGGTCGACTCCGACAGCAGCGCGTCGTGCGCCCGGCGGAACTGGTCGAGCAGCAGCTCGACCTCGGGGTCGCTGCCGCGACCGTCGTACGCCGCCAGCAGTGCCCACACCTCCTGGACCTGCGCCAGCAGCGGGGCGTCCAGGCGCACCTGGTCGTCGCGGCCGAAGCCCATCAGACCCGTCTGCCGGAAGACCGTCTCGCGGCGGTGCCGCAGGTGACCCTGATAGGCGTACCAGCCGAGCAGCTCGGGATCGGTGAAGCCGTCGAGACCGGCGATGCGCAGCCCGGCCACGGTCAGGTCCCTCGGCCGGAGCAGGCGCTCCATCAGGTCGTCGTCCAGCCCCACCGCGTCGCCGGTCTCGGCGACGACCGCGAGCCCCGCCACCGGAAGCTCCAGCGTCTGGAACTTGGCGATGAAGTCGCGCCGGATGTCCTTCTCCTCCATGCTCACGATCTCGGCGGGCGACAGAGTCGCCAGACCGGCGCCGCAGGGAGTGGCGAGCGGAGGGCCGTCGTAGGTCAGGCCGACCAGGGGCGACCAGCTGACGGTGTGCCCCTCGGGCGCGCTCAGGTCGATGCCGGCGGACACCGTGCCCGACATCCAGGCCGGCCGCGGCAGCAGGCGCTGCCCCGGAGCCTGGCCGCGCGCCGTCGCGGGGTCGGGCCGCGGCTCGTCGCCCTGGGCCGTCGAGGCGATCAGGACATCGGCGAGGAGCTGCTCGGCGGCCCCCGCGGGGACGGTGGGGTCGGCCGCCTCCGGCCCCTCGTGGACGGCTCTGCTGCGCGCCCGGTAGGCCGCCCGCGCCACGCTCTCCATGCCGGCGCCCAGCAGGTCGGTCACCCGCGCCGCGAAGGCGTCCTGCTGGCCGCTGCGCACGTCGGCCAGGAGCAGGCCCTCCAGCGCGCTCACGGCCAGCACCAGCCGGTCGCCGGGTCCGAGCCCGGCGTCGGTCGACGCCATCAGCTGCTGCATCGCCGCGACGCGGCCGGCGTCCTCTCCGAGCCGGCGTACGACGGGCAGCAGCGACGCCGCGCGGACGAGGTCATCGATGCTGACGGGCGCGCAGGCGGTGTCGGCGGAGTAGACGTACTCCTGGTCGGCCTCGCCCTGGATGCGCAGGCCGGTGCGCGCCTCGCCGCCGAGGACCACGGTGTAGCCGTCCTCGGGCATCAGCAGGGTGACCGAGCTGCGCGGCCACGCCGGCGCCGCGCCGGGCACCGCCAGGAGGAGCGACGCCCACGCGAGGTCGACGACGGCGTCGTGGACGTCGCTGACGAACGTGGAGCCGAGCACCTGGGGCAGCACGTCCCACCATCGGACGGCGGGGAACTTCAGCTCCGCCATCGCCGTCCCCGCCACGGTCCCCGGCTGCAGGAAGGGCAGGTCCACCTCGCCCTCCACCAACAGGAACACCGGGTCGGCCGCCTCGAAGCGAGGCTCCCAGTCGGTGAAGGCCCCCAGCGTCAGGCTGTCGTAGCTCTCCCAGGTCAGCTTGACCAGGGTGCCGAGTGGGAACGGCACCTGGTCGGGCTCCATCCGGAAGCGTGGCAGGTGGGCGAAGACCTGGACGTGCGGCATGGCGGCTCCCCGTCGGGCGATGTCCCATCATGCCGCGCGCGACGCGCTCCCGGCACCCACGCAAGGAACCGATCCGGGGGTCTGACCGGTCCTACGGTGGTGAGCGTGGACTTCGCCGAGTACGTCGCGGCGCGCCGGCCCCGGCTGGTGCGCACGGCGGTCCTGCTCGGCTGCCAGGAGGCCGACGCGGAGGACGTCGTCCAGACCGCACTGGCGCGCTGCCTGCGCTCGTGGCGACGCGTGAGCCGCGCCGACAGTCCCGACGCCTACGTCCACCGGGTGCTGCTCAACACGCTGCACGACACCCGCGGCCGGCGCTGGAACGGCGAGCTGCCGTCGGCCTCGCTGCCGGAGGGGGCGGCGGCAGCGGCGCACGAGGACGGGCTCGTCGTACGCCGGGCCCTGGCGTCCCTGAGCCGGGAGCACCGGGAGGTCCTGGTGATGCGATACTTCGCCGACCTCACCGAACGGCAGACCGCCGAGGCGCTCGGCGTCCCGGCCGGCACCGTCAAGAGCCGCACCGCGCGGGCCATCGCCGCGCTCTCGGCGCACGACGACATCACCGCCCTCGCGGGCGAGAGGAGACCGTGATGCTCTCCGAGGACCAGCTGCGCGACCTGTTGGCCCGAGCCGGCGACTCCGTCGCGGTGCGGCCCGACGCCCCGCCCGTCCCGGCCGAACCCGCCCGTCGGGGGCGCTCACTGGCGGCCGCCGTGGCCGTCGCCGCCACGCTGGCGGTCGGCGTGGGCACCGGGTGGTGGGTCAGCCGCGACGGCGGCGGCGCCACCGACGACGCGCCACTGGGCGTGCTCGACGGCGCTCCTGAGGGGACCGTCCCGTCGGTCTTCGCCCACACCCGCGCCTCTGCCACCGAGCTCCTCGAGGGGAGGGGGCTGCGGGTCGAGGTGCGCGAGGAGGGGAGCTGCGACCCGGCCGGCCGTCCGATCGGCACCGACCCGGCACTCGGCACGCCCGTCGAGCCTGGAGACACGGTGACCCTGCTCGTCGCCACCCAGGGGCCACTCACCGACTGCTTCGCCGACCTCACCGAGCCGTGGGCCTTCCTGGACTTCGCGACCGGACGCGGGCCGGAGCCGGGCTTCGCCGACCGGGTGCGGCTCTTCGTCGACGGACGGCCGGCCGGCAGGCTCACCGGGGCCGAGGCGGCCCGCGGCGACTGGGGCGTGCCGTCGGCGCTGACCGAGCTTGACGACGCCTCCGCGCGGGTCGCGCACGACGCCGACGGCTACCGCGCCCCCACGCTCGACCCGCGCTGGGGGACGCCGCCCGCCGAGTTCTGCGGGGTACGCCGTCCGGCCGCCGTCGGCGACCGGGAGGCGCTGACGCTGACCGTCGCCTTCTCCGACGACACCTACCTCGCCGGGCGCCCCGACTGCCCGGCGAGGGTGGCGCTCTACCGGACGGCCGCGGGGATCGACACCGTCGTGACGTGGACGGAGCGGCCCTCGTCCGACGCGCCGGCGGCGGCCGTCGTACCCGATGTCGTGGGGCTGCCGCTCGCCGAGGCCCGCGACGCCGTCACCGAAGCCGGCTTCACCGCGCGCGTCGAGGAGCTCGAGACCTGCGACCCGCGGCCCGGCGTCGTCGAGCAGGCGCCGACGCCACAGGACATCGAGGACGACGCCGCCGACGACCCCACCATGGGTGGCCCGATCACGCTCGTCGTCGAGGTCCCCCACACGACCCGCGACTGTGCCGCGCTCGACGCGGCCGCGGCCGACTTCCTCGAGTTCGCCCGCGGCGGCCCGCCACCGCGATGGGCCCCGGACGTGCAGCAGCTCTTCGGCTACGCCCTGCGCCAGGAGATCACCGCCGCAGCGGCCGACGACCCGGACGCCTGGTCGTTCTGCTCCGGCGTCGCCCCCGAGGACTGCACGCTGTCGCCGCTCGTGGTGGCGGCCGGGGAGGTCCGCACCGGCGAGACGCGTGCGTCCTACGAGTGCGAGCTCGTCGACGAGGGCGGGCTCCCCTCGGGGCTGGACCCCGAGGACCAGATCGTCCTCTTCCCCGCCGAGCCGGCCGACTGCGCGGCCGACTGGTCGGTCGAGCTCTGGATCGACGACACCGGCGGGATCGCCGCCGTGAACCTGCTCGTCTCGCGGGACCTGGTGGAGTCCGGCTGAGCGACGCGGCTGGTGGGGTCGCCGGGAGCCGGTGACAATGGCCGGATGCGGACCCTGGCCGCCGTGGTGGCCCACCCCGACGACGACGCCTACGGCATCGCCGGCACGGTCGCGCTGCACGCGGCCGAGGAGGACTTTCGGTTCGTCCTGATCCACGCGACCGACGGCGAGGGGGGCGACATCCGGCCCGGCTTCCCCGCGACGCGCGAGACGCTCGGCGCCCACCGCCGGGCCGAGGACGAGGCCGCCTGGCGGGCCGTCGGCCGGCCACCCGACCGGCACGTGTGGCTGGGCTATCCCGACGGCCAGGTGGCCGACGTGCCCTTCGACGAGCTGGTCGACGCCGTGTGGGCGGTCCTGGCCGACGAGCAGCCGACCGTCGTCCAGACCTTCGGCCCCGACGGCATCTTCGGCCATCCCGACCACATCGCGATCGGCGCCGCCACCGACGCGGCGTTCGCGCGCGGTGCCAGTCTCGAGGGCCCGGCGTTCCGGCGGCTCCTGCACGGCGTGATCCCCGAGTCGGTCTTCCGTCGGTGGAACACCCAGCGCGCGGAGCTCGGCCTCATGGTCTTCGAGCCCACGCTGACCTACCACATGCGGGGCGTGCCGGACGAGCAGATCGGGGTCAGGGTCGACACCAGCAGCGTCGCCGACCGGGTCGTCGCCGGGCTCGGCGAGCACCGCAGCCAGCACCACGTGATCTTCGACGACGCCAGCGACGTCGAGCGGTGGCGGCGGATCGTCGGCCGCGAGTGGCACGTCGTCGCGTGGCCGCCCCGCGAGCCCGGTGCATCGCTGCTGCGCGACGTCTTCGAGGGTCTGGGCGCCGAGTGAAGACGCTGCTGCTGATCGGGGGCTCCGCCGGCTCGGGCAAGACCACCGTGGCGCGGACGCTCGCCGACGAGCTGGGCGGCGGGTGGCTCCAGCTGGACACCGTGTGGGTCGCCTTGCGGGCCGCGGCCCGGGGTACGCCGGCGTACTCGATGCTGGACGTGCCGGCGCAGATCGGCGACGCCGACGCCTCCGACGATGATGTCTCGGCGGCCCACGTCGCGGCCGCCGAGGCGGTGTGCGGCGTACTCCCGGACGTGCTCGGCTTCGAGCTGGAGACCCACGACGTGCTCGTGGCCGACGGCGCCTGGGTGCTGCCGTCGTTCGCGGCCGGCCTGGCCCTGCCCGGCACCGACGTGCGCAGCGTCCACCTCCAGCACGCCGACACCGAGGGCGTGGCCGCCGCGCTCGCGCCGCGGCTCGGTGGCCGGCCGCCGCAGGAGCGCCACCGGCTGGGCAACCGCAGGATCTGGCACTACGGCGAGTGGCTCGGCGAGCAGGCCCGCGCCCACGGCCTCCCGGTGCTCGACCCGCTGCCGTGGGAGACGCTCACCTCACGCGTCCGCGTCGCCCTCGGGCTGGAGCCGGCCGGGCCGCAGGGCTGAGGTCAGTCCTCCCGGCTGGCGGGTCGCGGGGTGACGGTGGCGCCGCCCCACTCCTCGGGCGCGACGTCGGCGAGGGTCTGGTTGAGCACCCACTGGTGGCCGAAGGGATCGTCGATCGCGGCCTGCCGCTCGCCGTACTCCCAGTCGTGGAGGGGGTCCGCCACCACGGCGCCGCGCGCGACCGCCGCCTCGACCGTGGCCGCCACGTCGGCCACCTTGAGCATCACCTGGTGCGACCGCTCGCGCTCCGGCGTACGCCGTCCGGGCCGGACCTCGGCCACCACCAGCTCGGCGGCCGGGCCGCCCGGCAGCCCGAGCTGCGCGCGATGCCCCTCCCCGATGCGCACGTGCTCGACGAAGCCGAACACCTCGGCGTACCACTCCACCGCCGCCCGGACGTCGGCCACGGTGAGGACCGGCGTGACCCGGGCGTGCGGCGCCGACCGGTTGAAGAGCATCCACCCAGACTAGGTCGAGCGCGGTGCGCTCAGTCGCCCCCGAGCCGCTGGGCCAGCATCACGAGGATGCCGCTGGGGCCGCGGAGGTAGGTCAGCTTGTAGACGTCCTGGTAGTTCGCCACGCCCCGCAGCGGGTGGCAGCCGTGCCGCGCTGCGATCGCGAGTGCCTCGTCGATGTCGTCGACCGCGAACGCCACGCGGTGCATGCCGATCTCGTTCGGCAGCGTCGGCTCGGTCTCGATCGCGTCGGGGTGGAGGTACTCGAACAGCTCGAGCTGCCCCTCGCCGTCGGGCGTCTGGAGCATGGCGATGCGCGCGTGGTTGCCGTCGAGGCCGACGGCGGTGTCGGCCCACGAGCCGCTCACGGTGTCGCGCCCGATGACCGTCAGACCGAGGTCGGTGAAGAAGGCGATGGCCTCGTCGAGGTCGCGCACGGCGATGCCGACGTTCACGAAGGTGATGGGCATGCCGTGCAGGCTAGCGGTCGTTGACGACGGGCCCGGGCCCGCTCGTGCTCGAGGACGCCGAGCGCTCGATCGCGCAGCCCGCCGACCTCGCCTCCGTCCGTGCCCACGCCGAGCAGGTCGTCCGTCAGCTGACGACGGAGGCGTGACCGGCAGGTCGTCGGGCAGTCCGACGCGACTCAGCCGACGGCCGAGGCGCGGGGCCAGGTGTGATCCAGGTCGATCGGGTGCTCGCGGGCGAGGCTCCGCCCGACCCAGCCCGTCGCGAGTGCCGAGCCCATCGCGCCGACGACGAAGGCGACCAGGACGGCGTACGGCCGGTCGCCGTACTCGTCGACCGGACCGATCGGCACGACATGGGTCAGCAGTCCCAGCACCCCGAGCGCCGGCACCCACACCGCGAGGAGTCGCAGGGGGCGCACGATCGTCTCCGCGTCGCCACAGTGGCCGCGCAGCGCGAACACCGCGGCCAAGGCGCACGGCAGCATGACGGGGAGGACGGCCCAGGTCATCGGCCCCAGGACCAGGATGACCAGGCCCATCACCACCAGCGAGGCGATCCCCGACCGCGTCCGCAGACGGCCGACGCGGCCCAGGGCACCCGCCAGCGTCACGGCGGTGAGCACCAGCGCGGCCACGGTGGTCGGTGCCCAGACCAGGTAGCGGATCAAGGTCCAGGGGTGGAAGCCGTCGACCAGTCCGCCCAGGCAGGCACCCACCACCGCCACACTCCACAACACGCCTGCGGCCACGCCGGCGAAGCCGGCCATCCGGGTTCCTCGCGTGGGCACCGCCAGCCCGCCCGACGAGGTCTCGACGTAGGAGCGCGCCACCAGCCCCAGGTCGCCGAAAAGTCGCAGCGTCTCCTGCTGCGCGACCGTCGGGTCCGTCCCACGGTCGACCAGGCGCTCGCACTGCTCGCGCAGGTGGTCCTCGACCTCGTCGCTCAGATCCTCGATGTCACGGCGCCACGCGAGACGGTGACGCAGCGCGGCGACGTACTCGCCGATCAGGTCGCCTTCCACCGTGGCTCCTCGACGATGCGCGACACAGCTGCGGCGAACTCGGCCCAGGCCGCGCGTTCGGCGCGCAGCTCGCGACGACCCGCGTCCGTGAGCCGATAGGTACGCCGACGGCGCCCGCCGTGCACCTTCCAGTCGCTGCTGAGCATCCCGGCCCGCTCGAGCCGGTGGAGGACGGGGTAGATCGTGCCCTCGGGGAGGTCGAAGGCCTGCTCGCTCGAGTCCCGCAGCGTCTCGATGACCGCATAGCCGTGCAGAGGTCGCGGCGCCAGCACGGACAGCACGAGGAGGTCGAGATGCCCCTTCAGCGCGTCGCCCCTCACGCCTAGGCAGGCTAGGTATGTTCCTCGCCGCCCGTCAAGCCCGACCCCGTTGTTGCCTAGCCAGGCTAGGTATAGAGTCCGGGGATGGCAACCTGGCCCAGCCGCCCGCCGTCGACACGTCCACCCGGCGTACGGACGGTCGCGCTGGGCCTGCTGATCGGCCTCGTCTACGGGGTGACCCTGCGCGCGTGGATGCGACTGATCTCCACCGACCCCGAGTTCAGCTGGACGGGCACCGGCTTCATCGTCGGCGCCTTCACCGTGCTCGGGACCATGGCCGGCCTCGCCACCGTCGCCCGCGCACGCTGGGGTGGGCGCACCGTGCTCGGCGTACGACTGCTCGGGATCGTGCTCAGCCTCGGCTGCTTCATGGCCGCGGGAGCAGCCATGTTCCCGACGATCGTGCCCGCAGGCCTCGGGGTCAGCCGCACGGACTGGCCGCGTTGGCTGCGCGGCCTCCTGGTCGCGGGCGGCGCGGTGGCAGCCGTGGTCGTCATCCTCTCCCTCCCCGGGCTGGAGCCTGGGCGTCGCGCGTTGGGTCTCCTCATCTACCTCGCGCTGATCCCGGTCGAGGTGGCGCTGGTGGCGCGCCTCTACGCGCCCAGCCTGGCGTCGATCCCCCGACGAGCAGCCGCCGTCTCTGCCACTCTCATCTCGGCCGGAATTCTCGGCATGGTCGTCCTGGCCACCGGCCTCCGCTGAGGGCGGCCCGCTCGTGGCAGGATGGATGGCGCGTCGGGCGACGCCGACTTGGGATGTGCACGTCACCGCGCACCACTGGCTGCCAGCCGCGGGCACCCGCCAGCACACGTTCAGCGGCGTTCGGTGCGAGGTCCCCAGTGACGCTCCAGCGTCTTCCGACGCGCGTGACGCTGATCGAGGAGGCACGACATGGCCCATTGGTTTGTGACCTTGGACGGCCACGACACCGCAAACTCCGGCGAGTCCGCCGCAGACGCCTTCCGGACCGTCACCAAGGGCGTCTCCAAGCTGGACGCAGGCGACACGCTGTTCATCGGTGGGGGTGTCTACCGGGAGCACGTGGTCGTCGATGGCAAGACGAGAGTCACGATCACATCGATCGACGGCGAGCAGGCCGTGATCGACGGCTCGTGGCCGGACTTCGCGCTCAGTCCTTCAACGGAATGGGAGGAGGGCGAGGCCCCCGACGAGTACGTGACCACGGTTGCCTGGCCTGCGAGCACCAACCGCGGCGCCTTCCTCTTCCCGGATCGTCACGTGCGGCTCATCACCTACAGTCGCCTCGAAGACCTGCAGGCCACCCAGGAGACCTTCGGACCGCTGCTCCCGGGAGAAGGTCCGCTCGGTCCCGACATGGTTCCCGAGGACCCGGGCGACCCTTTCACCAAGCGGCCCTGGGTCTACATGGGTCCGGGTCTGTTCCAGGGGAGCGACGGCATCGTCCACATCCGCCTGTCCCACACCCACCACGGCGTGCCGGGACTCGAGGAGTACGCCGGTGACACAGACGCCCGAGCGCTTCCCCTGGCGATCTGGACCGCCCCCGATACCACCCTGACCGTCAGCAACAGCCAGACCGTGCACGTCACCAACCTCGTCGTCAGGTTCGGCGGCGGCCCGAGCGTCCACCTGTTGGCCACGCGCGAAGTGACGTTCGACCACGTCCAGGTGCTCGCCGGCCCGTACGGCGTGGAGGTCGGCGTGGACTGCGCAGACACGAGGTTCACCAACTGCACGTTCGACGGCGGCCTGCCGCCCTGGTACTTCCGCAGCGACCGCAAAGACGGCTACACCATGGTCGGTGGCGTCAAGAACGGCCTCGGCGAGCAGACCCTGAAGTCCCTCACGTTCTGCCGGAAGGGCAGCGACCGGACCACGTTCGAGCTCTGCGAGTTCGTCAACGCGCACGACCTGCAGCTCAACGGGCCGGGCAGCGTCTTCCGGAGGAACTGGGTGCACAACATCAACGACGACGGTGTCTTCGTCGGCAACGCCGCGACCGAACTGCTGATATCCGGCAACGTGTTCGAGCAGTGCCTCAAGGTGCTGAGCCTCGCGTCGAAGTCGACGGCCGGCCCGGTCGTCCTGCACCGGAACCTGGTCGACCTGCGCAAGCAGACCGCGAAGCGGCGGCCCTTGACGATCGAGGGCAACGAGCCAGAGCTCGACGAACGTCCGGTGATGTTCTTCGGCAACCTGTTCAAGAGCAACTTCGGTGACCCCGACCTGACGGTCGTCCACAACACGGTCCTGATCAACCAGAGCAATCGGGCCGTGCACAACCTCTTCCGCTCGTACGACGGACTATCGCGCCGCAGGGTCCTGAACAACATCTTCGTGGGCATCGACAACGGCGCCGCCGTGGATCGGCCGCTGGCGTACCTGCCGCGGGTCAGCGATGACGCGGAGACCCGCGGGAACTGCTACTGGGGGATCGACCGGGCGCCACGGATCTTGCTGGTGGTCGATGTCCCGGATGGCGACGACCCCCTTCGCTTCCCGAGCATCGGCGACATGCGCGCCAGCCCGTACTTCGCGGCCAGCGTCGTGGCCCATGCTCCCGGCTACGAGGATGTGGGCAACAGCTCCGACCCCGCTCTGGCCCGCTTCACCGGCCCACTGGACTTCAACTGGATCGAGGACCTCCGCCCCGTAGCAGGAGGCTCGGCCGACGGTGGCGGCGTCCCGCTTCCTCCCGATCTCCAGCCTCTCGACGACCCCTCCACAGACTCCCCTCCCACCATCGGGTGCTACCCGATCGGCTCTCCGCCCCTCCGGGTCGGCGTCGGCGGGCTGACCCTCCGCCCGCGGCCCCGGGTCGCCCCACCCCCGCCCGATTGACCAGCCCTGCAGTCCTGCAGTATCCCCGAGCCGGGATTCAGCGTCGCCCTGCTGTCAGCTCCAGGTGAGTGCGCTCGGCTCTCGGGGAACGGCGAGAAGGAGAGCGCGCCCGCCCCTGGCCTAAGGCAGAATCTCGCAGTTCGACGGAGCCTCGACGTCTACGCATGTGTCGTTGCCCAGATTCCCGTTCGCCACGTCGTTGCCCGGTCCGCCGTTAATGAGATCGTCCCAAGCGGAGCCCGTCACGACGTCGTCTCCGCCACCCATGTCGGCGTCAAGGGCCAGGCCGAGGATGCTGTGGACCTCGTCGGACCCGTCCGTGCCCGTGAGCGTCCACTTCCCGGGGCCGGGCCATTCCGCGTCATTGAGAGTGCGGATCGTGACGATCTCGAACAGGCCGATGGACAACCCGACACCTAGGTCTGGGAAGGAGAACGCCCCGGTGGACATGTCCGTTGCCACGGTGACCGGCTCCGTGTCCGGTAGATCGATTTGTACACTGTCGCGTAGGTCAGGGTCGATGGAGATGGACTGCAAGCTGCTGTGGGTGAACACGTCCCACACCAGGTCTTCGCCACGACCTCCGCGGGTCTGATCCGAGCCGTTGCCACCCACCAGCGCGTCGGAAGACGTGCGGCTGCGCAGGACGTCGTCGCCGTCGTCGCCATACAACGTGGCCCCATAGGCGAGCGGGTCGGACTGGGTCGACGTGCTCACGAGGATGTCGTTCCCGAGTCCGCCGTGCAGTCGCACCTTGATCGAGGGGTTCTCGGCGATGTGGGTGACGTAGTCGTCGCCGCTTCCACCCCGGACGAAGTCGTAGATGCCGCTGCCGGCGCAGATGGTGTCGTCGCCTCCGCCACCGTGGATGGAGTCCGCCCCCGCGCGCCCCACGATCACGTCGGGTCCCTCGGTGCCGAAGAGTATGTCCCGACCATTGGTGCCGACGATGGTGGCAGGCATGCCGTGGCAGGTCGGCGTCACGGATCTGGCGCGTTCGGCCGCCGACGGTGATGCCCCCGACACCAGCGCGACCGCCACGATGGTTCCTGCGACCGAGAGTCTGATCGTGGCTCTTGGCATCGTGCACCACCTTGTCCGAGAGTTCCGGCGCGCCGGATGGCAGAGCAATCCGATCGCCACGCTAGTAAGACAGCCGCGGGGCCTCCAGAGGGCATGGAGACGTCGACGTCAACTGAACGCTAGGGCGGCCGCCTTCGTGGCGACGCCGGCGGCGACGCGCTTGTCAGTCGGCCGGGAGCCCGGCGGCGAGGGCGGCGCTGCGCAGCGTCGCCTCGAACAGCTCCTCGCGGGCGCCCTCGGACATCCAGTCGAACTGGCCGTAGACGTCGAGGCAGGTGGCGCCGTGCAGCGTCGCCCAGGCCTGGATCATCGCTTGGTAGGTCGCCGGGGTGATCAGGCCCTCGAGCTCCTCGTGCTTCTCCCGCAGGCACTCGCGCATCCCGTCGGACACCTCGGGGACCAGCGGGTCGCCGAGCACGCCCAGCTCGGCCGCGCGCAGGAACAGCGCCGCGAGCTGGGCCATCGCGTCACGGGCGGCATCGGTGGTGGGACCGTCCTCGGGGGCGACGTATCCGGGCAGCGGCATGCCGAGGATCAGGGCGAACTGGGCCGGCTCGCGGCGGGCCCAGTCGCGGTAGGCCTTGCCGACGACCAGCCACCGCCCGGCCACGTCGTCGGGGGCACACCTCTCGCGGGCCTCGGCGACGGTCGCCCCCAGCTCACGGTAGGCGTCGGCGATCAGGTCGGTCAGCAGGTCGTCGCGGTCGGCGTAGTAGCGGTAGAGCGCGGGCGGGGTCATCCCCATCACCTTGGCGATGTCGGTGAACCGCACCTCTGCGCCACCCTGGTCGCGCATCAGCCCGCGGGCGACCTCCTTGATCTCCTCGACGGTGGCCGCACGCTGGCGCTCGCGTCGGGTCAGGGTGCCGGAGGCGCTGCTCACGATGACCTCCTCTGCTCGCGGGCCCGGCGGCCGGCTCCGTGACGGGCCGGTGAAGCCGGGGAAGACCTTGCGTAACGCATCTTCACACGAGTGAAGGGACTTGACAAGTGACGCGACATCGTGTTCGTTATGAGTCATCACTCTTTCGAAGGAGCTTCACCGATGACCCTCCTGTCGCCGGGCCGCCCACTGGAGTCCTCCCCGTCCGAGCCCCGGGTCGGGCCGTTGGGGCGGCTCGCTCGCCTGACGTTCCGCCGCCGTGGGCGGACCCTCGTCGCCTGGCTGGTGGCACTCGGCGTCGCCGTCGGGCTGGCGTCGACCTTCGGCGGTGAGTTCAAGGCCGACTACTCCGCGCCCGGCTCGGACTCCCATCAGGCGCAGACGCTCCTCGAGGACCGCTTCCCCAGCGTGGCCGGCGACACCGTCGATGTCGTGGTCCACACCGAGGACGGCGTCGGAGACGCATCGTCCGAGATCGGGGGGGTGCTGGCCGAGCTCGCGCAGGTCCCGCATGTGGTCGGAGCGACGGACCCGTTCGAGGACCCGGCCGGCATCAGCCGTGACGGCACGACCGCGGTGGCGCACCTGCGTCTCGATGTCGAGAACCCGGTGGACATGCCGCTCGCGGACAGCCAGCGGATGCTGGACATCGCGGACGCGGCGTCCGGGTCGGGCCTGCAGGTCGCGCTGAGCGGCCAGTCGATCCAGCAGGCCGAGCAGGGCGAGATCGGGTCCGAGGCGCTGGGGCTCGCCGCTGCGGCGATCATCCTGCTGCTCATGTTCGGCTCGGTGGTGGCGGCCGGGCTCCCGATCCTCGTCGCGCTGGCGGGCCTCGCCGTCAGCGGCACCCTGACCACGGTGCTGATCTCGTTCGTCGACGCGCCCGACTGGTCGACCTCCCTGGCCACGATGATGGGGATCGGCATCGGCATCGACTACGCGTTGCTGATGGTCACCCGCTTCCGCGAGTGGCGGGCGGCCGGCCTGGAGCCCGAGGCGGCCACGGTGGCGACCCTCGACACCGCGGGCAGGTCGGTGATCGTCGCCGGCACCACCGTGGTGATCAGCATGCTCGGGCTCTTCGCGATGGGGCTGTCGTTCATGCGCGGCGCGGCGGTGGTCACCATCCTCGGGGTGCTCGTGGTGATGCTGGCCAGCGTCACCCTCTTCCCCGCCCTCCTCGGCTATCTCGGTCGGCATGTCGACCGGCTGCGCCTGCCGTTGGGTCGCGGGCACGAGATCACCGTGGCCGAAGGCGGCCACGTGGAGCCGTCGCCGGCCTGGCTCGCCTGGAGCCGCCTGGTCGACCGGCACCGTTGGTGGTCCGCGGCGGTGGGCGTCATCGCCCTGCTGGTGATCGCCTCGCCCTTCCTCGGGGTCCGGTTCGGCTTCCCCGACGCCGGCAACAACCGCGAGGAGACCAGCAGCCGGCAGGCCTACGACCTGCTCGCCGAGGGCTTCGGTCCGGGCATGAACGGCCCCCTGCTGCTGGTCGCGGAGCTGCCCGCCGGATCCGACGCCGCCAGCCTGGACGGCGTCACCGCGGCCGTCGCGTCCACCCCCGGAGTGCTCGCCGTGACGCCGGCATCGCTCAACGACGCAGGTGACGCCGCCGTCCTCACCGTCGTCCCGTCGACCGGACCCCAGGCCAAGCAGACCGAGGACCTCATCCGCGGCCTCCGCGACGACATACTCCCTCAGGCCAGCGCCGGCACCGGCGTGGACGTCCACGTCGGGGGCGTGACCGCCACCTCCATCGACAGCACCGACAACATCGCCAAGCGGCTCCCGCTGCTGATCGGCGGGGTGGTGCTCTTGTCGATGCTGCTCCTGCTGGCCGCCTTCCGGTCCGTCGCCGTCGCGCTGAAGGCGGCCGCGATGAACCTGCTGTCCGTCGCCGCGGCGTACGGCGTGGTGGCGCTGGTGCTGCAGGGCGGCTGGGCCGGGGGGCTTGTGGGCATCGACACGCCCACCCCGCTGCCGGCGTTCGTGCCGGTGCTGATGTTCGCGGTGCTCTTCGGCCTCTCCATGGACTACGAGGTCTTCCTGGTCAGCAGGATGCGCGAGGGCTGGCTGCGCACCGGCGACAACGAGCGGGCAATCCTCGGCGGCCTCGCCGGCACCGGGCGGGTCATCACCGCTGCGGCCGCGATCATGGTCGCCGTGTTCGCGGCGTTCATCCCGTCGCCCGACGTGGTGCTCAAGGTGATCGGCGTCGGGATGGCCTCGGCCATCTTCATCGACGCGACCATCGTCAGGATGCTGCTGGTGCCCTCGGTGATGTACCTCCTGGGCCGCGCCAACTGGTGGATGCCTGCCTGGTTGGGCCGGCTGCTCCCGGAGCTGCACGTGGAGGGCCACCCCGAGGACCACCTCCCCCGCGTGGCTGTGGATCCGGTCACCGGCTGAGGTCAGCCGGCGCGACCGCTCTGGTTCGCGGTGCGTGCGATGATCCGCGGATGATGACGAAGGAGGAGTACGTCGCCCGAGCGGCCGCTGAGGACGGATGGGCTCCCGGCTGGCTGGCCATCGACGCTGCCTTCGACGCCGTCTATCCGGACGTGTCGCCGGCTCACTTCGGGACGGAGCTCCACGCGCGTGCGGGTCTCGGTGGTGGCGACTATCTCGACGGCTTCAGCCTGTATCCCAATCCGGCTGGCTACCAGCACCTACTGACCTATGGGATGTCTGTGCTCTACGTCTCCGAAGAAGCCTTCGGTGGGGACTTCAGTGGCTGGGGCTACGAGATGACCATGAAGATCCGGGCCGCTTCTCCTGACGAATGCATGTGGGCGATCAACTCGCTGGGAAACATCGCCCGCTACACGTACACCTCGAAGCGGTGGTTCGAGCCCTTCCAGTTCCTCAGCGGTCGCGGCGATCCGCTGCGAGTGGACAGCGACACCCTGCTGACGAGTTATCTGATGGTCCCCGACACCGAGGTCCCGGGGGTCGTCACTGTGCACGGCCGCGTCGACTTCCTACAGCTCGTCGGAATCACCCAGCAGGAACTCGACTGGCTCGCCGGGGAGTCGCCCGATGGCGCCCCCGAGCGCGCCCAGGAGCTGGCGCGGCGCATCGCCGTCGACAATCCGCGACTCGTGACCGACCTCGGTCGTGTCGACAGCTACGTGTGAGCCAAGCTCGAGGCTGAGGCAGCCGCCGACGCGGCGGATAGATGCGGGCGCGGATAGTGGCGTGAGCGGATGTCAGTCACGGTGCCACTGAGCGGACGAGCCGGGCGAGATCGTCTGTGGCCCGGGCCACTCCTGGCAGAGCGGTGAGTCGGACGAGGCGGCTGATGACGGGCGCGGACCTGTCGACGAGGTCGCGCGTGCGCTCCTGCCCCGGGGTGGTGTCGTGGGCCCAGAACAGCGCGATGCCGAGATGGCCCAGCCAGAGCAGCCGGGGCAGTTCGGCACGAAGCCTCTTCGAGGTGTGTACGGACGCCCCGTCGACGACGTCGGTCCACATCGCGAGCGCGGCTTCTCGGGCGGGTGCTGACTGCGCGCTGAAGGGCGAGAGCGGACTTTGAGGTGCGGAAGCCAGGCCAATGTAGGAGCGGAGGAAGTCGTGAAGGGGTGCGGCTTCGTCGAGCCAGGCATGCAGGACTGCTCGGATTCGGTCGTCGAGTGAGGTGAGGCCGAGGCAGGCTTCTGCTGCGGCTACCGCGTGGTCGCGTTGCAGGCGCTCGTAGAAGCCCTGGACGAGCTGCTCCTTGGAGGTGAAGTAGTAGTAGGTGTTGCCCAGCGAAATGCCAGCGCGCTGGGCGACGTCGCGCATGGTCGTTCCGTCGTAGCCGCGCTCCCGGAGAAGCTCCTCGGCTGCTGCCACGATGGCTGCCCGAGTTGCCTCCCCCCGCCCCTGCGGGTTCTTGGTGGACGAAACCGGCGATGCGGTGGCCATGGCCCTCACCGTCGTGAAGCTGTCGGGGGGAGTCCCGAGCCTGATGGCTGGGACGCGGTGGTGGCCCGGTCGAGGGTGACGATGAGGACCGCGACTCCGAGCAGCACGACAACCGGGAGGAGGAAGATCCCAATGGTGAACATGCCGAGGAGCGAGAGGATGCCGACGAGACCGACGGGTCCCCACGCGGCCCAGCCCGCCCAGCGGTGGCGAGGTTCGATCGCCAGTAGCCCACCCGTGAGAAGAACGGCCGCAGCGGGAACGGACAACAGGACGAGCACCCACGCTCCGTTCTCCTGAAGCAGCGGGGACGCCGTACTCGTCGTCGACCAGCTGCCACCACTGGTCGCCGTCGAGGAGGAGCCCGAGTAGACGGGCACCGTGATCGCCCCGATGAACAGCAGCAGCGTCCAGACAGCGGCGACCAGGATGCAGACGACTGACGCTTTTCGCATAGGAGCCTCCCCCACACTTGAACGTGTTCAGATGCCAGCGTAGCCCCTGGTCTTGAACATGTTCAATAACAGTCGGCAGGCCAGATTGCAGAGGCACGAGCGCCTGGATGCCGAGCAGCGCAGCCGGCGGCCGCGGCCGGTCTGCTGGACCTGCTGGGGTCCCCCGAGACCGCAGCCCTGGTCGACGCGGCGGGGCTGACCCCCGCGCAGCCCCACCGATGACTCGCCGGCACATCGCGCGGGCGGCTACCCCCGGTGGCCCGACTCGGCGTAGGCGACGAACTCGTTGGTGCGCCGCTGCCACAGCTGAAGCGCATCACTGACGGCCACGCCGGTGGCCTCCGGGTCGCTCCACGACTCGAGCGTCGCCCGGTCGTCGGGGTGAGTCGAGTCGAGCCACTGCCAGAACGGGTCGAAGGAGTCGTTGGAGGCGATGCTCTCCGTGAACTCGACGACCTGGCCGTCCTTGACCGTCACCTGATAGAGGTTGTTGTCGAAGGGACCGGTCCCCAGCGCGTCCGACCCGAGCCAGTCGAAGCTGAACGGGCACCCGACCCTCGTGCCTCGCGTCGTGGTGAAGAGCTCGTAGCACTCGTCCGGGTAGAGCAGGAGGCGGGTCGCCTCCGTGTAGCGGTTCGCCAGCTTCCACCCCTGCGGCCCGATGAGGTGGCCATAGGTGAGGCGCGCTCCCGGGGCGACGTACGACGCCATCCGCGCCCGGTCGTAGCTCGCGGCGGCAGCCACGAAGTCCGTGGCCACCTGCTCGGGCGGCGTCAGTGTGCGCGGCGGTGTGAGCGGTGCCGGCGCGGGATCGGGGGTCGACTGAGGCCACAGCGTCGCCCCCACCGCCACCACAGCGGCCGCCGCCGCAGCCAGGGCTCCCCAGAGCCGCGGCCTCCGCCGATCGTCTCGACCCACCGCCTCCGTCAGCTCCTGCAGCGCCGTGTTGCTGTTGAGGTCCTGCATGACTTCCCCCGCTTCCTCTTGGAGCGCCGCCTGGACCAGGCGCTCGACATCGACGCCACTCACGACGTCACCTCCAGCCGTCGGGCGAGCGAGGCCAGGCCCCTGCTCGCATGTGACTTCACCGATCCCCGCGAGATGTCCAACGTCTCCGCGATCTCCGCCTCGGACAGGTCGAGGAAGTAGCGCAGCACCAGCACCTCACGCTGCCGTCGCGGCAGGTCGCGGATCCCGGCCCGGACGACCGCCAGCTGCTCCCTCTCGACAGCGGTGTCCTCGGCCGAGTCCAGCTGCTCGGCGGCAGCCGATACCCGGGGCGCGAGGAGCAGTCGTCGACGCTCCCGCTGGGAGCGGCGGCGGCTGCCGTTGACCACGCAGACGTTCAGGTAGGCCACCGCCGAGGTGGGATCGCGCAGCTGACGCCACCGTCGGTGCAGTGCCAGGAGCGCGTCCTGCACCACCTCTTCCGCGGCCCCGCGATCGTCGACGAGCAGCGAGGCGAGCCCGACCAGCCGCCGGTGGTGCGCCACGAACAGCTGCGTGAGGACGACCGTGCAGTCGCTACGCGTGGTGGTCGGCGGCAGGATCATGCGATCTGCCCCCTCCCACGTCGTTGCCGGCTCCATGGGGGATAAGAGTCCGAAGGGCGCTCCCGGTTGACGTCCGGATCGATTCTTCACCGCGACGACGGTGACGGGAAGCGCGAGAGGTGGCGCCCTCGGACCGCCGATCGCCTCTCCGGGGGCTGACCCGCCCGCCACCGCAGACGCGTCAGCGGCCTCCTCCGGACACCACGCGGACGACGCCCGGGCCCACATCGTGAGTCGTGCCGTCGGGGAGGACCACCTCGGCCGAGGTGCGGGCGGCACCGTGACGACGACCTCGAGCGCGTCGCCGTCCTGGCGCCACGCCACGGCGAGCGGGCCAGGCAACGAGCAGCCGGGCCGCAGCGAGACCGACCGGACGACGCGGCCGCGACTGCGTCGGCGTCGTGAGCGACGAACGTAAAGACTGGCGGCACCGCTCGACCATCACCCTTACGGGCCTTTCGCCGGGACGGGTGATCGCCTACGCTCGAACGATTCGGTGACATGGGGTTTACCGAAACCGAGCGACCTTATGGGGGGGCCGCCACATGTACCTTGCTGCGTCTCGACCGCGCCAGCTGATCCGCCGCCTCGGGACCATCACGGCCGCCATGGTGGTTTCGCTCTCAACCGTGGGACTTTCCGCGCTCGCGCCCGCCTCCGCGGCGCAGGTCCACTACACCACGCCACCGATCCAGTCCTGGCGCCTCAACGGTCAGGGCTTCGCCGTCGTGGTCGTCGGCGACATCGCCTACGTAGGCGGTCAGTTCACGACCGCGCGCGCCTTCAGCGGGCAGCCGACGGCCACCCGTCTAGACCTGTCGGCGTTCAACGTCAACACCGGCGACCTGGTCGCGTCGTTCCGCGCCGACACCGACGGCATCGTCCGCGCGCTCGCCACCGACGGCAACCGACTCTTCGTCGGCGGCAGCTTCTCCAACATCGGCGGCACCGCCGTGCAGAACCTCGCCGCGCTCAACCTCACCACCGGTGCCGTGGACACGTCCTGGCAGGGCAGCGCCAACAAGGTCGTCTGGGCACTGACCGAGGAGGCCGGCACCCTCTACGTCGGCGGCGCCTTCAACCGGATCGACGGCGTGACCCGCACCCGGATCGGCGCGGTCGACGCGGCCACTGGGGCGCTGACGTCGTTCGCGCCCACGCCCAACGGCCAGATCCGTTCACTGGCAGCCGACGCCGTCCACGGCTTCGTCTACGCGGGCGGTCGGCACACCACGATGAACGGGCAGCCGAGCGCCTTCTTGTCCAAGCTCGACCTGAGCGGGCAGCTGATGCCGGTGACCTTCTCCGAGCTGGGCGACTACGGGCAGGCCCTCGACCTCAACGCCGACGGCTCCCGGATCGCGGTGGCCGGTGCCGACAACCGCCTGCACTACATGAACACCGCCAACGGCTCGCAGCCGTGGCGCCAGTTCTGTCAGGGCAACGCCCAGGCGGCCAAGGTCATCGACGAGACCGTGGTCGCGGGCTTCCACGACGGCTGCAACGGCATCGACGGCCGCGACCTGATGCTGCTCGACGAGGCCAACGGCGCCCGCGACAACAGCTTCCTGCCGACGTTCGACCAGTTCTGGGGCGTCCGAGCCGTCGACGGCAACGCCGACGTGCTCGTCGCCGCAGGCAAGATGACCGCGGCCGACGGGCAGGTCGTGGGCAGCTTCGCGATCTTCCCGGCGGGGTGACCGGCACTGGGCGGGAGCCCGCTCCCGCTCAGCGCATCACCACATGCATGGCCTGACCGGTGGTCGGCATCGGCAGCGGTGACCCGTCGTCGCTCGCCGCGTCCGTGAACGCCATCGGCAGGCCGGCGGCCAGCGCCGGCCGTCGTCGGTCCATCACCTGCACGTGCAGGTGGGGCTCGCTGGTGTTGCCCGAGTTGCCGCACTCGCCCACCGTCTGGCCGGCGCGCACGCGTTCGCCCTCCCGGACGCACACGGAGCCCCGCCGCAGATGGGCGAGGGCGACGTAGGTGTCGGGCCCGACCTCGAGGATCACGTGGTTCCCGAGGACCCGCCCGGTCAGCTCCAGCCACGACCCCTGGGCGAACATCACCAGCAGGCCGAGGTACGACGTGTGCGCGTCGTGGTCACGCCGGCCGGAGCGGGTGCCGGCGACCACGCCGTCGGCGGGGGCCAGGACCGGCTGGCCGAACCCGGCGTACTCCTCCGGCGGCCGCGCATGCGGTCCGGACCAGCCGAGCTCGGGTCGCCAGTCGCCGTCAGGCACGTGCACCAGGTCGACGGCGTGGGTCTGGCCGTAGGCCTGGACCCCGTGGCTGGGCACCGAGGTGGCGGGGCTGTTGACCGCCACCCAGCGACCCCGCACCGGAGAGACCAGCGGCACGGGCTCCGCGTGCACGGTGCCCACGCGGAAGTAGAGCGCGAAGCCGACGAGGAGCAGGGCGAAGCCCAGCCACCCCCACGACCCCACCGGGACCGCCCGTTCGAGCAGCAGGATCACCACCGCTGCCGCCAGGAGCGGGACCCGCATCCGGCCGGCCAGCACCGCCCACCGGGGGTGCCGTCGACGTGGCAGTCGCAGGTCACGCTCGTCGCTGCTCGTCATCCGGTCCAGGCAAGCACACCGCGCAAGCCCGGACCGCCACCGCCTGAGCACGCGGACCCCGGGGTCTGCGGGTACCCGACCCTGACCCGGTCCGAGGGTCCGGCCAGGGGTCACAGGGGTGCCTGCCCCGATGTCGGGGACCCCGGTGGCTTGGTGCCCTGGACGGGTGACCGTCCTCGACCTGATCCCTGTCGTCCCCACCGCCGCCCGACCCTCCCCCGACCGGCGTCGCAGCGCTCCGGTCCACGCGACGCTGCCTCGCGGCTGGGCCTTCGCCGCCCGCCAGCTGGCCTACCTCTCCGCCGCCGTCGCGGTCTACTTCGCGGTCCGCAGCCTGACCGCCGGAGATGCCGCCACCGCCACCGCCAACGCCGGTCACGTCATCGGGCTCGAGCGCATGCTCGGGATCTTCGCGGAGGGCGACCTCCAGCGCGCGGCGCTCGGGGTCGACGGCGTCGGTCGGGTCGTCAACGCCGTCTACATCTACGGCCACTGGCCCGTGATCGCCGCCGTGCTGGGCTGGCTGGTCTGGCGCCGCCCGTCGGCGTACGTCGTCTATCGCGACGCGCTCATCGTGTCGGGGCTGGTCGGGATGCTGATCGTGGCCCTCTTCCCGGTCGCGCCGCCGCGACTGATGGACCTCGGCTTCCTCGACACCGTCACCACCGGCACCCACGCCTACCGGGTGCTCCAGCCTCCCGCCTTCACCAACCCCTACGCCGCGATGCCGAGTTTCCACGTCGGATGGGACCTGCTCGTGGGGATCGCCCTGGTGCGGGAGGCGCGGCACGCGTGGCTGCGCGTGGCCGGCCGGGCACTGCCCGTGCTCATGGTCGTGAGCGTCGTCGTCACCGGCAACCACTACTTCCTCGACGCGGTCGCCGGCGACCTCATCGTCCTGGCGTCCCTCGCGCTGGCCGTACGGTGGCACGGCCGCAGGCCGGCCGCGGGCGAGTCTGCCGCCGACGCGTCAACGCCGGTCGGGCTTGCGGGCCGAGGTGACCCGGACCGAGACGGGGATCGTGTAGCCCTCGTCGGACCGATGCGCCTCCACCAGCCTGTCGAAGGCACGTCGTACGGCGGCGCGCGCGACGCCCGGCAGACCCGCGACCGCGCCGGAGACGCGCACCGTGCCGGCCATCACCCCGTCCCACAGCTCGTCCGCGTCGCGGACGTCCAGGCCGAAGGCCGCAACGGTGCTCCGGATCTCGTCGAGGCCGTGCGGGCGCAGGATCGCGTGCCGCTCGTCGTCGCTGGCGAACCGGAAGAACGAGGGCCCTTCCGGCAGGTCGCCCGTGGCCGAGACTCCCGCGTCGGCCATCGCGTCGGTGAACAGCCCGGCGAGCCGCGACGACTGCGGTAGGTCCCAGCTGCTGAACGCCAGCCGCCCTCCGGGCCGCAGCACCCGCACCCACTCGCCCACGGCGCGCTCGGGGCGCGCCAGGTGCATGATCGCGAGGTTCGCGACGACCCGGTCGAACGTGCCGTCACCGAACGGCACGGCCTGGGCGTCCGCGACGCAGAGGGTCCGACCGGGGAGCCGGCGACGCGCGAGCTCGACCATGGCCGGTGCGATGTCGAGTCCGACCGGACTCGCACCCAGGTTCGCCGCGGCCCCTGACACGTAGCCCGGGCCACAGGCCACGTCGAGCAGCCGGTCACCCGCTCCGACCTCCGCCTCGCGCAGCAGCGTCGGCACCACGCTCCGGCTGATCGGCGCGAAGAACTCGTCGTACGACGCTGCCGACTCCTGCCAGCCCCTCGCCTCGAACGCGTCGAAGGCCCGCGCAGGGTCGCCGTCGGCGGGCGTGGTCATCCGTCCATGGTGGACCGCCCCGACGCCGTCGGGAAGCCGCTGCGGCTCTTGCGCTGCCGGGCGCTCGGAGGCCCTCCGACCCCGCTTCGCATGTGCCTGAGTCGGGCGTAGTGTCGGCAGAGGATGCGGGACGACGGATTCCTTGCCTTCCTGCGCGGAATTCGATTGGCTTCGCAGCAGAACCTGACCTTGAGGAGCGATAGTGACTGCCTACGCGGTCGTCAACCCCGCCACGGGGGAGACCATCAAGACCTACCCGACTGCCACCGACGACGAGATCCGGGAGGCGATCACCCGGGCCCAGCACGCCTACAAGACCTGGGGTCGCACCACCTCGGTGGCCGAGCGCGCCGCCCTGGTCCGCCGGGTGTCCGAGCTGCACACCGAGCGGGCCGACGAGCTCGCCGACATCATGGTCACCGAGATGGGCAAGCCCCGCGAGGAGGCCGTCGGCGAGGTCGAGTTCAGCGCCGCCATCTACGCCTACTACGCCGACAACGCAGAGACGTTCCTCGCGGACGAGGAGATCACACTCCTCGCGGGCGAGGGCACGGCACGCATCACGCGCGAGCCGGTCGGCGTGCTCCTCGGCGTGATGCCGTGGAACTTCCCCGCCTACCAGGTCGCTCGCTTCGCCGGGCCCAATCTGTGCCTGGGCAACACGATCCTGCTCAAGCACGCGCTGCAGTGCCCGGCGTCGGCCGAGGCGCTGCAGAAGATCTTCGACGACGCGGGCTTCCCGCCGGGCGCCTACGTCAACATCTACGCCTCCCACGAGCAGATCGCCGACGTGGTCGCCGACCCGCGCGTCCAGGGTGTGTCCGTCACCGGCTCCGAGCGGGCCGGCGCGGCCGTGGCCGAGGTCGCGGGACGCAACCTCAAGAAGGTCGTGCTCGAGCTCGGCGGCTCCGACCCGTTCCTCGTGCTCGGCAGCGACGACATGGACGCGACCGTGGAGGCCGCCCTGGCCGCCCGGCTCGGCAACACCGGCCAGGCGTGCAACGCCGGCAAGAGGTTCATCGTCGTCGAGGACCTCTACGACGAGTTCCTCGAGAAGTTCACGGCCGGGGTCGTGGCCAACGGGAGCGCGCCGCTGAGCTCGGCCGGAGCTGCCGACACCCTGATGGCGCAGCTCGCGGACGCCACCGCCTCCGGCGCCCAGTTCACCTCCTCCGGCGCGGAGCGCGAGGGCGCGCATGTCCCCTTCGGGGTGCTGACCGGTGTGAGCCGGGAGAGCAAGACCTTCTACGAGGAGCTCTTCGGGCCCGTGGCGATGGTGTTCAAGGTCCCCGACGAGGCGGCGGCGATCGAGCTCGCCAACGACACCCCGTTCGGCCTCGGCTCGTACCTCTTCACCAACGACCCGGAGCAGGTCGAGCGGGTGGCGCCCCAGATCGAGGCCGGCATGGTCTTCGTCAACTGCGTCGACGCCGACGGCGCCGAGCTGCCCTTCGGCGGGGTGAAGCGCTCCGGCATGGGTCGCGAGCTGGGCCGCTTCGGCATCGAGGAGTTCGTCAACCGCAAGATGATCCGCATCAACGCCTGACGATCGTCACGACGAGGGGCCCCGGGATGCACCCCGGGGCCCCTCGCGTCTCGGGTGTGCACGAACGCTGGCGCCGGCTTGACCTGTGTGCTATGCTCGGCGCCACGCACTTTGGAGCGAATGCCGGGTCACACCAGATCCGGATCCAGCGTCTCCGCGCCAGTCGCGAGGGTGTCTAAGTGACCCGGTTCTCCGGGCCCCCAGGAGCGACGACCACCACCAGTCCTGCCAGCACCGGCAGCACGGTCGTCGAGGAGGGAACCCCATGACGACATCCACCGTCGAGCACCCCATCCTGCGGGCGTGCGCCGACATCGCGGCGTGCCTGAAGGACGTGGCGGCGG
>CAZQCA010000009.1:0-28614 GCA_964591845.1 uncultured Nocardioides sp.
AGGCCGCGCTCGACGGGCTCGCCGAGGGCCGCACCACGATCATCATCGCCCACCGGCTCTCCACCGTGCGCCACGCCGACCAGATCGCGGTGCTGGACGCCGGCCGGGTCGTCGAGCTCGGCACCCACGAGGAGCTGCTGCTGCGGGGTGGCCGCTATGCCGCGCTGGTCCGCAGCGGGCTCGAGCTCGCGGCCTGACCGGCGACACCGCCGGCGATCGTCAGAGGTCGCCGGGGAAGAGGTTGGCGTCGGAGGGCCGTCCGGTGTCGACCACCCATTCCTGCCAGAACGACGTGAGGTCGGCACCCGTCTGCCGCTCGAGCGCGTCGCGCCAGGCGGCCATCGACAGGTTGCCGCCGCCGTGGTGGCGCTGGATCGCGCGCATCGCCCGGAAGAACCGCGCGTCGCCCAGCTTGTTGCGCAGCGCGTGCACGAAGAACTTGCCCTTGGTGTAGACGGGCGCGTCGAACTCGTGCCCGGCGCCCATGTCATAGAGCTTGCCGGCGAACAGGGGATCACCCTGCGCCTCGATCTTGTCCCGATACAGGTCGTCGAGGTCGGTGCCGGTGTGCTCCAGCCAGAGCCACTCGGAGTACGACGCGAGGCACTCGTTGAGGCAGATGTCCTTCCACCGTCGCAGCGCGACGTGGTCGCCCCACCACATGTGCCCGTTCTCGTGCACGATCGTGATCAGGTTGGTGCGCGTGGAGTAGACCGGGCGCGTGTAGGTCTCGAGCTCGTACGGGATGTTGTCGGCCACGAACATCCCGCCGGCCGACGGTGCGGGATAGGGCCCCCAGCGGCGGGCGAGCACCCGCAGGATCTCGGGGAGCCTGGCCTCCCGGCGCATCGCCTTGCGGTGCGCGGGACCGTACGCCGACACGATCGGCAGCCCGGAGCGCGTGCGGGAGCGCTGCCACACGAGGTCGTCGGCGTACCACCCGACCATGTAGGTCGCCACCGGCTCGTCCAGGTGCCATCGGTAGGTGCGGAACGTGCGTCCGTCATGGGACTGCGACGTGGTGGGGCCCTGCCGGCCCACCGACACCAGCTCGAGCGGTCGGGGCATCGTCATCGTCAGGCGGAACGTGGCCTTGTCGATCGGGTGGTCGTTGCAGGGGAACCACGTCGCGCAGCCGTGCGGCTCGCCCTCGAGGTAGCCGGCGCCGGCCACACCCCCGCCGCGGATGAAGCCGCTCGGCGCGCCGCCGTCGTCCAGGTTGTGGAGCCGTCCGTGATAGCGCACGACGGTCCGGAAGGCGTGACCCCTGCGCACGGCGTGCCGGGGCGTGACCACCAGCTCGTGCACGCCGCTGCGGCTCCAGGTCGCACGCCGCCCGTCGACCGACACCGACTCGACGGTGAGCCCGTCGAGATCGAGGTTGAAGGCCGTGAGGCGCTGGGTCGACGTGGCGTGGATGGTCGTGCGACCGGAGATCGTGAAGCTCGCCGGGTGGTAGTCGAGATCGATCGAGTAGCCCGCGACGTCGTAGCCGAGGTTGCCGTCGGTCGGGTAGTAGGGGTCGCCGATGCCGTCGCCGGCCGGTGCTGCGGCCAGCGCGGGCGCACCACCCAGCAGTGCGAGGACCACCAGGCCCACGAGCAGACGACTGACGGCGCGACGGCGTCGGGTCACGATGCACCTCCGCGACGACAGTACCCGCCGGGGGCGGGAGCTCCGGGCGTCAGGGCGCGGGCGGCAGCACCGGACCGACGGCCGCCGACCAGGCCTCCGCGGTGGTGTACCCCCGCCGATGCCCGGTCACCCGGACGCTCACCACGTGTCCGACGTCGAGCTGGCTCAACGTGTAGCTGTCGCCGACCGCGCGGTCGAGTGCCTCGCCGTCGCGGAACCACTGGTAGTCGAGCCCGACCTTGCCGGGGCCCCACTCCCCGGGGTCGAGCGTCAGCGTCTCGCCCATGACCGGAAGACCGGTGAGCACCGGCAGTCCGGGGCTGAGGTCGCCCGGCGCGATCCGGTCGGTGTAGCCCGAGATCCGGCTGGCCTCGCGGTAGCCGTGCTCGGTCCCGGTGACCCGCACCCGCAGCAGCCTGTCCAGGTCGCCGGGCGCGACGACGTACTTCCGGTCGGTGGCGCCCTTGATCGGCTTGCGGCCCCGGAACCACTGGAAGGCCAGGTCGACCCGGCCGGGGCCCCACTCGCGCGGCAGCGCCGTGATCGTGCGTCCGACCTGCGCGATGCCGTGGTAGAGCGGCGTGGGAGTGCGGGTCAGCTCACCGGGCGCGACCGCGGCCGTCGACGCGGAGGTGCGCTTGGCAGGGGTGAAGAACTCCGAGGTCGCCACCAGGTCGACCCAGATCCGCTGGCCGAGGTCGCTGACCGTCAGGCGATAGCTGGAGTCGGTGGCACCTCGGATCGGCCGGCCGTCACTGAACCACTGCCAGGCGAACGTCGCCGGCGCCGGGCCCCACTCGCCCGCGGAGGCGGTGAGGTAGCCGTCGACGGCGGGCGTGCCGCTGATCGTCGGCTTGGGGCTGGGGTCGAGCCTGCCCTCCCCGACCGGTCCGCGGGCCAGGGTGACCTGCTGGCGGGAGGCGTAGCCGTCGCGCGATCCCGTCACCTGCACCGAGACCCGGTGGCCGATGTCGCGACCGCGGAGCTGGTACGTCGGCCCCGACGCGTCGGGCATGGGCACGCCGTCTCGCAGCCACTGGTAGGTGAGCACGGGTCGCGGTCGCCACCCCGGGTCGGGGACGGTCAGGAACTCGTAGTAGCGGGGTGCACCGGTCAGCCGCGGCCGCCCGCCGCCCTCGAAGCGCGCCGTGCGCGCGGGCTCGCTCGGGGCCGACTGCTGGACCGCGGGGTCGAAGCCGGGCAGCCGCCCGGTCACCTCGACGGTGATCCGGTGGTCGAGGTCGTCGAGGCCGACGTGGTAGACGGGCCGGGTGCGGCCGGCCACGGGGACGCCGTCACGCAGCCACTGGTAGCGGAAGCGCACGTCCGAGGAGCCCCAGTCGAGCGGGCCGACGCTGAGCCGGGTGCCGAAGACCGGGGCGCCGACGACCTGGGGGGCGACGCTGGCCATGGTCGCCCTCAGCACCGGGCCGACGGCCGTGGACTCCTGGGCGACCTGCTCGTAGCCGGGCTTGGTGCCCGTGACCTGGAGCGTGATCCGGTGGCCGACGTCGTCCGTGGTCAGGGCGTACCTCTGCTCCACCGCGCCCTGGATGTCGGCGCCGTCGCGCCGCCAGCGGAACGAGAGGGTCACCTCGCCGGGGCCCCAGCTGCCGGCGTGCCCGACGAGCGTCTCCCCGTTGCGGGCGTCGCCGGTGACCTCGGGGACCGGCGTCGGCTGCAAGACGGTCGGCTCGTCGCTCGCCGTGCCGGACGGCGTGTCCGACGGCGACCCGGAGGACGCGGGTGGGCCCGTGTCCGGGTCGTCGGTGCAGCCCCCGACCAGGAGCGCCAGCGCCAGCGCGGCGACCGTGACCCGGCTCTTCCGACCACCTGCCCGCACGCCGACCCCGCCTTCCCGCGACCCCGCCTCGCCGCGACCACTCCGTGCTCAGGCTACTGCGGCCGAGTCACCTGGGCTGCGAGCCCCACCGGCGCCACCACGCAGTAGGAGTCGGTGAGCAGCTCGGCCAGCTCGACCCAGTCGGTGTCCCGGTCGACGACCATGCCGATCACGTTGGCGCCCCACTCGGCTCGGAAGTAGGGCGGCCCGAGATGCTGGAAGGCCATCACCTCGTCGGGCTCGCCGCGCAGCACCACGCGGAAGAGCTGGTCCTCACCGCCGAAGACGTGGGCGATCGTGGCGCCCTGGACCTGCCAGCGGGTGCCGACCCACGCGGCCTCGCACACCACCTGGGGCAGCGCGCGCAGGACCTCGTCGATCCGGTCGACCCAGGCGTCGGGCACCTCGGGTCGGTCCTGCTTGGCCACGGGCCCACCCTGCCACCCCTCCCCGACTCCTGCGCCGTTCGATGCACCGAGGGTGCCGTCGACGGGTCCCTCCGTGCGCTCAACGGCGCACGAGTGGGGGTGCCGGGGGTGCCGGGCCGGAGGACGCCTCAGGCGTCCAGGCCCACGAGCTCGGCCGAGCGATCCCAGAGGCTCCGCGCCAGGGCGTCGCCGCGCCTGGTCGCTGGGGGCCACGGGGCGGTTCCGCTCGAGGTACTTGCCGCGGAGCTTGCCGGCCGCGGGATCGAGCGCGAGGTGGAGCAGTCTCTCGGCACCCACGCGCGGGGGACGCATGAACACACCGGCGACGGACATCGCGACCCGGGCGAGCAGCCCGTCGCTCTTGCCGAAGCCCGACCTGATGACGCCGGGGTGGAAGCAGTTGGCGGTCAGCTCGGGATGACGTCGCTGGAGCTCGCGGGTGAACAGCACGTTGGCCAGCTTGGTGGTGCCGTAGACGCGCGCGGGCCGGTAGCGGCCGCGCTCGGTCTGCAGGTCGTCGAGGTCCAGCCGGCCGGCTCGATGGGCGTCACTCGCAGTGGTGACCACGCGCCCCTGCCCCGCGCCGAGCCGGTCCGCCAGCAGCCGGGTCAACAGGTAGGGCGAGAGGTGATTGAGCGCGAAGGTCTGCTCGAACCCGTCTCGGGTGAGCCGGCGGGACGTGAAGAGCGCACCGGCGTTGTTGGCCAGCACGTCGACCGACGGGTGCGTGGCGGCCAGCTCGTCGGCGAGTCGGCGTACGTCGGCCAGGTCGGTGAGGTCTGCCACGTGCTCGTGGACGGTGGCGCCCCCGGCACGCGCCGCCTCGGCGGCCTCGCGCACGCGTGCCGCGTCGCGTCCGACGAGAGACAGCTCGACGTCGTGCGCACCGAACGCCTCGGCCGCGGCGCGCCCGATCCCGCGCGTGGCTCCGGTCAGGATCACCGTGGTGCTCATGTCCTCGACGCTAGCCAGCACCCGGTGAGGCGTCGGACGGCCCGCCGCCGCGGCGCGCCAGCTGCACGTGCGGGGAGCCCAGCAGCCGCTTGGCCTCCCGGATGCCGCTCGTCATGGCACCGTCGGCGTAGCCCATCCGCGCGCTCGTCGTGTGCTCGCCGGCGAAGCCGATCCGGCCGGCGACCGGGGTGCCGAGCAGGTCGAGGTCGGCGTTCGTGGCCCCGACGGGCACGTGCGTGTAGGCGCCCCGGCTGTGCGGGTCCTCGACCCAGTCGGTCACCCGGACGGCGACCGGCTCGGGACACGGTCGGCCGAGCACCGACGACAGCCGCTCCAGGGCCCACCCGGGCGCGTCGGTCGCGGGGCCGACCGACGAGTGGAACACGTGGAAGGCCAGGACGGCCCCACCGCCGAGCGCGCTCAGGTCGAACACCCAGGTGGCCGGCCGCCCCGGGTCGCGGCCGTAGAGCGCGAGGTGCGACCAGCCCTCCTCGCGCCAGAAGGGCTCGTCGTCGCCGAAGGCCAGCAGGATCTTCTGATAGCGCCCGAAGCCCAACCGCCGCACGGCGTCGCGGTGGGGAGGCGGCAACGGTGGCTCGAAGTCCGGGCGACCCTCTTTCAACACCCCGAGCGGGACGGTGACCACCACGTGCGAGCCCCTCTCGATCGCCCCGGTCGTCGACGTGACCGTCACCCCGGTCGCGTCGTGCCGGACGCGGGCCGCCTGCCAGTCGCGTCGTACGTCGAGTCCCGCGGCCATCGCCGCCACGATGCGGCCGTAGCCCCCGACCGGCAGGTCGCCGAAGTAGCTCCCGCCGTACTCCTCCTGCGTCCACAGCCAGGGCAGGGACATGGCGTCCGCTGCTCCGGCCGAGTCGGCCTCGACGCTGGCGCGCAGGGCCTGCTCCAGACGGCGGCGATCGTCGCCGGTGAGCCCCTCGGCGGCCAGCCACGCGGCGATGCCGTCGGTGGCCGAGGCGTCCGGGCCGAGCCCGGCGCGCAGGCCGTCGAGCGCGTCGGCGAAGGCCGCGTCTCCGGTCATCACCGACTCCAGCTCGGCGGACGTCAGCGCGCGGCCGAGCACGAGGTCGTGACCCGTGAGATCGGGCAGCGGATCGCCCGGCCGGCACTCGACCCCGGACTCCGCCGCGAAGCGCCGCAGGGGGTTGCCGTCGGGGTGGTGGAGCCACGAGCCGCCCAGGTCGACAGGGCTGCCGGCCAGCTCGACGGTGTGCAGCCGGCCACCCACGCGGTCGCGGGCCTCGAGCACCACGCAGGCCACACCCGCGTGCGCCAGGGCGTTGGCCACCGTCAGGCCCGCGATGCCGGCGCCCAGCACGACCACCCGCTCGACCGGCCCGTCGAGGCCACCGGGGACCTCGGGCCCGCCGTCGTCGTACGTCGAGATGGCAGCCTCCCTGAGGACCCATCATGCCGGTGCGGGCCTTGCCGACCGCGCTAGCGTCGGCCACTTGCGGACCACGGCCACGCCCGATCGCGAGGAGGACCCATGCCCGAGCTGCTCGTCGACTTCATCACCTCTCTCGACGGCTACGCCTCCGGAGAGGGCTGGCCGGGGTTCTGGGGCGCCGACGTGGCCGAGTACCTCGCCTGGCTCGACCGGTCGGCGGAGAAGGAGTGGCCGATGGTCATGGGCGCCACCACCTACCGGCTGATGAGCGGCATGGCGGCGCAGTACGCCGACTCCGAGGGCTTCGACGAGGTCAACGCCGCGACGAAGTACGTCTTCTCGTCCACGCTCGAGGAGCCGCTCGCGTGGGCCAATACCACGCTGGTGTCCGAGGACGCGGTCGAAGGGGTGCGACGGCTCAAGGCCGAGGGCCACTCGGTGCGCACGCTGGGCAGCCTGTCGATGTGCCGATCCCTGCTGTCAGCGGGCCTGGTCGACCGCTTCCGGGTCGTGATGTTCCCGTTCATCACCGGTCGCACCGGCACGGAGCGCATCTACGACGGCTATCCGGACGTGGCGCTCGAGATGGTGGAGAGCCAGCGTCTGGACCGCCACCTCCAGCTGGTCGAGTACCGCCCCACGCTGCTCGACGAACCCCCGAGCGGGGCCTGAGAGCCCGGCGTCGCTCAGCCCTGCGGCGGCACGCCCTCGGTGAAGAGCGTCAGCTGCACCCCCGCGGGCGCCTCGAGCCGCGAGTTCAGGGACTCCCAGGGCGTGTGGGTGGGGGGTGCGAGGAGCGACGCCCCGCCGTCGACCGCCCGGTCGGTGGCCGCGGCGCAGTCGTCGACCTCCAGCGCCACCCGGAAGTGCGGCGCCACCCGCCGGCCGACCTCCACCCGGTCGATCAGCTCGATCTGCGCGGTGTTGGACAGCTCCAGCGTGGCCCGGCCGGCGTCGAGGATCATCACCTCCGCGCCGCCCTCGCTGGAGTATGCCTCGGCCTGCGGCATCCCGAGCACGTCGCGGAAGAACGCGACCGCGTGCTCGTAGTCCTCCGCGTGCACGACGAGCCGCAGCTGCCGCACGCCCGTCATCGCGAATCCTGCGGCCCCGAGGCCGTGCCGAGCGCGGCGTCTCGCTGCGCCGCCCGGTGGTGAAGCTCCCGCATCTCGTCCTCCAGCTCCGCCGCCGGCCCGTCGACGGCGACGCCCGGGGCGATCGCGTGGACGGGGAGCGGCACGACCGCTGAGGGTGGCAGACCCCACTCGGCCCGCCACCCGGTCAGCTGCTCCGACGATACGGCGTACACGAGGCGACCGAGGCCCACCCACGCGTGCGCGGCCGCGCACATGGGGCAGTGCTCCCCCGAGGTGTACGCCGTCGCCGCGGCGCGCTCGTCGGCCGTGAGGTGGGCCGCCGCCCAGCGGGCGAGCTCGAGCTCGGGGTGCCGCGTCTGGTCGCCACCGCCCGCGCGGTTGCGCTCCTCGAGCAGCACGCGGTCCTGCTCGTCGACGAGCACCGAGCCGAACGGCTCGTCGCCCGCCTCGAACGCCTCACGCGCGAGGTCGACGGCCCGCCGCAGATGCTGCAGGTCGAGCCGGGTGAGCACTCACGGCCCCCAGGCGGGGTCGCGGCCGAGGAAGCGAAGCAGCGCGGCCGCCTCGTCGTCGCCGGGCTGCTCCGGCAGCGCCTCGGCATAGGCGAAGCCACGCAACGGCTCCGCCGTCGCCTCGGCCGCCGCCCACAGCTCCTTGGCGAGACCCGGCGTGAGCGGCGACTCCTGACCGGTCGCGACCGCGACGTCCCAGGCGTGGACGGCGGCGTCGAGGCCCGCTGCGGCCGCGGCGAGCTCCGGCGGCAGCTCCGGGACGGGCGGGAGCGGCGTGGACAGGGTCGGCGCACCGGGGTCGGCCCCGGCCCACGTGGCGGCGGCGGCCTGAGCGGCCGCGTCGACCAGCGCCACCAGTCCGTCCTCGGGGCGACGCGGTGGGTCGAACGGGTTGTAGCTCGGCGGGGCCGCACCACCGACCGCCGACGCCCACGCGTGCTGGTCGCCGGCCGCGTGGGCCACCACCTGGGCGACGGTCCAGTCCTGGCAGGGCGTCGGGTGGTCGAGCTGGTCGTCGCCGACCTGGGCGGCGACGCGGTGCAGGGCCGAGATCCCGGCTGAGAGGACGGCGAAGGCCATGGGCGATCCTTCCGAGGGGCAGAGCAGACAATGGTGCGGTCACGTGGACTATGCCCCGAGGGGCCTCCTCCGATGCGCGGTCGGCATGCGGGCGTCGACACCTCCGCCTCGATGAGGGAGACTGGCGGGCCCGATCGAGGCTGCCGGGAGGTCGTCGATGACAGACAACGACGGTGAGGGCACGAACCAAGGTGCGACCGGCATCGGCCGCACTGGTCTTCGCTCGCTGGTGCAGGACCTGGAGGTGGAAGCCGGGAGGTCGTCGCTGAAGTACCGGAACTGGCGGCAGCGCTACGAGGCGCTGCACTACACGCTCGGGGTGGCAGGCGCGGTCCTCGCCGCCGTGGCCAGTGCGTCGGCGTTCGCCGACCGGCTGTCGGGGGTCGTGGTGGGGGCGCTGGCGGCGCTCGCCTCGGCCGTCGTCGCGGTGCAGACCGTGGTACGTGCCGAGCGGAGCGCCCGGTTCAACCAGACCCAGGAGTTCGCCTGCCGGCGCATCGGGACGCGCGCTCGCATGCTGCTCGACGTCCGTTGGGACCAGCTGACCGAGGCCGAGCGCAGCGCCGACTACGAGAGCCTGGTCGAGGACTACTACCGGCTTCGCTCGGCCGTGGCCGAGTGAGGAGAGGTCCGAGGCCGCGGGCGCTAGCCGGTCGGCGACCCAGCGTCGGTCACCCGCTCCCAGCCCTCGTGCTGGAGGACGAGCGAGGACAGGACGACGGCGCCCTCGTCGTCGCCCGGGACGGCGTGGAACGAGGAGACCCAGGCGCCGACCACGCCGACGACCAGCACGCTGCGGTCCTGCTCGTCGTGGAGCTCGACCAGGACGTCGTGCCGCAGTTCCCCCGGCCGGCCGGGATCGGCCACGCAGGTGTAGGCCCACGCCACGAAGTCCCGGTCGCGCGCGAGGCCCGGGCCGAGGGTGAGCACCCGGCCCCGACTCCCGTCGGCCGTCGCCTCCACGCGCAGCCCACCGACCTGGTGGACGCCGGCGACCGGGCGTCCCTCCCAGATGAGCCGGACCGGGAAGCCCGCGTAGGCATCCGACACGCTGCTCCGCCTCTCGGTCGGTGGGCGGTGCCGCCCGACCCTCCGGCCCGGCGTGGCCTCCGCCCCGCCCAGTAGGTACCCGCTGCACGCCTCCTGTCCAGGCCCGAGCGCCCGACACGTCGCGCAGACCGCCTCACAGCCCCCGGGAGACCGCGAAGGCGGTGAGGAAGCCCACGGTGGCTGCCAGCCCGGCGTACAGGTGGGTGCTCTCGAACGCCTCGGGGATCATCGTGTCGGTCACCATCGCCAGGATCGCCCCGGCCGCGACCGCGGTGATGACGGCGACTGTCGCGTCGGAGGCGCCCTGCAGCAGCAGGCAGCCGACCAGCCCCGCGAGCCCACTGGCGAGCGCGATCGCGATCCACACTCCGAAGACGTAGCGGGGGCTGCGGCCACGGCGCTTCATGCCCGCGGCGCTGGAGAGACCCTCGGGCAGGTTGGAGATGAAGATGGCCGCGAGCACGGGCACGCCCACACCGCGGCCGCCCAGCAGCGTCAGGCCCAGCACCAGCGACTCGGGCACGCCGTCGAGGAGCGCGCCGATCGCGATGGCCGATCCGCTGCCGGGCTGATCGGCCTCCGACGGCTGCTGGTCCCCGGAGCGCTTGCGGTGACGCGCCCCCCGGCGCGAGAGCCACACGTTGGCAGCGACGTAGGCGAGCGAGCCCGCGAGGAAGCCGGCCGCGGTCGGGGCAAGGCCGCCGGTCGTCTCGGCCTCGTCGACGAGGTCGAAGGCCAGAGCCGAGATGAGGACGCCGGCCCCGAAGGCCATCACGGACGCCACCACCCGCGGCGGCACCCGCACCGTCCAGGCCACCGCCGCGCCCAGCACGAGGGCACCGCCGGCCACGGTGCCCCAGAGCCCCGCCTGCAGCCAGATCGGCATCGCCACCTCCGCACGGACATGCTCGGCTCGGCCGAGGGTACCGAGAGGCCGCGGAGGCGGAGCCGTTCCGCCGCCCGTCAGGCTGACGACTGCTCGGCACGGCAGGATGGGCCGCGATGTCCATCCACGCACGGGTCGAGGCGGGGAGCGGTCACCAGCTGGTGCTGGCCGCGGCCTCCGTGGCCGACCCCCGCTGGCGCCTCGTCTTCACCGGCGCCGCGGGGCTGGCCGCGGCCTGGCAGCGCGAGCTCGGGCGGACCTTTGTCGCGGAGCTCGCCAGCCTCGGCCGGTTCGGGTGGATCAACCTGGCCGGGCTGGCCGTGCGACGCGGTGCCGGGGCCAGCCGCGACGACCTCCTGGCCCTGGTGGGCTCGACCGACCCGGTGGAGCTGCACGCCGTGCTCATGGGCGCCGACCGCCGGCAGCTCGCGGAGGTGCTCGGGTCCGACACGCCGCGGATCGTGGCCGACGCCGCGGGCGGCTCGGCCGCCGCGCGCACCGTCGTACGACGGGCGCTCGCCGCGGGCAGCACCAACCTCGAGGTGCACCGCTGGCTGTGGAGCGCAGGCTCCGACGACGTCCGCGACCGCTGTCGCGCGCTGCTGAGCGCACTTCCCGACCAGGGAGCCGGGCCGGATCCCGCACCCATGCGGGCCCTGGTCGCCGAGCACGGCTTCGAGGCGGCCCTGGCCCGGGTCGCACCGCGGCTCCACTACCGCGCCGGGTCGCTGGACGGAGTCGTCCTGGTCGCGAGCCGTGCCGTCGACCCGGTCATCGTCGAGATCGACCTTCCCGACGTCACCGTCATCGTCCACCCGCCGCTGGCGGCGACGTCGGACGCCGACCCGGTCGCCCGGCTGCGGCGACTCGCGCGGGCCGCAGGCGACGACGTGCGGCTGCAGATCCTGACCGAGCTGCGGGCCTCCCCCCGCACGCTGCCCGAGCTGGTGTCGAGCCTCGATCGGCCCCGCACCACGCTGCTGCACCACCTCGCCATGCTGCGCGGCGCGGGGCTGATCGACGTGGTGGTCCCCGCGCGTGGACCGAACTCCTACCGACTGGACGGGGCGGGTTTCGAGGAGCTGGCCGCCGCGGCTCGCGACTTCGTAGACGACCAATGAGGGGCCGCTAGGATCCAGTGTCGAAAAATCTCGACACCGTGGGCCTCTCGCCCTAGGCTCGCTGTCCATGCAGCGGCGACGCCTTGTCCTGGTGGCCCTGGGACTCCTCGTCGGACCCGTCCTGGGCGGCTGCGCGGGAGCGCCCGCGGCTCCCGAGGCCGAGCCCTCCTCGCCGTCCTCGAGCAGCGACACCGCCGTCGCGCCTCCTGAAGGGACCCGCGTCGTCGAGGTGCCCGCCGGGCCGGTCGGCGTGGCCGCCGACGGGGATTCCGTGTGGGTCGTGAGCGCCCAGGGCGAGTCCGTCAGCCGGCTGGACGGGGGGTCGGGCGAGGTGCGGTCGACCGTGCCGGTGGCCGGCGTACCGCTGCGGGCCGCGACCGGCTTCGGCGCCCTCTGGGTCACCAGCTTCCACGGCCACGAGGTCGTGCGGGTCGGCCCGGAATCGGGCGAGGTCAGCGGCAGGGTGCCGACCGGCGCGGGCGCCGAGGGGGTGACCACGGGGTTCGGATCGGTCTGGGTGGTCGCGCAGGACGCGGGGCGGCTGGTGCGGATCGACCCGGGGAGCCTCGAGGTGACCGGTCGGATCCCGATCGGCGTCGGCGCCCGGCTCGTGGTCGCCGGCGACGCACGGCTCTACGTCGCGCAGTTCGCGCAGGACCGGGTGCTCTCCGTCGACCCCGGCAGCTCGGAGGTGACCCGGTCGCCGAGGCTGTGCACCGGCCCACAGGGGATGGCGACGGCAGGAGGCCTGCTGTGGGTGGCGTGCACGTTCGGCGACGAGGTGGTCGCCGTGGACCCGGAGACCCTGCGTGTGCGGCACCGGATCGAGGTCATCGGCGCCCCGGACCCGGTGCGGGCCGCCGACGGCGCTCTCCTGGTGGTCGCCGAGGAGGGCCCGGCACTGGTGGCGATCGACCCGGCGACCGCGACGGTGACCTCGCGCACCGAGCTCGGCGAGGCGGCTCCGCTCTACGACAACGCCAACCTCGACCTCGCGGTCGCAGGAGGTCGGGCCTGGATCAGCTCGTTCGACGAGAGCGTGGTCTACGGCGTGCCGCTGACCGAGTGAGCGCCGGCCGCGCCGGTGACCCGGTCACTACCCTGAGGGCGTGAGCCGGATCTTCACCACGAGCGTGGCCTCCGTCTATCCCCACTACGTCGCCAAGGTCGAGCGGAAGGGACGGACCCGCGACGAGCTCGACGAGGTCATCCGATGGCTGACCGGATACGACGACGACGCGCTGGCCACCCACCTCGACGACGGGACGACGTTCGAGGAGTTCTTCGCCCGGGCCGAGCTCAACCCGGGCGCCTCGCTCATCACCGGCTCGGTCTGCGGCGTCCGCGTGCAGGACGTGGAGGACCCGCTGATGCGGAAGATCCGCTACCTCGACAAGCTCGTCGACGAGCTCGCGAAGGGACGGCCGATGGACAAGGTGCTGCGCTCCTGAGCGCGGCACCGCCGGCCCGGTCGTCGCCCTCGGACGGCTAGGGTCTCGAGCATGGGCTTGTTCGACGATGTCGGCAGGGCGGACGTCCTCAGCGCCTTGGAGGAGTACGACCAGCTCGGCGCCGACGAGTTCCTCGGCCGCTACGGCTTCGCGCGCGGGGACGACTACGTGCTCTGGCACGACGGTCGCACCTTCGACTCCCGCGCGACCCTCGCGGTGGCCCGCAAGTTCGCCGGCGGCACCGCTGCCACGGCGGGTGAGCTCGCAGGCGACCTCCGCGGTGCCGCCCGCCTGCTCGCCGAGCTCGGCTTCCTGGTCACCTCCGCCGATCCCTACGCCGGCGTGGGCGGGCCCGTCACGGGGAGCTGGCGCGAGGCCTCCGACACCGGCCTCGAGGCGTCCCACGCGGCCTGGGCAGGCGCGGCGCGCGACGTCCTCCTCCAGGCGGCGAGGCGCTACCGGAGCGTCGTCACGGTCGACGAGCTCGCGACCCAGGTGATGTATCGCACCGGCATCCGCACCGGCGGGTCCACCACCGACTGGCTGGCCGACGTGCTCCGCCTGCTGGCCGAGCAGTGCGTCGCGCGCGACGAGCCGCTGCTCCCCTCTCTCTGCGTGCGCCACGACGGCCGCGTGACCGAGCAGTACGCCGTCGCGGTGGGCGCCGCGACCGGCTTCCCGCCGCCGGACGCCGCGGAGCATGCGGCCCGACAGCGGCTGGAGTGCTACCGCCACTTCAAGGCGGCCGGCCTGCCGGCCGACGGCGGCGCCGCTGCCCGCGCGCCCCGCGCGGCGCGGCCGCGCACGCCCCGGGCCGCCAAGCCGGCCCCGTCGCCCAGCCGGGCCACCCGCACGCCGCCCGCGCCCGTCGCCACCTGCCCGACCTGCTACATGGCCCTCCCGGTCACCGGCGTCTGCGACACCTGCGGCTGAGTCTCACCCCCGGGTCCCGGGGTCACCTCGACGGCGGGTGGGTGGCCGCCACCACGGTGGTCAGCAGCGCGTCACGGCGGGCCACGAGGTCGTCGTAGGAGGCCGATCCCGTGGCTGCTCCGACGCCCTCGACGAGCGCCGCGACGGTGGCCTCGTCGAGCCGCGGGTCACCCAGGTCGCTCCACCACCGATGGAAGCTGTCGGCGTAGCGCTCGCAGAACGCGGCCAGTCCGCCGTCGTCGCCGCCCAGGTGGAAGAGCGTGGTGGGTCCCATCACGGCCCACCGCAGGCCGGGACCCGAGGCGACGGCTCGGTCGACGTCCTCCACGCTGGCGACACCTTCACGCACCAGGTGGATGGCCTCGCGCCACAGCGCCGCCTGGAGCCGGTTGGCCACGTGACCCGGGACCTCGCGGCGCACGTCGATGGTGACCTTGCCGACCGACTCGTAGAAGCCGCGAGCGGTGCGGACGACATCGGGATCGGTGCGGTGGTTGCCCATCACCTCCACGAGCGGGATCAGGTGCGGCGGGTTGAACGGATGGCCGAGCACCAGACGTCCCGGCCGGCGCCAGCCCTCCTGGAGCTCGCTGAGCGTGAGCCCCGAGGCGGACGAGGCGACCACGGCCCGCGCATCGAGCGCCGGCTCGATGTCGGCGTAGAGCTGGTGCTTGAGGGCGACGCGCTCGGGGATGCTCTCCTGCACGAACAGGGCCCCGTCGACCGCCGCCCGGGCGTCGTCGCACACCACCAGGTCACCGGTCGGCGCCGGGCTGGTCGCCAGGCCGAGCCGGGTGAGCACCGGCCACGTCTCCTCGACCGTACGGCGCACACGGTCGCCCGCGCCGGGGTCCGGGTCGTAGAGCGCGACGTCCTTGCCCGCGGCGAGGAACAGCGCGCTCCAGCTGCGACCGATGAGTCCGCCCCCGAGCGCGGCCACCCGGGGCACGTCCGGCGAGGGTCCCGGCTCAGACGTTGACACGGTCGCCTCCCTTCAGCCCCAGCCGCTCGCGGGCCTGCGTGGGGGTGGCGATCTCGAGCCCGAGCGCCTCGACGATGCTGCGGATCTTGACGACCTGGGCGGCGTTCGAGGTGGTCAGCTGCCCGGGACCCAGATAGAGACTGTCCTCCATCCCGACCCGCAGGTTGCCGCCGAGCATCGCGGCCTGGGTGGCGAAGGACATCTGGTGCCTGCCCGCGGCCAGCACCGACCACTCGTAGCTGTCGCCGAAGAGCTTGTCCGCGATCGTGTGCAGGTGCTGGAGGTTGTCGAGGTCGGCGCCGACCCCGCCGAGGATCCCGAAGACCATCTGCACGAAGTACGGCGGCTCGATCCAGCCCTGGTCGATCAGCCAGGCGAGGTTGTAGAGGTGCCCGAGGTCGTAGCACTCGAACTCGAACCTCGTGCCGTGGCCCTGCCCCAGCTCCTTCACGACGTACTCGAGGTCCGCGAAGGTGTTGCGGAAGATGAAGTCGCGGGTCATCTCCAGGAAGGCGGGCTCCCAGTCGTGCTTCCAGTCCGTGTACTTCTCCGCCATCGGGAAGATCCCGAAGTTCAGCGACCCCACGTTGAGCGAGGCCATCTCGGGCGAGGTCGCCACCGCCGCGCGCAGCCGCTCCTCGCGGGTCATGCCGAGGCCGCCGCCGGTCGACACGTTCATCACCGCGTCGCACCGAGCCGCGATCTGGCCCATGAAGTCGGCGAAGAGCTCCGGACGCGGGTCGGGCTGGCCGGTCTCGGGGTTCCGAGCGTGCAGGTGGATGACGGCCGCCCCCGCCTCCGCCGCCTCGACGGCGGCCTGGGCGATCTCGTCCGGCGTGATCGGGAGATGCTCCGACATCGTCGGCGTGTGGACGCCGCCGGTCGGAGCGCAGGTGATGATCACGGGCCGTGGCATGGCAGACCCTCCTCAGGCCTCGACGAGGGAGCGGTAGGCGTCGAGCACCAGTCCGTGGAAGTGGTGGACGCCGTGCTCGGACAGTCCCCCGCCGGCGGGGTCGAAGACGATGCGCCCCTGGTCGAACGCCGGGGTGCTCATGCCACGCTGCACGCTCTCCACGAGGGCGATGTCCTGGACCTGCAGCACCTCGTCGACGAACCGGACGGCCTCGACCTCGGCCTCGGTGGGCTCAGCTGTCTCGAGATAGAAGTCCCAGGTCTCCACGCAGCGGTCCGGCCCGTCGGGGAGGACCTGGAGCACCATGAAGTTGCTCCGCCCCGGATAGCGCAGCAGACAGGTGTTCGGCCACAGCCACCACACCGCGTGGTCCCGCACGGTCGCCTCCGAGACGTCGTACGCCGTGTTGGCCTGCTTGCCCGCCTCGGCGAAGTGGCTGGACCAGATGCCGTGCGTCTTGACGTCGTAGGTGTCCATGTCGACGAGGTCGACGAACTCCGGATGGGCGATGTGGCAGTGGTAGCACTCCAGGAAGTTGTCGATGACGTTCTTCCAGTTCGACCGGATCGAGTAGGTCATCCGCTTCGCCAGGGTCAGCTCGGCCACGTCGGGCGCCCAGTGGTCGATCTCCTTCGCGAGGTCGCCGGCCTGCTCCGACAGTGCAGGTGCCGTCGCATCGAGGTTGACGTAGACGAAGCCGCAGAACTCCTCGACGCCCACGGCGTCCAGGCAGATCGTCGACGTGTCGAACTCCGCCATCCGGTCCGCTCGACGGGCGGCGCGCAGACCACCGGTGAGGTCGTAGGTCCACGCGTGGTAGGGGCAGACCAGGTTGCGAGTCGTCCCGGAGCCCGTGACGAGCTCGTGCGCACGGTGCTTGCAGACGTTGTAGAAGGCTCGCAGCTCGCCCGCTCGGTCGCGCACGACCACCACCGGCATGCCGGCCACGGTGGCCGAGACGTAGCTGCCCGGGTGGGCCAGCTTCTCCACGTGACAGATCCACTGCCAGGTCCGGGCGAAGATGGCCGCGCGGTCCGCACCGGCCCATCGGGGATCGACGTACGCCTCGGCCCGCAGCGACATCGACCGCGCGGGGTCGGAGTCGAACCCGGCTGCTACTCGTTCGACGTCGTCATGGGAGAGCTCAACGGAGAGGACAGTCATGGACCAGAGAGTAGGGATGATTTGGACATTCGTCCAAATCTTTTCCGCCCCGAAGACCAGCCCGGCTTCACGCCTAGGGCGCGAGCGCGATCTCCTCGCATCGGGAGACAGCGCGGCGGATCGACGCGCGGTCCAGGCCGAGCAGTGCGGTGAGCCACAGGCCGTTCTGCACGACATCGATGTCGGCGGCGCGCCGGGTGCACTCGGCCGCGGTCAGGTCGGGGCGCGCGGCCCGGATCAGGCCGGCCATGGCTCTGCGGTAGCGCTGCTGCGCCTCGGTGTTGATGTGGTCGAACTGCTCGTCCGCCCGCGCCAGGGACCAGAGCTGGAGGCGCAGGCTGAGGTAGGCGGTAGTGAGGAACTCGGCGTCGGCGAACCGGCGCAGCGCCGCCCGGAGCCGTTCGACGGCACTCAGGTCCGGATCGGGCTCGAGCATCGCGACATCGAGCTCCCCGATGTGACGCAGCGCGGCGGCGACCAACCCGACCTTGTCCTCGTAGTAGTAGCCGACCAGCCCGTGCGCGACGCCGGCCTCGCGAGCGACCGAGCGATGGCTCACCCCGCCGATCCCGTGCTCGGCCAGCAGCCGGAGCACCGCCTCCAGGATCAGCTCCTGCCGGTCGCCCTTGGCGCTTGTCTCCGCCCGCGTGGCCACGACCCTCACCCTAGACGCCGCCCCGGCGCCCTCGGCAGGCGACGCCGTGCGCGCCGGGCGCGCGGCGCACCGATCGACCCACTCGGGATTTGGACGCACGTCCAAGCCATCGGTAGAATCGCGACATGGCCGGTCACCACGACCGGCCGGAACTCAGGCTCAGATTCGAAAGGAACGCAGTCATGACCGGCCTGCAGACCCTCCTCCGCCGCTGGCAGATCAGCCACTGGGAGCAGCAGCACCGCCGCTTCGCGCAGGCAGGAGATCGCTCGACGGTCATGCTCGGCGCCTACGGACTCGGCGACCTCGACCCGTCGCGGAGCCACTCCGCCCACCGCTGAGCGGACCTCCGCCCGGGCCGATCGCGGCACGTTGGACACCTGACGATCCACGCAGGGCCCCGCTAGCCTGTCCCACCAGCGCCCGTCACCGCGGGCCGACGTGCCCAGGAGGTCCGACATGCGCATCCTGGTCGCGGACACGCTGCCCGCGAAGACCGTGGCCGACCTCGAGGCGCGGGGTCACCTCTGCTCCTCGCAGCCGGGGCTGACCGCCGAGGACCTCCCCGACCACATCGGCGGCGTCGACGTCCTGGTCGTGCGCAGCACCAAGGTCCCGCGCGCCGTGTTCGAGGCGGCCGACCGGTTGGTGCTGGTCATCCGGGCCGGCGCCGGCACCAACACCATCGACACCGACGCGGCCGCGGAGCGTGGCGTCTTCGTCAGCAACGTCCCCGGCCGCAACGCGGCGGCGGTCGCGGAGCTGACGATGGGTCTGCTGCTCGCCGTCGACCGGCGTATCGCCGACAACGTCGCCGACCTGCGTCGCGGCCGGTGGGACAAGGCGGACTACGGCAAGGCAGAGGGCCTGCTGGGGTCGACCATGGGCATCATCGGCCTGGGCTCGATCGGGCTGCTCGTGGCCGAGCGCGCCGCTGCCTTCGGCATCCACCTGCAGTCGGTCTCGAGCGAGCGCCGGTCGGCCCGGGTCACGGCACGCGCCGAGGAGCTCGGCATCACGATGTGCGACTCCCTGGAGGAGCTGGTCGGCTCGTCCGACATCGTCTCCCTCCACGTTCCGGCGAGCCGGGGGACGAGGCACCTCGTCGACGACGGGTTCCTGGCGCGGATGAGACCGGGGGCGATCCTGCTCAACACCTCACGCGGTGACGTGGTCGACGAGGCCGCCCTGCTCAGGGCGCTCGACGAGGGCCGGGTGCGCGCCGGCCTCGACGTGTACGACGGGGAGCCGGGCTCGGGCCGCGCCGACTGGGACTCCCCGCTCGCGAGGCACCCGGCCGTCGTCGGCACCCACCACATCGGGGCCTCGACCGCGCAGGCGCAGCGCGCGATCGCCGACGGGGTGACCGAGCTCGTCGACGCCTTCGTCGCCGGCGAGGCGCGGCACTGCGTCAACCTCGACCCGGACCGCCTCGGCTCGGTCGCGCTCACCGTGCGTCACCTCGACCGCGTGGGAGTGCTGGCGCAGGTGCTCGACCGGCTCCGCGCGGCCGACCTCAACGTCGAGCACATGGTCAACCGGGTCTTCCGCGGCGGCAAGGCGGCCGTCGCCTTCATCGACGTGCAGGGTGAGGCCACCCCTGATCTGGTCGAGGCGCTCCGCGCTATCCCCGACGTCCTCGGCGTCTCGGTCGTCTCCCTCGACGAGGGCGGATCCGCCGACGGATCCGGCACGTGACGGGCGTCCGGCCGTTCGCGGCGCGCGTGGTGCGGCCGGCGTACGCGCGGCGGACGGTGACCGCCATGACCGACTCGCAGGACGACTCCGGCGTCGACCTCTACGCCGTCGCCATCGACCCCGACGCCTACGCCGACGCCCCGCCCGCGCTCTACGTCTATCGCCAGAGCCACGGCGACGTCGTCCACACCGGGTTGGTCTGCGAGGTCGCGGTCCAGGCGATCGCCGACGGCCTGGTGCGGGAGCACGAGGCGGTCCACCAGCTGCGGGTGGACGCCCTCGTCTGGCACCACTCGAGGACTCACGGCCCGCCCGCACTGGTCAAGCTGCTGCACCGCGCCGGCCCCGCCTTCACCGACGCCGTCAGCGAGGCTCAGCGGGCGGAGCCGATCCTGGACTTCGACGGACCCAAGGGCCTGCGGCAGGCGCTGTGGCGGCTCGGCGGCGAGGCAGCCGCGGCGGTGTCGGCCGAGCTGTCGGCCAGGCCGCTCTACATCGCCGACGGACACCACCGCACCGCCGCGGCGCTCGAGGAGTGGCGGACCGGCGCGATCGGCCCCGACGCCGGCCTGCTCTGCGTGGTCTACCCACTCGACGGTCTGAGCCTGTCTGCCTTCCACCGTCGGGTGTCCGGGCCGATCGAGGCCGGCTCGCTGCTCCCCCTCCTCGACGGCGTCTTCGACGTGACCAAGGCCGAGGAGCGCCCGACCCCGGCGATCGGCCGGATGGGTCTCTACGTCGAGGGTCAGTGGCACGAGGTGAGGCTGGCCGGCCCACGACCGGCGGGCACCGTCGGCCTCGACGTGAGCCTGCTCCACACCCACGTGCTGGACCGGCTCCCCCCGGCACCGCCGGGCAGGGTGCGCACGGTCGACACCCACCCCGAGGTGACGCCCCTCGACGAGCTCGTGGCCCGGTGCGACGTCGACCGGGGCGCTCTGTTCACGCTGGCCCCACCGACGTCCGAGGACGTCGTGGCGGTCGCCGACGCGGGCGAGGTGATGCCGCCGAAGGCGACGTACTTCGAGCCCAAGCCGGCCGCCGGCATCTTCCTGCCCCGCTGAGACTCACTTCGCCGTCCGTCGGGCGGCTGCGCGACGCCAACCGCGTACGGCGGCCGCATTCTCGCACCTCGCGGACCCGGGACCGGGTCGTGAGCATCTTTGCGGAGCCTGTGGTCCAGCCAGTGGACCAATTACTCCGCGATGACCTCGGGGCGCCCGGTCCGAGTCGGGTCAGCGCGTCGGGAAGGCCGGGAGCGATGCGCGTGAGGCTCGCCCGTCCCTCGCACGTCCGTGCCGACCGCAAGGACTCAGGCGTGCGCGAGGTGAGCGAACGGACGCCGGTCACGCGGACCCCCACCGACCTCGGTGCACCACCTCGGCGAGAGCCTTGCGGCGCCGACGGCCCGGGGACCCGACGACCTGGTCGGTGTCCGCGGGGTGGCCCAGGGTGATCGCCCCGATCGGGTCGAATTCCCCGGGAATGTCGAAGGCCTCACGCACGGCCGGCTCGGCCGTCGGTGGGATCCCGAAGAAGCAGGCGCCCAGCCCCTCGTCGACGGCGGTCTGGAGGATCAGCAGCGCCGCCATCCCGGCGTCGATGTGCCAGTAGGGCATCGACCAGCGGGCCTCGTCGCGGTCCGTCCAGCCCTTGTCGGGCTCCGCGTAGCGGTCGAGGTACGCCGACCTGCTGGAGCACGGCAGCACGACCACCGGGGCCGTGCGCATCCCGCGCAGCCACGCGTCCGGCGACTCGCCGTCGTCCGCGGTGAGGGTCCAGAAGAGGCTGACGTCGTCGGGGCTGTCGAGCACCAGGAAGCCCCAGCCCTGGCTGAAGCCGGCGCTCGGGGCCCGGGTCGCGTTGCGCAGCGCGCGCTCGACGAGGGCGGGGTCGACCGGCCGGTCGGCGTAGGTGCGAACCATCCTGCGGCGCCTGACGACCTCCTGGAACTCCATGTGCCGAGTATCGCGCCGGCCCGGACGTCAGCCCGCGGCCGTGGCCGGCGACAGCGGGACGACCTCGCCGTACAGCGTGGTGCGCTGCCGGAGTGGCCGGCCGGCCTCGCGGGCGATGTCCTCCAGGTCGGCGGGGGTCAGTCCCTGACCGTGGCTGGCGCCGGCCGCTCGGCTGATGTTCTCGTCCATCAGGGTCCCGCCGAGGTCGTCGACGCCGGCGTCGAGCAGCTGCCGGGCGCCGACCCTGCCCAGCTTGACCCAGGACGCCTGCACGTGGTCGATGTCGCCTGCGTAGGCGATCCGGGCGACGGCGTGCACGAGCACCGTCTCGCGCCACGTGGGTCCACGTCGGGCGCCGCGCTTGAGATAGACGGGGGCCGCCATGTGCACGAACGGCAGGCCCACGAACTCGGTGAAGCCGCCGGTCTCCCGCTGGAGCGCACGGGTGCGCAGCAGGTGGCGCACCCAGTGGACCGGCCGCTCGACCGAGCCGAACATGAGCGTGACGTTGCTGCGGAGCCCGAGGCCGTGTGCGACGCGATGCACCTCCAGCCACTCGTCCGTGGTGATCTTGTCGGGGCAGATCACCGCGCGCACCTCGTCGTCGAGGATCTCCGCGGCGGTGCCCGGCAGCGACCTCAGACCGGCCTCCTGCAGCCGCCGCAGATAGCTCCCGAGCGGCTCCCCCAGGCGCCGCGACCCCTCCATCACCTCGAGCGCGGTGAAGCCGTGGAGGTGCAGGTCGGGGACCCGCTCGTGCACGGCCCTCGCGACCTCGACGTAGAAGTTGCCGTCGAACCTCGGGTGGATCCCGCCCTGCAGGCAGACCTCGGTCGCGCCGCGCGCGACCGCCTCCTCGCTGCGGTCGGCGATCTCCTCCAGCGTGAGGAGATAGGGCGCCCCGCGCAGGTTCAGCGAGAGGGGCCCCTTGGAGAAGCCGCAGAACGTGCACCGGAACGTGCACACGTTGGTGTAGTTGATGTTGCGGTTGACCACGAACGTGACGGTGTCCCCGGCGATCCGGCGGCGGAGCTCGTCGGCGAGCGCCGCGACCGCCCTCACCTCCGCGCCGCGGGCGGCGAAGAGCGCCTCGAGCTCCTCGGCCCCCGGATCCTGACCCAGCCGTACGCCGTCCAGCACCTCGCGGACCCGCCCGCGCACGGGTGCGTCGCCGGCGCGCAGCGGTGTCGGGTCGACGCCGGCGCCCGAGAACCACGCGGTCGACCGTCGACCGATCTGGACCACCTCGGCGCCAGTCCCGACGTTGGCCGCGTCCTGATGCCGCTCGGGCCAGAGGGCCCCCGGGTCGTCGCGCCCCAGCAGCTCGGCGTCGGCCCGGTCCAGGACCGGGAACCGCAGCGCCGGGTCGAGCCAGCGCTCGGCACGGCCGGCGTACTCCGGGTGGACGGTGAGGCGCGGCGCCAGCTGGTGACCGGCGGCCTCGGTCGCGTCGCGCAGGACGTCGAGGGAGGGCCAGGGGCGCTCGGGGTTCACGTGGTCGGCCGTCACCGGGGACACCCCGCCCCAGTCGTCGACACCGGCCGCGAGCAGCCCGCGCAGCTGGCCCGGCTCGGACAGGTTCGGTGGTGCCTGGACGTGCACGTCACCGGGGAGCACGAGCCGCGCCAGGGCGATCGCCCGGACGTGGTCCTCGTGGGAGCAGGGATCGGAGTCGCGCATCGCCGTCCCCTGCTTGGGGAGGAAGTTCTGGACGATGACCTCCTGGACGTGCCCGTGGGCCCGATGGGACGCCGCGATCGCGGCGAGGGCCTCGACCCGGTCCGTCTCGGTCTCACCGATCCCGACCAGGATGCCGGTGGTGAAAGGGATCGCCAGCCGGCCCGCCGCCTCGAGCGTCGCCAGCCGTCGGGCCGGGTCCTTGTCCGGCGCGCCCCGGTGGGCGGCCAGGTCGGGGCGCAGGCTCTCGACCATCATCCCCTGCGACGCGCAGGTCGACCGCAGCACCGCGAGCTCCTCGGCACCGAGGGCTCCGGCGTTGGCGTGCGGCAGCAGGCCGGTCTCGGCGAGGACCTGGGCTGCCATCTCGGCCAGGTAGCCGACGGTCGAGACGTGCCCATGGTCGGCCAGCCACGCCGCGGCCTCCGGATAGCGGAGCTCGGGGGCCTCCCCGAGCGTGAACAGTGCCTCATGACATCCGGCCGCCGCCCCCTGCTCGGCGATGGCGAGCACCTGACGGGGCTCGAGGTACGGCGCCACGGCGGCCCGCGGGGACTCGGCGAACGTGCAGTAGCCGCAGCGGTCCCGGCAGAGCGTGGTGAGCGGGATGAAGACCTTGGGCGAGTAGGTCACCCGGGTGCCGAACAGGGCGTCTCGGCGCGCTGCGGCGAGCCTGGTGAGCTCGCTCGTCGGGAGCTGGGTGAGCGGCATCATCCGGCTCCCGGGGCCGACGTGCATGCGGTCATTGTCCACGCAGCCTCTCACCCGACGGCCAACCCCGTCTCAACGCGATCTCAACGGCACTCTCGCCCCAGGTGACGGGCGGCGCCTCGTGTGGTAGCCATCAGTCATGGCCCAGACCGGGTCCGATCTGCGCGCCCCGCTGGTGCTGGTCGTCGACGACGATGCGGCGATCCGCACCGTCGTCCGCTGGCAGCTCGACGACGACGGCTTCCGGGTGGTCGAGGCCGACGACGGGCCGGCCGCGCTGCGGCGGATCCGCGACGACCGGCCCTCGCTGGTGGTGCTGGACCTGGGGCTCCCGCGACTCGGAGGGCTCGACGTGCTGCGCTCGGTGCGCGCCGGACAGGCGGGTCGCTCCGACCTGCCGATCATCGTGCTGTCGGGACGCAGCGGCCAGACCGACCGGATCGTCGGGCTGGACCTGGGGGCCGACGACTACCTGGTCAAGCCGTTCTCCCCCGGTGAGCTGTCCGCGCGCGTCCGGTCGGTGCTCCGGAGGAGCTCCCCCGAGCTCGCCGGCGAGGCGATCGTGGTCGGCGCCCTGCGGATCGAGCCGACCAGCAGGCGGGTCCTGCTCGACGGGAGCGAGGTCGACCTGACGCCGAAGGAGTTCGACCTCCTCGCCTTCCTGGCGACCCACCCCCGCCACGTCTTCACGCGCAGCCAGCTGGTGGACCGCGTGTGGAACTCCTCGTCGGAGTGGCTCGGCGAGGCGACCGTCACCGAGCACGTGCACCGGCTCCGCCTCAAGCTGGAGGAGGACCCCTCGCACCCGCGCCTGCTGCGCACCGTCCGCGGCGTGGGCTACCAGCTCATGGACACGGCATGAGCCCCGCCGAGGCCTTCGCATGGGACGAGGCGTCCGGCCTGAGCGAGCGGGACGCCCAGGCCCTCCTGGACCGGCAGGTCGAGGTGCTCGAGCTGATCGCGCGGGCAGCGCCGCTGCACGACGTACTGCATGAGATCCTCACGTCCCTGGAGGACCTCATGGAGGACGGGCGGTGCTCGGTGCTGTTGCTGGACCGCGAGCAGGGGACCCTGCACCACGGAGCCGCCCCGCGGCTACCCCACGACTACGTCGCCGCGATCGACGGGCTGTCCATCGGCGACGGTGCCGGCTCCTGCGGCTCCGCCGCAGCGCTCAACGCCCCGGTCATCGCCACGGACGTCCGCACCGACCCGCGCTGGGTCGACTACCGCCAGCTGGCGGAAGCGGCCGGGCTCCGCAGCTGCTGGTCCACGCCGATCGAGGGCCGCGACGGACTCCCCGTCGGCACCTTCGCCGTCTACCACCCGCACCCCCACCACCCGGGCCGGCGTGAGCGACTGCTCGTCGAGAGGTTCACCCACCTGGCCTCGGTCGCGATCGACCATGCGGGCCTGGTCGGGGAGCTCGTGGAGAGCGAGGAGCGCTTCCGTCGCTCCTTCGACGACAACTCGCTCGGCATGGCGATCCTCGGGCCCGACCACACGATCGCGACCAGCAACAACGCACTCACGGCCCTGGCCGGCGCCGCGGGCTCGCTGACCGGGCGATCCCTCGACGACATCGTCACGCCGAGAGAGCGCTCGATCGACTCTCTCCTCGAGGAGCTCGGCGTCGACGGCGCGCAGCCGATCGTGTTCGAGGCCGTGCTGCACCACCCGCGGCGCGACGTCGAGGTCGAGGTGACCGTGTCGATCCTCAGCGCACGCGCCGGGAGTCCGGCCAAGTACGTCGTCAACGTCTTCGACCTGACCGAGCGCCGGGCCGCCGAGCGCGACCGCCGCGCCAGGCTGGCGGCCGAGACGGCACGGCGTACGGCCGAGCAGCACTCGCGCGCCATGTCGGAGCTCCTGGCCGCCGTCGGCCACGAGGCACGGACGCCGATCCAGGCCATCGTCGGGTTCGCGGAGCTGCTCGGCACCATGGACCTCGACGAGGCGCGCCGCCACGAGGCGCTCGGACACATCGACGCCGCGGCCGGCCACGTGATGGACCTGCTCGCCGACGTCCTCGACCTGAGTCGTCTCGAGGCCAGGGCGCTCCCCCTCGTCCTGGAGCCGGTGGTCCTGCGCGACGTGGCCGACGAGGCCCTGAGCCTGCTCTCGACGCACGCCGGGCACCGTCGGATCGCTCTGTCCGCGACCCTCGGCGACGAGGTCGTGCTGGCCGACCGGCGCCGGCTCCGCCAGGTGCTGCTGAACCTGGTCGGCAACTCGGTCCGCCACGGCAACAGCGACGGCCGGGTCGAGGTCCGGTCCGAGGTCGCCTCGGACGACGACGACGCGGTGAGCCTGGTCGTCATCGACGACGGCCCCGGGATCCCTCCGGACCTGCTGCCTCGGCTCTTCACGCCGTTCACGCACACCGAGGCGGCGCGCGCCGAACCCGGGGACGGAGACCGCGACGCGTCCGAGGAGAGCGTGGGCCTCGGGCTCACCCTGGCACACGGCCTGATGAGGGCCATGGGGGGCGACCTCACGGTGCGGGCCACGTCGGCGGACGGCACGTCCATGCTCGTGCGGATCCCGCGCGTGGGCGAGGACGCTCGTTGAGCTCCGGGCACCGGTCGGCGACGCTCGAGCGCTCCCCCGCCGACCAGGGCGCGTACGACGTGACGGCGGTGGTGCCCGTCAAACCACTCTCGCTCGCGAAGACGCGACTCACGCTGCCCGACGACGAGCGCGAGGCCCTGGCCCTCGCGTTCGCCGTCGACACGGTCACGGCGGTGGCGGGCAGCCCGCGGGTGGCCGGCGTCCTCGTGGTCACCTCGGACCCGCTGGTGGCGCGCCGCTTGGCGCGACTGCCCGTACGGCTGGCCGGTGACGCCGGGGACGGGCTCGGGCCCGCGGTGCGAGCCGGCATCCGGGTGGCGACGGCCTGGAAGCCCGGCACCGGGGTGGTCGTGGTGCCGGCGGACCTCCCCTGCCTGCGACCCGACGACGTGACCCTGGTGGTGACGCGGGCTGCGGCGATCGGCGGGGCGTTCGTCCCCGACCGCGCGTCGTCGGGGACGACGCTGCTGGTCTCACCGCCGGGGCGGACTGCGGTCACCCACTACGGCCCCGACTCCGCCGCCCGACACCGGTCCGCCGGTGTGCAGGCACTGGAGGACGCACCGCTGCGGGCCCGGCACGACGTGGACACCCTGGATGACCTGACCGCCGCGGTGGCCCTCGGCCTGGGACCCGAGACCGCCGCGGCGATGCCGGGCTGAGAGCCTCCACCTCTCCGTCTCACTGCTCCGCGGCGGCCCAGCCCGTCACGCGGACGATGCGACACACGAGGACGCGGTGGAACGGCCGGTCGGCGTACTGGGGCACCGTCCGCGCCAACCGGTCGGCGAGCTCCTCGACGAGCGCCTCCGACGGGCGGGGCACGTGCTCGAGGTGCGCGCGCACCCACCACAGCCTCGACCAGTCCTCGGCGTCCCACCGCTCCACCAGCAACGCGGACCGCGGGTCGGCCTCGAGGTTGGCCTCACGCTGCAGCCGCGAGGACGCCTTCGGCTTCACGCTGTCGATCGGTACGCCGACGTGGTTGTCGCCGCTCACTGCGTAGACCACGGGCTGCGGGTCGGGTCCGCGCCGGGGATGGAGGGTGCAGAGGACGCCGTGGACGAGCGCGTCCAGGCGGGACCGCGCCTCCTCCTCGGAGAGCCTCATCGCTCCACCTCCTCGGCTCGGTGGATGGCTACCGACCTCGTGCCGGCGCTGCTGCCAGCCTCGCCTATGGAGGCGCGTCACGCCATCACGCCTTCCTCAACGGGACCGGTCGGCGCTTGACCACTCGGGCGCGGGTGGAGAAGTTGTCCGCATGAACCTCGCCACGTGGGTCGCGCGCAACGGGGCCAGGCTGCGCGACCGGCCGGCGCTCGCCGAGGGCGACCGCGTGCATGCGACCTGGGCCCGGTTCGCGGAGCGCACGGCCGCTGCGGCGGGCGGGATGCGAGACGACCTCCTCCTCGAGCCCGGCGACCGGGTCGCGATCCTGATGCGCAACCGGCCGGAGTACCTCGAGGCGCAGTACGCCGCGTGGCGGGCCGGCCTCGTCGCCGTGCCGGTCAACGCGCGACTCCACCGCGACGAGGTCGCCTTCATCCTCGAGGACAGCGGCACACGGGTGGTCGTGGCCGACGAGGAGCACGCCGAGGACGCCTTCGCGCTGGTCGGCACGGTCGACGCGCTGGAGCGGGTGGTGCTCGCCCCCGGCGAGGAGTGGGAGCGACTCACCCGCGCCGCTCCGGGGCCCCTGGTCGACCGTGGCCGTGACGAGCCGGCCTGGCTGTTCTACACCAGCGGCACGACCGGCCGGCCCAAGGGAGCCACGCTCACCCACGGCAACCTCCTGATGGCGTCGCTCAGCTACTTCGCCGACATCGGGTCGGTGAGCTCGTCCGACAGCACCCTGCTGGCCGCGCCGCTGTCCCACGGCGCGGGGCTCTACGGACTGCCCCACGTGGCCAAGGGGGCCGTCAGCGTGGTCCCCGCCTCGGGTGCGCTCGACGGCACCGAGCTGCTCGGGCTGCTGGGTCGCTGGCCCGGCATGTCGTTCTTCGCCGCGCCGATCATGGTGAAGCGCCTCGCCGCCGACCCCGCTCTCCAGGGCGCCGACCTGTCGGCACTGAAGACGATCATCTACGGCGGCGCGCCCATGTATCTCACCGACCTCGAGGAGGCGCTGGAGACCTTCGGGCCGCGGCTGGCGCAGATCTATGGTCAGGGTGAGACCCCGATGACGATCACCGGTCTCTCCCTCGCCGACCACGCGGAGCGCGACCACCCACGCTGGCGAGAGCGCAAGCAGAGCGTCGGGGCGACGCGCACCGACGTCGAGGTGCGGGTGTTCGACGACGACGACCACGAGGTCCCGGCCGGCCGGGAGGGCGAGGTCGTCGTGCGCGGCGGTGTGGTGATGGCGGGCTACTGGAACCGGCC
>CAZQCA010000010.1:0-28046 GCA_964591845.1 uncultured Nocardioides sp.
TGGCGTTCTACTGGCCGGTGGTCGTGGTCATCTGCATCTGCTTCCTGGCCACGCTCTACCACGTGTCGGTGCCGGTCAGGACCAACTGGAGCTTCAACCTGCCGGGCGCCACGTTCTCGCTGGCGACGTGGATCTTCGGCTCCTACGTGCTGCGCTGGATCCTCACCGAGACCGCGGCGGACTCCCGCTCGATCTACGGACCGCTCGCCGCGCCGATCGCCGTGCTCATCTGGCTCTACATCGTCGCGATCGCCGTCCTGATCGGGGCCGCGGTCAACGCGGCGTTCGACACGGTCTTCCCGCAGAAGACGACGACCACCGCTCGCTCGGAGCTGGTGCAGCGGCTCCGGGAGCGGATGACGCCCAAGAGCCGCACCGTCGACTAGGGTCGGAGCGTGGCGGAGGACAGCAGCGAGGTCGCCCTCGCGCCGACGCTGGGCAAGGTCAACCTTCCCGACCGCGCCCGCTCTCCGTGGTGGGAGCTGACCCGCCGTCTGCTGATGGCCGCCGGGATCCTGGTCGGCACCGTGCTGCTGGTGTGGTTCGACCGCGACGGCTACCGCGACGGCAACGACCCGGTCCACGGGTTCCGGGTCGACTTCGTCGACGCGATCTACTACACGACCGTCACCCTGAGCACGACCGGGTACGGCGACATCGCGCCGGTGTCGACGTCGGCCCGGCTCGTCAACGCGTTCGTCATCACGCCCGCCCGCATCGCCTTCCTGGTGCTGCTGATCGGCACCACCCTGGAGGTGCTGGCCTCTCAGGGGCGGGAGATGTTCCGGGTCGACCGGTGGAGGAAGAGCATGCAGGAGCACGTCGTCGTCATCGGCTACGGCACCAAGGGCCGCAGCGCGGTGGAGATCCTCGTCAACAACGGCCGCCGGCGCGACGACATCGTGATCGTCGACCCGAGCGCGCTGGCGCTCCAGGACGCCGGCATCGACGAGGTCGCCATCGTCACCGGCGACGCGACCCGCCGGGAGGTGCTGCGACGGGCCGGGGTCGAGAAGGCCACCCAGGTGATCATCACCACCGACCGCGACGACACCAACGTGCTCGCGGCGCTCACCGTCCGCCAGCTCAACCCCGACGCCTGGATCGTGGCCGCCGTCCGCGAGCAGGAGAACGTGCCGCTGATGAAGCAGTCGGGCGCCGACTCGGTGATCACCTCCTCCGACGCCGTCGGGCGGCTGCTCGGCCTCTCGTCCCTGTCGCCCAAGCTGGGCTCGGTGATGGAGGACCTGCTCACCTACGGCCAGGGGCTCGAGGTGGCCGAGCGCGACCTGCTGGTCAGCGAGGTCGGCAAGCCGCCCCAGTCGCTGCCCGACCAGGTGATCGCCGTGGTCCGCGACGAGCAGGTCTACCGCTACTTCGACCCGGTGGTCTCCCAGCTCGCTCGCGGCGACCGGCTGATCGTGATCCGCCCCGCCCAGGAGCTGCCGTGGGCGCCGCGGCCCGGGACCCACGGCGAGGACACGGCCGTCGAGGACATCTAGTCCGCGGTGGCCGGGTCGAAGTCGTAGGCCGGGAGGCCGTCGATGCTGCGCTGGTTCTTCTGCACCCGGTAGTCGGCCGACCCCTGCTCGCCGCGCCGCTCGAAGTAGGGCCCCAGCAGGTCGCGGTGTCCCTCCAGGGTCATCAGCGGTACGCCGTAGCCGCAGGAGTCCGACACCCGCTCCACGTCGACGACGATCACCGCGCGGGCGCCGGGGATCTCGGCGAAGTGGCCGCTGAGGCCGGCGTACTCCTTGTCGTAGATGGTCACCACGCGGCCGGTGCCGTGGAAGCGGACGATCTTGGGCGGTCCCTCGAACGCGCAGAACATCACCGTGATCCGGCCGTTCTCACGGAGGTGGGCGATCGTCTCGCTGCCGCTGCCCGTGCCGTCGAGCCAGGCGAACGTGTGGTCGTCGAGCACGGCGAACGTCCCCGGCAGCCCGCGGGGGGAGAGGTTGAGGTGACCCTCGGGCGACAGCGGAGCGGTCGCCACGAAGAACACCTGCTGCCGCTCCACGAACTCCCGCAGCCGCGCCGTGATGCCCTCGTAGACCTTGCTCACCCGTCCAGTCTGCCTCGCGCGTGGTGGATCGGCGCGCGCCACCACCCGGCGCTCGACCGAGGCCTAGGGTGGAGGCTCCCGACCCTCAGGGGGCACCGATGGACCATGACGAGCCGCGTGCCGGCGAGACGACCGTCGAGCCGCCGCCGGCCACCGACGCCGGGGTGGTCTTCATCGGCCGGATCCACACGCCGTGGACCTCGCGCGACCAGACGCCGCGGCAGGGCAGTCACGAGGGTCCGGTCTGCACGATCGAGGTGTTCGAGCCGTGGGTCGCGGCCCTGCGAGGCGTCGAGGACTGCGCGCTCCTGGAGGTTCTCTACTGGATGGACCAGGCGCGTCGCGACCTGGTGACGCAGGTCCGTGGCGACGACGGACCGATCCGTGGCACGTTCGCGATCCGCTCCCCGGCGCGCCCCAACCCGATCGCGACCTCGGTCGTCCGGCTCGAGTCGGTCGAGGGCGGCGAGCTCCGCGTGCGCGGGCTCGACTGCCTCGACGGCACGCCGCTGGTGGACCTCAAGCCCGACCGCAGCCTGTTCATGACGCCCTGACGGGCGACCTCAGGTCGGCGTACGCCGTCCGAGGTGCCGCGCGCGCTTCTCGGCGACCCGCGCCCAGATGCGCTCCTGCACCGCGAGCGTCAGCCAGCCCGCGACGACCATGCCGCTGATGTTGATGAGCAGCTGGAGCGAGCTGCCGGCGACCTCGTGCCAGGCGCCGAAGGCCAGTCCGACGGACACGTTGGCGGCCGCGGGGATGGTGGTGACGCTGATGAAGACGCCGGACAGCCCCCCGACCCGGGCCGAGGTGAGCGACAGCACGCCGGCCGCCGCCGCGATCACCGCCACGACGAAGGACCAGCGGTCGGGGTGGTAGATGAAGTCGGTGCCGGGCCGGGCGGCCGTGACGTCCTCGAGCGTCACCCAGCCCAGCCAGCGGCCCCCCAGCGTGACCAACGTCGTCGCCACCATCGCCAGCGCGAAGCCGCCGACGAGGGTGCCGGCGGCGCGCCGGAAGAGCGTCGTACGCCGGCGGACCAGGGCCACGCCTAACGCTGCGATGGCCGCGAACTCGGGGCCCAGCACCATCGCGCCGATCACCAGGATCGGCGAGTCGATGATGATGGCCACGCCGGCCAGCAGCGTGGCGAGGATCATGAAGCTGGAGTAGCTCCAGTTGAGCTCGGTCTCGTCGTAGGCCTGGTGGACGACCTCGGCCCACACGACCGAGTCGGCGGGCGACCCGGGCGCCTCCTGCTCGGCCTGGAAGCCCTCGCGCGACATCCACGCGTTGACCTGGGCCAGGTGGAGCGTGCCGGACTCGTGGACGCCGAGCGCCTTGAGCTGGTCGACCACCTCGTTGGTGGCCTCCCGGGCTACGTCGGCCTCGACCACGTCGCCGCGCGGCCGCAGCGACGCGCCGCGGTAGACCTCCAGCGCGCTCACCGCCGGATCGGGCTCGAGCACGTCGAGCACCGCCGTCGTCAGCTCGCTGGGGACCGCGAGGTGCAGGCGCATCACCAGCAGATCGTCGCAGGTCGGCGGTGGTTCTCGCGTTCGCCCACGCGGAAGCCCGTCCGCGCCTAGCCTGTGGCGCTCGACTGGCTGGGCACGCCTCGGTCGTAGGTGTGCCCAGGCTCGTCCGGACCGCGACGGTCCATGGCGCGGAAGCCGGGGACGAGCAGCGGTGTCATGGTCGTGGCGAAGTAGAGCGCGCCGACCACGAGCAGGGCGGGCGCGAGCCCGAGGCCGGCGACCAGCAGCCCGCCCGTGAGGCCGCCCAGCGGCATCAGGCCCCAGCAGAGCGACGACGACAGCGAGCTGACCCGGCCGAACAGGTGCGGCGGGATGCGCTCGACCATCACCGCGCCGAGGATGGGGTTGAGGAAGCCCGACGACACCCCGCCCACCGCGAAGACGGCCAGCACCGCCCACAGCGGCGCGCCCACCGCCAGCACCAGGAACCGCGGGAGCCCGGTGACGAGGAAGGCCAGCACGTAGACCCGGAACCGGGGGAGTCGCTCGCCGTACGCCGCCGCCACCAGGGCGCCGGCGATCGAGGAGCCGCTCCAGACCGCGAAGACCAGCCCCAGCGTGCCGGCCCCGTGACCTCCGTCGTGCGCCCAGACCGGCGCCAGCACCGCGCTGTAGGCGAGGTCGAGCAGGTTGGTGCCGGCGACCATCAGCGACAGCGCCAGCAGGACCGGCTCCCGGCGGAGGAACCGCCAGCCGGCCCCCAGCCGGGTCCAGTAGCCCTCGTCGCTCCCGTCGTCGCCCGGCTCGGCCGCGACGGGCGGCAGACCCCGCGTCGTCCACCACAGCACCGACGCGCAGACGCCGAACGACGCGGCGTCGACCAGCAGCGCCGGCGCGGGACCGATCAGCGCGACCAGTCCGCCCGCGAACGCGGCGCCGAGCATCGACGCGGTCCGCTCGACCCCGGCCGCCAGGCCGGTCGTCCTCTCCAGCGGTACGCCGGCCTCGGCGGTGACCGCCGGCACCAGCGCGCCCTTGGCCGCGTCGCCGGGTCCGCGCAGCGCGCCGCCCACAGCGACGAGGGCCAGCAGCACGGGCAGGCTCAGCGCGCCGAGAGCGTGCAGCAGCGGCACCAGACCCACCGCGACCACGCTCAGCGCGTCGCACGCGACGGCCACCCGACGCGCCCCGAGCCGGTCGATGGCCGGACCTCCGAACGCGCGGACCAGCACCAGCGGTGTCATCTCGGCGAACGCCACGAGCCCGGTCTGCGTCGCCGAGCCGGTCGTGGTCAGCACGAACCAGGGCAGCGCGATCATCGACACCCGGGTGCCCGTGAGCGAGACCGCCTCGGAGACGAGGAGCCCGACCAGGGGCCGGCGGGACCGCCCTCGGGCAGCCGTCACGGCAGCACCTCGCCCGGCATCGGGTAGGCCGAGAGCTGCACCACGAAGTGGGCGCTGCCGGCCGTCTCCTCCGACTCGTCGTCCTCGCCCTCGATCGCCTCCACCAGCGCCTCGAGCAGCCGCTGCGCCCGGGTGGGGGTCAGCCGGACGACCCAGTCGCTCAGCGTGGTCGCCCGCTGCCAGTCCTCGGGGAGGAACGGTCGCTCGACGAGCGCGCGCTGCTGCTGCTCGGCGTACGTCGCCGCGACGGCGTGCTGATAGGCCGACACCGCCTCCACCTCGCCGTCGCCGAGGCTGGACCGGGTGCTCTGGTGCGCGGCCCGCCACCAGCGCTCACGGCCGTTGCCGCGCGCCGGGTCGTCGACGATGAAGCCGTGCTGCGCGAGCTGGCGCAGGTGATAGGAGGTCGCGCCCGAGTTCAGGCCGAGCCGGGCCGCCAAGGAGGTGGCGGTCGCCGGACCGTGGGTGCGCAGCAGCCCGAGAATGCGCAGCCGGACCGGGTGGGCCAGCGCCTTCAGTCCGGCGGTGTCGGGGGAGACGAAGTCCGAGGGCATGACGTCCACCCTAGACCGCAAAGGAATGTTTGCAAACAGAAGTGTGCGATCCTCAGGGGGCGGAGGGCGCGACCACCAGCGCGACCAGCGCCAGCAGCAGTGCGGGCGCGAGCCACCAGCCGACGGACGGCAGCTCGATCGCCATCGTCAAGACGAGCGCCGCGAGGGCGGCGCCCAGCGCCCAGGAGCGTCGCGGCCCGGCCGCGACCGCGAGCAGGAGGCCGCCGCAGACGAGGACCAGCCCGAGGTACCACGCCGACGGCTCGAGACCCAGGGTCTGCCGGTGGTCGAGGTAGATGCCGAGGTAGGCGCCCGTCCACACCGCCGCGAAGAGCGCCAGCAGGCGTCGCGTGGTCGGGGTGCGCACGCGCTCAGTCTGCCCAGTTCGTCCAGGGTCGGGCAGCCCGGTGCCCGGCGTTCGTTGTCGATCCGTGACCGGCTCGTCGCCTGGTCGCGTCCTGCGCCGCGGAGGCTCGTGCCGTGAGCGACGCGTCGGGGGCATGCCGCGAGGTCGCGGGGGAGCAGACGCTGCACGTCGTCGACGGAGTGCGCTTCGGGATCTTCCGCTGCCCGCCGGGCGACTGGCGGTGGGGGGAGCCCAACCCGGTGGGGGTCGAGCACTACCTCGCCTTCCCTCAGCGCCGCGTGGTCATCGAGCCGGACGGCGGCCCGGAGGTGGTGACGACCCCGGCGCACCTCGTGGTCTACGACGCGGGCGGGACCTTCCGCCGCCGGGTGCTCGACCCCTCGGGGGACTGGTGCACGTTCCTGGCCGTCGACCCGGCCGTGCTGCCCGGCCCCCGCGACCGCCGGGGAGTCGCGCCGGTGCTCACTCCCCGGGGGTTCGCGCTCCAGGCGTCGCTCGCCCGCTACCTGTCCGGAACGACGGCGCCGGGCGTCCTGGCCGACAGCGCGGTGCTGGCCCTGCTCGACGAGGCGATGGCGGGGTCCGCCCTGCCGCGGGCAGGTGCGGCGGCGCCGCACCACCGCGCGCTCGTCCGGGAGGCGACCGTGCTGCTCAGCGCCGACCACGGGCAGCTGCGGCCGCTGGGCGAGCTCGCGGCGGAGCTCGGCGTGTCGGCGTACCACCTGGCAAGGGTGTTCCGCCGGCACACCGGCTACTCGCTGCACGACTTCCGGCTCCAGCTCCGGCTGCGCGCGGGGCTCGAGCGCGTCGCCGACCGCCCGCGCGACCTGGCCGGGCTCGCCGCCGACCTCGGGTTCGCCCACCACAGCCACTTCACCAAGGCGTTCCGGGCGACGTTCGGCACCGTCCCGTCGCGGCACGCGCCGCGCCACCTGCCGGAGACCCTGCGCCACCTGCTGGCCGCCTGATCGGTGCTGAGCACGATCGTGACAGCGCCGCGCGCCGAGCGCTCCTAGCGTCGCGTCCGGGTGGCCCGGAAGGCGGGCCCGTCGGAAGGAGCGGACGGATGCGGGTGTCACGAGGGGTGCCGGGGCGACGGGGACTCGCGGTGGCGGCGGTGGGCGCGGTGGCCCTGGCCCTGCCGGCCGGGGCGGCGGCGGAGACCGGGCGGCACCACGGCCACGAGCCCTCGCCGTTCCTCGAGCGGGACGCGCGCGTGCTCCACACCCTGCGCGGTGAGACCGGCAGCTACTTCGGCTGGGCGCTGTCCGAGCTCGGGGACCGGGACCACGCCGGCGGTGCCGACCTGGTGATCGGCGAGCGCTGGGGTGACGGCGGCCAGGCCGTGGCGGGTGGTGCCGTGGACGTCGTCGACGGGCGTACGGCGCGCCAGCGGTGGCGGGTCACCGGCCAGCCCGGCGACCAGCTGGGCTACGCGATCGCCGACGCCGGCGACGTCAACGGCGACGGCTGGTCCGACGTGATCGCCGGCGCGCCCGGCAACGGGGCGGGACACGCCGACCTCCTCTCCGGTCGCACGGGCCGGTTGCTGCACCGCTTCGAGGGCGAGGTCGCCGGCGACTTCTTCGGCTCCGCTGTCTCCGGGGTGGGCGATGTCGACCGCGACGGCCGGCCGGACCTCCTGGTGAGCGCCGCCCGCCACGACGCCGGCACCGGCCGCGCCTATCTGCTCAGCGGACGCACCCACCGCACGCTGCTGACCCTCGACGGCGAGGGCGCCGGCGACGCCTTCGGCACCGCCGTGGACGGCATCGGCGACGTCGACGGGGACCGCCGGCCCGACCTGCTCGTGGGTGCCCGCAACGCGGGCGACCCGACCGCGTTCGACCCCGCCGGCGCCGGCCGCGTGTACGTCTTCTCCGGCCGGACCGGCGCCGTGCGGGCGACGGTGGAGGCGACCGCCGACGGCGGCGACCTCGGCTGGTTCTTCGTCGGGGGGATCGGCGACGTCGACGGCGACCGGGTCCCCGACGTCTACGCGGCCGACTTCGACGACATCACCGGGGGCCTGGACGAGGCCGGCAACCCGGCGGGTCGCGCGGGGGTCTACTCCGGCAGGGACGGCCACCAGATCCACGCCTGGGTCGGCGACCCGGGCGACGGCGCCGGCCCGGGGCGCGAGGCGGGCGACGTGGACCGCGACGGCGTCGACGACCTCGCCGTCGGGAAGTGGACCAGCTCCGCCGCGGCCGAGAACGCGGGCGAGGTGACCGTCTACTCCGGTCGCACCGGCGGCCGGCTGGTGCAGCTCACCGGCACCCAGGCGGCGACGTACGTCGGCTTCGACGTCATCGGTCTCGGCGACCTCACCTTCGACCGCGTCCCCGACCTCGCCGTGTCGGCCGCGGGTGGGGACGTCGTCTACCTGGTGGCGATGCCCCGGCGCTGAGGACTCTGCCGTCCTCAGCCCGGCGGCGGCCCGGAGCCCTCCACCACCGTGGCGCGGTCCCGGGCCGTCGTCACCGCGGCCGCGATGCCGGCGACGATCACCGCGGGCAGCAGCCAGAAGCCGATCGAGACCATCCCGAGCAGCATCGAGACCGCGAGCAGGCCGGTCCCGACCATCAGCAGTCGCCTGTCGTGCGGGCGCACACCCACGGCGACGAGCAGGGCCGCGGCCGCGACGAGCAGGACGACGTAGAACGCGGCCGGGTCCTCGTCCTGGCTGCGCACCTCGGCGACGTAGATGCCGAGGTAGACGACGGTCCACACCGCCGCCGCCAGCGCCAGCAGCCGCACGACCGTCGGATGGCTCATCGGTCGAGTGTGACACGTCGGTCTTCCCTCGCGACCCGGGGCGCGCCACGATGGCCCGGTGGCCGACTCGATCATCCCCGACGAGGGCGAGCACCTCACCGACGGCTGGGAGCCCGACCTCCCCGCCACGGACTCCCTGGTGCGGCGGGCCGTGCTCGTGCACGCGTCCTGGGGAGTCGCCGTCGCGGAGTCGCTCGGCCGGCCCGCGCGGCGCACCGACCGGTGGGCGGGGGGCTACATCGGCGACCGCGGGTCGCTCACCAACCCGGTCGTCCTGACCCGGCCGCTGGCGCCCGAGGAGTACGCCGAGGTGGTGGCCGAGGTCGCCGACCTGATCCCGGCGGGGGTGCCCTACGTCATGATCAGCCCGTTCCCGACGCCCGACCTGGCGTCCCACGGGCTGGCGCGGATCGGTCACCCGCCGGTGATGGTGCGCTTCCCCGGCGGGCAGCCGCCACCGCTGCGCGAGGGTGTGGAGCTGCGCCAGGTCACCGGCGAGGACGACCTGGCGGTCGCCGAGCGGGTGCTGGTCGAGGGCTACCCGATGCCGGAGCTCGAGCCGCTGGTCCGGGGCAGCATCCTGTCGCCCGGGCTGCTCGGCGGAGAGACCCGCGTCTGGCTCGCGCTCGTCGACGGGGAGCCCGCGGCGACGGCCGCCGCCCACGTGGCCGGGGGAGCGGCCCTCGTCGAGTACGTCGCCGCCCTCCCCGCCGCCCGGGGTCGCGGCGCCGGGGCCGCCGCCACCTGGGCGGCCACCGTCTGCGAGCCCGACCTGCCGGCGATCCTGGTCGCCAGCGACGACGGCCGGCCGCTCTACGAGTCGATGGGCTACGTCGCCCTCGAGCGCTGGACGGTCTGGATCCGGCCGACCGGCTGAGCGCTCACCGCGACGCGAAGGTGACCACGCGGGCGGCGTCGGCGAAGGTGTAGCTCGCCCGCTCCTCGCCGATGAAGGGGTCGCCCGTCCGCACCACGACGGTCTGCGAGCCCGGGTCGACGGCGACCACCTGGCCGCCGAAGCCCAGCGCGGCGTACATGTCGGCCGGCCCTTCGGGCACCATCCGCGCGATCGCCGACACGCCGGGCGGCGCCTGGAGGTTCGTCTGGTCGATCGGGCCACGCAGCGGCCCGAACCGGTTGACCCACCACAGCAGGCCGTAGCCGGCGTTGAGGTCCTGGGAGGAGTCGCCGACCGCGTCGCGCACCCACGCCCTCGACACGATCTGCTCGCCCTCCCAGCGGCCCTGCTGGGCGAAGAGCTGGCCGAAGCGGGCCAGGTCGACGCAGGTCGCCAGCAGCCCCGAGAACGTGCCGGTCGACCGGCCGCTGCGGTCGCTGGTCATCCGGCTGTGGGTCATCCCCAGGGGCTCGAAGAGCCACGCGTCCGCGAGCTCGGCGGGCGTCTGGCCGGTCGCCTCGCGCAGCACCCGGTCGAGGGTCTGGATGGCGGCGTTGTTGTAGGCCCACACCTCGCCCGGCGGCGAGGTCTGCGTCAGCCCGACGGCGTACGCCGTCTGGTGGGGCGCGCGCAGCAGCCCGCCGTAGTCGGAGTCGGCCGACCACTCGCGCCCGCTGTCGTTGCTCAGCAGGTCGCGGATCGTGACGTCCTCCGACGCAGTGCCGCGCCACTCGCGGATGTAGCGCGACGCGCGGTCGTCGACGTCGAGCAGGCCGCGGTCCTGCGCGATGCCGACGAGCGTGGAGGTCACCGACTTGGTGACCGAGAAGCCGTTCTTGGGCTTGGCGTCGGTGTTGCCCCGCCAGTAGTCCTCGACCACGAGCCGGCCGTCGCGCACGACCACGAAGCAGCTCGACCGCGCGCGCCGGGCCTCGCGCTCGACGGTGCGCAGCCTGGCCGGGTCGAACCCCGCCTCGGAGGGGGTGGCGCGCTCCCACTCCGGGGCCGGCTGCGTGGCGCCGTTGACGGCGTCGTGTCCGGGCGCTGCCCCCTCGGCCTCGCCGGGGCTGCCCGCCGAGTCCGTGCAGCCGGTGAGCGCCACGGCGAGCGCCGCCGCCGCGACCCACCTGCGCCGGACCATGCGGCGAGGATACGTCGACCCTCCGTGCCGGCCCGGCAATGACGACGTCCGGCCACCCGCGAGGGGTGACCGGACGTCGGTGTGGTGGATCAGAGAGCGCGAACGCGCGTCGCCTGGGGGCCCTTGGGACCCTGGGCGACCTCGAACTCCACCTGCTGGTTCTCGTCGAGGGTCTTGAAGCCGGTGCCCTCGATCTCGGAGAAGTGGACGAACAGGTCCGGGCCGTCGGCCTGGGAGATGAAGCCGAAGCCCTTCTCGCTGTTGAACCACTTCACGGTGCCTTGTGCCATCTGGGTGTTGCTCCTTCCAAGAGCGGTACGGCGCACGCGGTGCGCGCCGAGTAGGTACCCACGCCCGCCGGAGCGGAACGTGGAAGACGTGGTCGAGGTGTCCTGCCTGCGGCGGAATCGATGCCGCGGCGCGAGGCCAGTGACACAGAATCGTCAGGTCGAGACAGAACGGATCGGCCGGACGACACCTAGTATCTCACGCCGGGCCCGCTGAGGGGTATTCCGCATCCAAGGGCGCGCGGAGCAGACCGTCCCGGGTGCGCAGCAGCAGGCCGAGCACGTCCTGCTCGGCGGGGGCGGCCAGCCCGACCAGGCGGTTGTGGTGCATGTGCACCAGGCTGGCCCGGACCCGCTGCAGAGGCGCGACCAGCTCGCCCGCGGCCTCCAGCTCGGAGAAGCGGGAGGCCATCGGCTCCAGCGCCTGCCGCCGCGCCCGGAGCACGGCGGTGAGCTCCGGCGTCAGGCCTGACGCGTCGCCGAGCAGGGCCCGGAGCGAGGTCTTGCGTCGCCGGTAGTCCTGGCCGGTGGCCTGCCGTGAGACGACGACCGACTCGCAGAAGCGCAGCCGGGCGGTGTCGTCGAGCCCCAGCCCGATGAGCAGGTCGTCGATGCTGAGCACGGCGAGCTCGAGGCGGTCGAGGGCGATCGCGCCCCGCTGCTCGAGGTCGAGGAGGTCCGCCGCGGTCGTGCTGTCGACGTCGAACACCTCCTCGGCGACCGCCAGCCCCTCGCGGCCGCCGTACCGCTCGACCTCGCGCTGGTAGGTGTCGATCGCCAGCCCGCCGCACACGCCCTCGGCCACCAGCCCGTCGACCCAGCCGCACGCCTCGAGCAGCAGCTTGCCCACCAACGTGCCGGGATCGCCGTGGAAGCGCAGGCGCAGCTGCGGCTCGGGGTCGGCATAGCGCAGGAAGTGCCACCGGTCGGCGAGCCCGGCCCCCAGGGCGAGCTCGGCGAAGCCTCGCACCGGTCCGGCGATCAGCTCGTCGTGGCGCGCCCGCGGTGCCTGCAGCCGCAGGTACAGCCAGTCGCTGCCGGGCAGCCGCAGCCGCTCCGCGCTCGTGTACGCCGTGCCGCGGAGCAGGGTCTGCGGGCGAGACGGGGCGGGACGCCGCTGCACGAGCGGCACCACGACCTCGGGCAGGTGCCCTCCCGCCGGGCCGCGGAGCCAAGCGTGCTCCGGACCGGGCAGTGCCTCGTGCAGCACGACGGTCTGGCCGGGCCCCAGGCGCCGCAGCTCGGTGCGCAGCAGCGAGACCTGGTCGTCGGCTTCGAGGTCGAGCAGGAGCCGGTTGTCGCCGGTGGCGACATAGACGTGTCGCGGCACCTGCCACGCCTCCCGCCACGCGGAGAGCCCGCTGCCGGCGTCACGTCCGCCGCCGGGCCAGGCGACCTCGTCGAGCCGCCACTGCGCCGGCGCCAGCACCACGCGGCCGGCCTCGACCCGGGGCAGGAACGGCAGGTCGCCCACCGACTCCCACGACCACGGCGTCAGCGAACGGCGCCGCCCGCGCGCCACGTCGAGCAGGAAGCGCGCGGCTGCCGGGGCCTGCCGATGGGTGAGCATGTGGCCGGCGTGGACGACCAGCTCCCCTGGGACGCCGGGCCACCGCACCACGAAGCGGCCGTCGTCGACCCCCACGACCAGCTCCGAGAGCGGCGCGGCCGGACCGCCGGGAGTCGTGCCCGAGACGATCTCGAGCGGGTGGCCCGTGGGCCGGATCGCGACGTTGGCGGACCGCCGGTCGCGCGGGAGGAACACCAGCTCGGCGTGCACGACCCCCGGCGCCGCTCGCGCCTCGGCGGCGGCCAGGTCGTGCACCGCGGCGAGCGCCGGCTCGCCCAGCAGCCCGGCGAACCTCCCCAGGTTGCGTCCGGCCTCCTGGGCGCCGAGGTTGGGCCCGGGCATCAGGCGGAACCTCCCCGCGTCGACGTCGGCGGCGCTGGCCGCCAGCACGAACACGCTGAGGTCCAGCGACACCGGCGCGCTCCCTGCGGTCGGGTCGGCCACCGACAGCCGGGCCATCTCCTCCTCGTCGAGGGCCACGGTGGTCCGGCCGAGGCGCAGCGCGTCGACCGCCAGCCGCCGCAGCGCGGCGGAGCGCCGGGCGAGGTCCTGCGGCGGCACGTGGCCGTGCGAGCGCCCGGACGCGTGGTCGAGCCCGGTCTCGGGGTCGAGCAGGTCCAGCAGCGGGACCTCGGCGTCGGCGCCGTAGCGGGCGACGAAGGCGCTGCGCATCGACTCCAGGGGGTCGGGGTCGCCCGCGGGTCCCAGCCGCAGCAGCAGCTCGGCCACCCGCGCGGCCTCGTCGCCGACGGCGGCCGCGATCCGGTCGCGCGGGAGGTCGAGGGCGGCGTCGACCTGCACCGTGCTCCGGTCGTACGCCGGCACGAGCGCGCCCATCCGCTCGCCCACGACCTCCAGCCTCCCGGGGCGCTCGGCCAGTGGCGCCTGGTCCCAGGCCGCGAGATCGGCGACGACCTCGGCCAGCGCGTCGTGCTCCTCGCGGGCGGCCGGCACGTCGGCCAGCCGCTCCAGCACGTGCTGCGCGGGGGAGGGGCCGGTCAGCGGCGGCCGGAGCTCGGTGAGCAGGAACGTCTGCTCCCACAGCGTGGTGAGCAGCCGCTCCACCCGCTCCGGCGCAGCGGCGAGCTCCTCGGTCAGCTGGGCGGCCAGGTCGGACCACCGCACCGGCTCGCGGGCCGCGGCGAGCGCCCGGCGTACGGCGCCCGAGGCGCGGACCGTGACGGGTCCGCCGTCGACGCGGCCGTCGGCGCCGACGCTCTCGTCGAGCTGGGCCCGGCCCCCCACGATCCGCACCGCGGGGTTGGCCAGCAGCCGCAGCTGCGCGCGCACCTCGGGGCGGGCCTCGAGCAGCCCGACGAGGGCCATCAGCCAGCCCATGTCGGGCCGCGCCTGCGTGGTGCCGGGGAAGGCGCCGAGGGCGAGGTCGGTGGCGTCGTCGAGGCGGGCGAGGCCGACGCCCGCGAAGAGCCCGAACGGCGTGGCGCGGGTGCTCATCCGGATCAGGTAGCGCAACACCCCCGCCGAGGCCCGGGCCCGTCGCTCGGACGCCTGGTCGCGGGCCATCTGGTCGCGGGCCATCTGGCCGTGCAGGCTGGGGCTGGCGACCGCGAGCGCGGCCGCGACCAGGGGGTCGCCGGCGGTCTCCGTGCCGAGGTCGGCCAGGGACTCCACCGGCAGCGCGGGCGCCCGCACCAGCGCCCACCCGAGGGGGTCGTAGAGCCGGGCGCGGCGACTCATGCGACCAGCAGGATGCGGTCCCAGGCCGGCTCGACCGGGGTGGTGGCCGCCAGCAGGGCGAGGGCGACGCCGGGCGCACCGTCGAGCAGGCCGGCGGCGTCGACGAGGGTGCCGTCCCACTCCACGTTGCGGAAGCCCAGCACGGAGCCGGGGTCGTGGGCGTCCAGCAGCTGGTCGACCAGCGTCGCCGCGGCCTGCTGGAAGTCGGGGAGCCCGGTGTCGTGCCAGAAGCGGAGCGTGATCTGGAGCAGGCCGGCGACGCCGTGGCACAGGCCGGGCCCGTCGATCCGACGTGCGGGGAGGGGCCGCCGGTGGACCGCCCGCATCGCGTCGACCGCCAGCGCGCACAGGGCCTCGTCGCTGAGGGCGCGCCCGGCCAGCCACAGCGCCCGGGCGACGCCGGGAGCGCCGTAGCACCACGCGGCCCGGGCGGTCTCGTGCCAGGGGTCCGGCGCGCCGGGCGGTGGCAGCATCGAGGGCCAGTTGACCCCCCACTCGTCGTCGCGTCGATGGTCGGTCAGCCAGTTGGCCGCCGTCTCGATCGCACCGGGAAGAGCCGGCACGGGCGCCCCCGCGGCCTGCGCCAGTGCGAGCAGGGCCACCGGCCCCGGCAGGCCGTGGGCGAGCCCGCAGTTGAGCGCGCCGTGGGGGAAGCGCTCGGCGGTGCTCGGGTCGGCGAGCAGGTCGGACGGCGTGAGCCACGCCGGTACGCCGTCCGCGGTGGAGGTGAGCAGCCCGCACAGGGCATCGAGCGTGTGCTTGAGGGCGGCGCCGACGGCGGCGTCGGTGCGCTGGGCCAACAGCGCGCCGCCGATCCCCGCGAGCCCCGAGATCACGTCGTACTCACCGGTCGGCAGGCCGCCCGCGCGCAGGTGCAGGGTCTCGGCGAGGCGGTGCGTGCGCGGGACCAGGCTCTCCTCGAGGCTCTCGGCCAGGCGGGCGTAGCGCCCTCCGTCGCGGCTCAGCAGGTGGGTGGTGAACGCGAGCCCGGCGAGGCCGCTGTAGAGGCCCGGCCCGAGCCCGACGCGCTCGGCGGAGCGGGCCGCGCGCGTCAGGGACTCGTGGGCGGCGCGGTCCCACCCGCGCCCGGGAAAGCAGCGGTCGACGTGGGCCAGCGTCAGGGCGATGCCGGCGTCGCCCTGGCCGATCCCGTGGGACTCCCAATGCAGGGTCTCCGGGCGGCTGCTCTGGCGCGGCGCCAGCACGTAGGCGGCCTCGAGGTGGTCGCCGTCGGCGAGGCGATGGGCCACGTCGAGCGCCACGGCGACCGCCGCGTCGGCGCGCTCTCCGGTGACGGCCGGCCGCCAGCCGGCCACCGGCCAGGGGAGGTCGGCGGGCGGTGCGGTGGCGTGGTCGGCGCCGGCGCTCACCCGCGCGCCCGGTTGCACCCGCCGCAGTTGGTCTCCCCGACGTCGGTGTAGCAGGTGCCGCACTGGGTGTAGGCGACCTGCGTGTAGCAGCCGCCGCAGTCGGTCTGGCCCAGCTGGGTGTAGCAGGTGCCGCACTGGGTCGCGCACGTGTCGCAGGTGTCGCAGGTGGCGCAGGTGTCGGTGCCCCGGCCGCCGCCGCCACCCGGGCAGCCCGCCCGGACCGAGGTGGCCGGCCCGCCGAAGGTGTAGTCCTCGCAGCGGTTGCCGGCGAACAGCGAGGTGTGGCAGACCCAGGAGTCGCAGGTGTAGTCGCAGGGGTCGGTGATGATCTCGCCGGGCTTGACGCAGGCCAGCATCCCCGACGAGGCGGCGGCCTCGGCCGCGAACCGGACACCGCGGCCGGGCAGCCGCAGGTCGAGGTCGAACTCGTCGACGTCGCCCACCACCCGCGACCGGGTGAAGTCGACCGGCGCCTCGTCGCGCAGCTCCACCCGCGTGGCCTGCTCGCCGAGGAACGGCCGCTGGTCGGCCGGGATCTCGGTGATGGTGAGCACGTCCTCGACGCCGAACTCGACATAGACGTCGAGCGCGCTCGTCAGGTAGAGCCGGCGCCGCCCGTCGCGGTCGCTGTCGCCGAGCAGCCCGGTGATGACCTGCGACCGGGCGGGCCGGGCCGCCGGGTCGGGCCGCAGCCGTTCGACTCTCGGGTCCTGGCGCCGGGCTCCGGCGTCCTGGCTGCCCTGGTTGTCACCGCTCTTGTCCGCCATGGCGCCTCCCCAGTGGGCCTCGGAGGAATCTCCCCACGGTAGTGAGGTAGGTCACACCGGGTCAACGGGTCGCCTGCGCGAACGGCGAGGGTGGATCGCCACGCCGGGAGAAGCAGGAGGGCCGCCCCCACCCGGAGCGGCCCTCCTCGTCGTGCCCGGCCGCTACCGGCCGAACACCGCCTTCTCCGCGTTGATCACGCCGTAGCCGTCGATCGCGGTCCAGCCGCGGCCGATCCGGTTGCGCATGACCCCCTCGATCCGCTTGCCGTTGGCGAGGTGCACCACGAACACCAGCCCGCGTGCGGCCACCCGGCCCTGCGGGATGAAGGTCGCGCCGCCGAGCTCGTCGGCGCCGTTGCCCTCACTGGTGTCGCCGTACGCCGACAGCGCGAGGTCGCGGTCGACGCCGAACATCAGCGTCTGACCGTGCCGGAGACCCTTCGTGAAGCGCAGGGTCATGTGCCGCCACTGGCCGGCGGTGGCCGTGCCGCCGCCCGGCACCGCGAAGGAGGCCTTCACGCTGCTCGGGTCGAGGCCGCCGCGGGTGCCACCCACCGTGAACGGGAAGCCGACGTCCTCGAACGACTCCCCGGGCGCGAACGGCCGGTTGTCGAAGACGATCCCGTCGGACCGCGGCGGGTTGCGGGTGCCGTCGGCCGTCGGGCTTCCGGTCTCGCCGAAGAACGTCACCGACCGCACCGGCACGCGGCCGTCGTACCGGAGGGTGAAGAACTTCGGGTCGTCCAGCGGCGTCGAGAGCTCGCTGAGCTCCGAGCCCTGGGGGCCGAACGCCTGCAGGGTGACCGGACCGGCGCGGCCGTGCGACCGGAACGGGTCGAGGTCGTGGGCGAACGCCGAGCGCTGCAGCAACCGCCGCATCGCGGTCGGCTTCACCGAGCCGGGGCCGCCCCTCTTCTGCAGCACCAGCGCCGCGATCGACGCGGCGTGCGGCGCGGCCGCACTGGTGCCGAAGAAGTTGGGCTGCGTGTCCGGGTCCCGGATCGTGTCGGCGACGAAGAACGTCGTGTTGCCGCCGTCGGTCGACGCGAACTTCGGCTCCTGCCGGATCTGCACCCGCGGGTAGGGGTTGCCCTCCGAGTCGTACTTGACGCGGATCCGGCCGCCCGGCGAGGTGAAGTACTCCGGCAGGTAGGGACGGAACGTCTCGTACGCCGCCACGGAGGAGCCGCCGGCCGCGTTGTGGTGTCCGAAGACCGACTGCGCGAACGGGTCGGAGTACTCCGTGAACCAGATGTCGTCGAAGTTCACGATCCGCATCTCGCTGGCGCCGACCGGGCCGGTGCCCGACCGCGAGATCGCCAGCTGGTAGTGCGCCGGCCCGCCGAGCGACACGATCTCCGACGGCCGCCCGGACAGGGTGTTGACGTCGGCGATGGCGCCCAGGAAGTTGCCCGCCATGTCGAAGAACAGCAGGTTGAAGTCGGTGGTCACCTTCGACGGCGACACCACCGGATAGACGTCGACCGTGAACGGACCGGTCTCGCCCTGGAACCCCTCGACGGTGATCGTGTAGTCGCCCGCCTCGTCGAGCGGGGTGCCGACGACCTCGGGGGAGGTGCCGGTGTCGATCGGGCCGAAGACGGTGCCGTCCGGGGTCTCCACGGTGAGGATGAGGTCGGTGCTGCCCGAGGGCACGCCGTCGGCCTCGAAGATCACGTCGGTGCCGACCTGGGTGGCCGTCGGGGTGAACGTGTAGGTCTTCACGTCGGTCGGCGTGGTCAGCTCGCCGTCGGCGTGGAAGATCGACGCGCCCAGCTCGGGTCCGTCGGGGTCGACCGGGTCGTCCCACTGGAAGTCCAGCGTGCCGCCCGCGGCGCCGAGCTGGATGTCCTGGGCGACGTCGGTGCCCGCGCCCGGGTCGGCGTCCTGGAACCCGCCGTCGTACAGGCTGGGGTCGACGCCGGTCAGGTCGAGGTTGGTGCCCGCCGCCGTCGGCCGCAGGCGCACCGGCGACTGCCAGGCGTTCTGCTGGCCCTGGTTGCCGGCGGAGCTGAAGTAGGACACGCCGTCGGCCGCGACGTCGTCGATCGCGTCCGAGATCACGCCGTCGGAGAACATCGGCTCGTCGGGGTAGGTGATGTCGTCGACGACGACGTCGGCCCCGCACGGTCCGCTCTTGTCCGCGAGCTGGCGGATGTTGTCGGCGAAGTTGAGCTGGCCGCCGTTCGCCGTCGCGAAGCACAGCTTGGACTTGGGCGCCACGTCGTGGGCGATCTGCAGCATCGCGCGGCCCTCGTCGAAGCCGCCGGCGTCCTGGATCACCACGACCGGCTGGCCGTTGCGCGGGTTGCCCGGTCCGGGCAGGTCACCCGACGCCACGTCGTCGTCGGCGTGCACGGTCAGCGGGTCGCCGAAGACGTCGGTGGTCGCGGTGTCGTAGGAGTCCGACAGCGCGCCGATGGTGATGCCGCGCCCGTTGACGCCGCGCTGCTGCACCCGGTCGACACGCTGGAACTTCACGCCCTGGCTCTGCGCGCTGCCCGAGTCGACCTGCGGTGCCAGCGCCTGGGCGATCGTGCCGGTGCCCTGCAGACCGGCCAGCGTGCCGATCGCGTCGATGTCGACGAAGCCCTCGAGGGTGCCGTACGCCGGGTCGACGGCCTGCACGACCAGCCCCGCGGCCTCGGCCTGCTGCCGGAACGCGGCCCGGTCGACGCCCTTGCGGGGTGTCAGGTCGACCAGCACCCGGTCCTGGCGGTCGCGGATCGTCAGCTTCTCCTGCCGGATCCTCAGGCCCGCTTGGGCCCCCCGCTGCGCGGTCGGCTTGACCAGCCGGCCGAGCCCGTTGCCGAGCGCGCTGCGGCTCTGCTCGGCCTTCGCCCTCGCAGGCTGCTCGGCCGCGGCCGAGCCCCCCGTCGCCCCGAGCGAGGCCATGCCCAGCACGACCGCCCCGCTCGCGACCCCCACCAACCACCGTGTTCGCCTCATGTTGCTCCCTTGTGAGTGTGTGCAGGCGTCCGGGGCGTCCCCGGCAGGCCAGGGTGAGGCGGCCGGGTGGCGTCCGGATGTGAGGTGGTTACCCAGACCGGTGTTCGCTCATGCGGGGGACGGGAGGCCGGGTGTCGGGTCGGCCCGGGCGGCCTTCCACCTGCGTGAAGGCTCCGTCCACAGATCCGGCGCCCGCCCTTGCAGGAGGGAGCGCGGTCCGCTAGAATCGAACACATGTTCGAACCCGAGATCCCACGTCTCCCAGGTGCCCACGAGGGCGCCCGGGAGGGGGTGCTGGGGGCCTCGGCGGTGCGGTCGTGGACCGTTGGCTTGTCCGGCTCGGAGCTGCCCGCAGACGACGACGAGCGCATCGAGACGCTCCGGGCGCTGGAGGAGCTCAAGTCGGCGGCGGCCGCGGCGCAGGCGCGGATCACGGGGGAGTTCGCGCGGTCGCAGCGTGCCGAGCAGCGTGCCGCGGGGGTGCGGGAGGCCGAGGTCGGCCGGGGCATCGCCGCCCAGGTCGCGCTCGCCCGCCGGGAGTCGGCTCACCGGGGCGCGACCCTGGTCGGGCTGGCGCGGGCGCTGACCGAGGAGATGCCCCACACGCTGCGCGCCTTGGCCGCGGGCGCGCTCTCGGAGCACCGCGCGCAGCTGCTGGTCAAGGAGACCGCCTGCCTCACCCGCGAGGACCGCGCCCGCGTCGACACAGAGGTGTGCGGCGACGTCGCCCGCGTCTCCCGGCTCGGCAACCGGCAGCTCGCGGCCGAGGCCGCGCGGGTGGCCTACCGCGTCGACCCGCAGGCGGTCGTCGACCGGGCGGCGTACGCCGTCAAGGAGCGCAGCGTCTCGCTCCGCCCCGCCCCCGACACGATGGTGTGGCTGACCGCGCTGCTGCCGGTCGCCCAGGGCGTCGCCTGCCACGCCGCCCTCTCCCGGGCAGCCGACTCGGCGCGTGCCGGCGGCGACCGGCGCTCTCGGGGACAGGCGATGGCCGACACGCTGGTCGAGCGCCTCACCGGGCAGGCGCGCGCCGACGCGGTGCCGGTGATGGTCAACCTGGTGATGACCGACGCCACGCTCCTCTCCGGCGCCGCGGAGCCCGGCCACGTCGCCGGCTACGGACCGGTGCCCGCCCAGACCGTCCGCGACCTGGTGCGCACCTCCGACCGGGCCTGGCTGCGGCGACTCTTCACCCGCCCGACGAGCGGGCAGCTCGCGGCGATCGAGACGTCGACCCGGCACTTCCCCCAGACGCTCGCGACGCTGATCGCCCTGCGCGACCAGACCTGCCGCACGCCTTGGTGCGACGCCCCGATCCGGCACACCGACCACGTCGACCCCGCGGCCGCGGGAGGCGCCACGTCCTACGTCAACGGCCAGGGACTCTGCGAGGCCTGCAACCTGGCCAAGGAGGCCCCGGGCTGGCGCTCCCGCGTCGAGCCGCTCCTCAGCCGGGCCGGTCCTCACACCGTCACGATCACGACTCCCACCGGCCACACCTACACCAGCCGGGCACCCGACCCACCTGGTCTGCGCCGCTCGCCCGCGCCGGTCCGCGTCGACTGGGTGCTCGAGCCACCCGTGATCCTCGAGTTCGCGGCTTAGCCCTCGCGAGGCTCCGCGCGGGATTACCCTCCCCCCAAGGCCGACCATCTCGGGCGCGGCCCACGATCTCGGGGGTGGACATGAGCGGCGTGGCTCAGCGACCGGCGGGCTGGTATCCCGACCCGTGGCAGCCACGTCAGCTGCGCTACTGGTCGGGCGCCGAGTGGACCGGCCACGTGGCACCCGCGCCGGCGGCCCCACCACCACAGTCAGCGCCGCTCCGGTCGACGCCACCCCGGCGCCGGGGGATGACCACCTGGTGGCCGGCCGCGGTCGTGGCCGCGGTGGTGCTCGTGCTCACGATGCTGGGCCAGGCCGACGACCCGGCCGACTCGGACGACCAAGCAGAGACTCCCGGCGCCTCCGCGACTCCGAGCGACGAGCCCGCCACCGCGACCGTGCCCGACCTGGAGGACCGATCGCGCCGCGCCGCGCGACGCGCGCTGGAGAAGCGCGGTCTGGTCATCGAGGTGGTGGAGCGCCGACCCTCGGCTCAACCGGCCGGAAGCATCCTGCGCCAGAGCGTCAGGCCCGGCAAGGACGTCGCGCTCGGCTCGACGATCGAGGTGGTCGTCGCGGTGCCCCTGCCCCGCGTGGTGGGCGTCGTCGGCTCGCAGGCGAGGGCCGCCGCGGCCCGCCTCCGTCGAGCCGGGTTCCGGGTCGAGCGCACGTTGCGCACCGTCACCTCCGGCACCGGAGGCGTCGTGCTCGAGCAGCGCCCCGCCGCCGGACAGCCGGCGCGCCCCGGCGCCGTCGTCAGGCTGGTCGTCGCCCGCCTGGTGCCGACCGTCGCGGCCTCCGCCTGCACGCCGGGCTACTCACCCTGCCTCCCACCCGCCTCGGACTACGACTGCGCGGGCGGCAGCGGCAACGGGCCGAAGTACACCACCGTGGTGGCGATCACCGGCTCCGACCCCTACGACCTCGACGCGGACGGCGACGGCTACGGCTGCGAGTAGGGCACAGCGATGGCCCCAGGTCACCCACGCGGCCTAAACCCGGTTGCCGCCGCGGCCGAGCACCGCCATCCTCGACGCAACACCGATCGCGGTCCGAGGGGGCGGCCCGCGGCGGTCCGAGTCGTCGGGGGGCGACATGGTCAAGAACGTCAAGGTCTGCATCCTGCGGGCCACCCACAACGGGCAGCGCATCTCCGACGAGGCCTGCATCCAGATGATGATGACCGGCCCGGGGTCGGTCTTCCGCTACTGGTCCGACACCACGGGCGGCTACCTCGACTTCGAGGGCAGCGCCCTCCAGCCGTGGGTGGACATCCCGGTCGCCTCGATGCCGCCGGCCGCGCCGGTCGCGCGCGAGGTCACCGGCCTGGCGGCCTTCAACGCGACCCGGGCGCTCCCGGGCGGCGCCGTCCTCGACGGCTTCGACGCGTACGTCGTGCTGCTGCACCCCGGCACGTTCCCGATGCCCAACCCAGCTGCCGGCCAGCCCGGCCAGCCCGCGACCCTGGACATCAGCCACGCGGGCGGCGCGGGCTACAGCCTCAACGGCAAGCCCGCCTGCACGCTGCCGGTGATCCCCAACAGCCACACCTACTTCTGCCACGAGGTCGGTCACATCCTCGGCCTCGACCACTCCTTCGGCCTGCTCAACGACGGCAACGACGGGGACGGCCGGCCGCCGTACGTGCTCACCACGGCGTACGGCGACCCGGTCGACATGATGTCGGCCGAGACGTTCGCGACCCGCAACGACGACCCGTCGGGCCCTCGCTACCGGGGCAGCCCGGTCTTCGTGCCGACGCTCCCCACCGGCTGGCCCAACCCGCAGCGCACCTCTGCCGGTCCGATGATGTCGCGCGCCGGCCTCCACCACTGGGACCCGCAGTCCATCCCGCCCGACAAGGTCGTGGAGTTCCCCTGGCTCGAGGGCAGCCAGGTCGTCCGCTTCCGGCTCGGCTCGGCCTCCCGCACCACGCCGTTCCCGACACTGGCGGTCTTCCGGCCGCCCGGCGAGGCGATCCTCCCGGCGGGCGAGTTCCGCACGTACGTCGAGTATCGCACCGCCGACGGCTGGGACCGCGGCCTCGAGACCACCGGCGACGACCTCGCGCGCCAGGGCGTGTTCGTGCACCAGCTGATGACCGAGGGTGCGGTGACGGTCAACTGGTATCGCGGCCGCATCGTCGTCCCGCTCGGCCCCAATCAGGACGTCGCGCCCCGGTGGATGCCCTTCACGTTCCGTGTGATCGACGTCGAGGACAACCTCGACTCGGTCGGCATCGAGGTGTCGCTCTCCCCGGAGCGCAAGGTCGACCTGGACGTCGACCACGCCACCGAGGCGATCAGCACGACCGGCGAGCTCACGTTCGTCGACCAGTGCGGCGACGAGCTGGTCTCGGCGACTCGCCAGTGGCGGAGCACGACGTCGATGCGGCTGCGCGTGCGCGGCTATGCGCGCGTCAGCGAGCCGTGGGTCAAGACGCCCAGCGTCACCTGGACCGTCGGTGGCCTCGCGCTGGCCTCGGACACCGGCACGCTCTCGGTCCCGACGCCGGGGGGCTTCGCCAACGTGGGCTACGCGGTCGACCTCGACGCGGCCCGCCTGACCCTCACCCATGAAGACACCCTTCCGGTCACGGTGCCGGTCGAGGTCGCGGTGAGCGAGCCCGGCGGCGACTACCGCGTCGTCAAGACGGCCACCATGACGGGCCTCGGTGCGGTGACGGGACTGTCGGAGGACGACCAGGCCCGGCTCACCGCCTGCATCGCCCGGCTCGTGCTCGGCGGCACGATTGGCGAGGCCGGCAAGCTGGTCCGGCTGAGCAAGGACCTGCTCGTCGCGAAGCTGCCGCTGGCGGCCACCGACGCGATGACCGGCGCCGTCACGGTCTACCAGGCGGTGGCCACGGCCAGCCCCGCCGACCCGCACGCGCGCCTCGACGTCGCCAACGCCCAGCACACGCTGACCGTCCGCCTGCTCGAGGTCGGACGCCTCGACGAGGCGGCGCCGATGGCGGCCGGCTCGATCGCGCACTACACGGCCGCGGCCGCCCTGCCGGTCGCACCCGGCGACCCCGACCCGGTGCCGCCGGCGTGCATCCGCGAGCTCACGCTCTTCTCGCGGCTGCTGGCCGGCCCGCTGCCCGCACCGGCGGCCCAGGCGCAGTACGTCGCGGTCACCCTGATGCGCGCCGAGTCGCCGCCGACCACCGCCGACGGGCTGATCCGCCTCGCCGACGCGCTCAGCACGCTGACCGTTCGCCTCCTGGACGCCCACCGCAACGACGAGGCCCTCGCGGCCGCGCAGGAGTCGCGATCGCTTTACGTCGACGCCGCCGAGAAGCCGAACGCCGACCTGGCCAAGATCTCCGGCGAGCTGCTCCTGCTCTCTCGCCTGATGGCGCAGTACGGCCGCCCCGAGGAGGCCGCCCGCGCCCAGCGCGCGGCCGTGAAGGTCCTCCGCGCTGCGCTCGAGCCCACCTCGGCCGCCCACCTGGCACTCGCCGACGCCCTCAGTACCCTCACCGTTCGCGAGCTCGCCGCCGGCGAGCGCGACCGGGCCGAGAGCGCCGCCGAGGACTCCATCGCCGAGTACCGCCGCGCCGCCGACCGCCCCGACCCCGATCTGGCGCACATCGTGCGCGAGCTGCGCGTCCTCGCGCAGGTGCTGGTGTCGGTCGGGCTCGACGCGCTCGCTGGCCGGGCGACCTCGCTGGCCGACGACCTGGAGTGAGACGAGCCTCAGATCCGCCGGTGCCAGATCAGCTCGAACGGCGGGATGACGTAGGCCGCGGCCTCGTCGTCGCTCGACATCGGCTGCTCGAATGAGTCCGGCCGGAGGTGCCGGCGCTTGAGCGGCGGCGGGCCGAAGGGCGGGTCGTGCCACGGCACATCGAGGAGGGTGACGTCGATCCGGTTGAGCGAGGCCGGGAAGAGGCGCAGGCCGAACGGCAGCTCCCAGCCGTCGGCCGTCTGCTCCGGCGCGCCCCACGAGGGCTGGGGCTCGGCGTCGTGCATCGCCCCGGTCGGGGTGTAGGAGGACCCACCGGCGTTCCAGTTGATGTCCTGCACCTGGTGGCGCAGCGCGAACGCCTGGGTCCAGTCCTCGAGGGCGGGCGTGCCGACATCGGCCGCCCAGCGGACGACGGCGCGGTTGCGCGGGAACCACGTGCGGTCCCACGGCAGGTCGACGTCGATCCGGTCGGGCGCGGCAGGCCTGAGGTCGGGCGCCGAGGGGTCGAGGTGATCGTCGCGCGGCAGCTCTCGGTTCACGGGTGCTCCCTCCTCAGCCGACCGGCACCGGCCCGTCGCCGACGTACGACGGGGCGTCGAGGTAGAGCCGGAACGCCGGCGCCTGCACCGGGCCGCTCGCGCTCGGCCGGAGGACGAAGCCCTTGGCCGGCTCGAGGCGGGGCCGTCGACCGCCGACCCAGGGGAGGTCGGTGAACGTCGCCATCAGCGTGGTCGTGCCGTCCTTCGACTCCGCGTAGGTGGTCGAGATGCGCACGACGTACTCATCGGTCTGCGTCGGCTCCTCCACCACTAGCACCTCCTCGAACGCCTCGGCGAGGATCGGACCGGCGGGGGAGTCCTCCTTCTCGATCAGGCAGGCGGACGTCACCTCGAACCCCGCTGCCGCGTCGACCGCGTCGGGCCGCCCGAGGGCCTTGGGCCACACGATCGACCCATAGAGCCGGTGGTCCAGCTCGGCTCGCCTCAGCGGCCCGATCTCGTCGGGCCGCTCCGGCCCGCCCAGATCGCGCAGCTCGTCGACGGCGGACTCCCAGGCCTGCCGTCCCAACCGATCGTCACCCGGCGGGCTCATCTGCCGAGGGTAGACCTCGCGCCTGGCGCTGGGACAGCCTCAAGGCCCTACTGCGGCAGCACCTGCACGTGTCGTCGATCGGCAGGCGCGATCGAGGCGGGGATCCCGGCATCGAAGGTCACCAGGAGAGCGTCGGAGGCAGCCGCCAGATTGACCAGATGAAGGTCGGTGATCTGCTGGTGACCCGTGAGCACCGAGGTGTCGATGACGGGGTCGGCGAGCGTGGAGGAGTCCGGGAGCCACCGCCAGCGGGGATCCCGTCGCATGCCGCTGAGCACTGCCATGACGTCCGAGGCGATGAAGGCCGTCCCCGTGACCCCGGGGTTGAGCAGCAGCCGAGCCAGCGCGGCCTCAGTGAGCGGCGTGGTCATCCAGGGCTGCCGATGCTGCCGCAGCGCTGCGTGAGCCGCCTGGTGATGGACATGAGTCGACAGCGCCAGCGCGACGAGGACGTTGACGTCGCACAGCCACGGGCGGCCCGGGTCCGCGCTCGTCACTCGTCGTCTCGATGAGCGTTGACCAGATCGGGCGTCACGACATGACCGGGATCCCCGAGCAGGATCGGGAAGGGTGCGAACCCCACGTCCACACGTACGTCGCTCGCGCCTGCCAGCGGAATCCCGAGGCCACGCCGAGCCAGCTCGGACACCGCTGCGCCCAGGCTGATGCCACGTGCGCGCGCCAACGACCGAGCCGCAGCCAGGATTGCGTCTTCGATGTCCAGCGTCGTGCGCATCAACGCATCATAGCATCACGGCATCTTGGTCAGTAACGGCGCGTACGGCGACTGCCCGCTCTATCCCGACCCACCACCGCGCATCGGCCGCAGACGAGATCGGCGCTCCCGCCGTCCGAGCCGGTCAGGGGCTCAGAGCCCGACCTTCTTCACCGCATAGAGAGCCTGCTTCATCGTGAACTGGTCGCCGTACTCCGAGGTCAGCTGCTCGATGAGACCCTGACGGGAGAATGAGCTGAACTCCAGATAGGACTTCGCAGACTCGACCGCCTCCGCGTTCCAGTCGACCTTGATGTGGTTGACGGCGAAGACGGCGTCCTTGCGCGGGAAGCCGTCCCCGTACTTCGACGACAGCTGGTCGATCAGGCCCTTCTCGGAGAAGGCGGCGTAGTCAAGGTAGGACTGGGCGGACTCGATCGCGTTCTCCTGCGAGACCGTGAACTTCGGCTCCGGCTTCTTCGTCGGCTTCGGCTCCTCCTCGGGGGCGGCCTCCTCGGCGTCGTCCTCCGCATCCGAGGAGTCTGCGACCGGTTCGTCAGGCTCGGGAGCGCTCGAATCACTGGCCGCCGACGGCGAGTCCTTGCTCGACTCGTCGCCGCCAGCGCCGCTGGCTCCCGCGGCGGCCACGATCGCCAGCACGGCCGCGGCGGCCCACCAGACGGGCTTCTTGAACCACGGCTTCTTGGTCTTGGCTCCGGTCTGGGGTGCTGGCTGGGGGCTCGTGCCCTGCTGCACGTGATCCGTCCACGCTGTGCCGTTCCACCAGCGCATCGCGCCTTGACTGTCGGGATACCAGCCGGCCGGGGTGGTGGGGGTATGGGGATCTTGAGGGCCCGATATGTTCGTCATGCCGGGGAGGCTAGGCGCTCCACGCGACGCCCGGGGGCTTTCGGGAAATCCCGCGTGATCCTGGTCCCTACAGTTTCTTGCGGGGGCTCGCGTCGACCCTCCCACAGCTTCGATCGGGCTAGAAGCCGGGGGAGGGGTCAATTGATGTGACGTTGGCTGAACCTCGGCTCGACCGCTCGTCGATGCCGCCGACGCAGTCGCGGTCTCCACGTGCGCTCCGGCGCGAAGGTGCCGAGGGACGGCTCGAAGCCGCTCGCCTCGGCGCAAAACGATGAGGGTCACGGCCGATTCGATTGAGCGCTTCGTCGAAGCATCACCCCGAGGGCACGTCGAATCGTGAGTCGAGGCTGTCGATCGCCCAGCATCCCTCCCGACCGGCGGAGCGCATGCGTCGCGCTTCAGTGGCGTGGGCGCGTCTCACACCGCGGCCACGGATGCAGCGTTGAAGACCTCGGTCGGCATCGCGTGCTCCAGCCGCCAAGTGATGGCGATCGGTCTGCTGCCCTGGTGGCTCACGTACTGCGCGCGCCCGAGGAACAGGTAGGGCGATGTGCCGATCTCGTCGCGCTGTTGCTCGCGAGCAAAGAGCAGCACGGCGCTGGTTCCATTCAGGTAACGCCGGCCGGTGGGTGAGTTGCCCGAAGTGGTCGACTGCGACTCCCAGTGAAACAGCGTGGGGCTGATCGGATAGTCGCGGTACATCGTGGTGGGGGAGTACGCCGCCTCCGACTTCTTGAGGGTGA
>CAZQCA010000011.1:0-27943 GCA_964591845.1 uncultured Nocardioides sp.
CGTGGACGCGGCGCGCGTAGTGCGCTGCCACGTCGACGCCTGCATCGGCGGCTGGGTGCTGCCCTACGCGTCGCGACTGGGGCGGGCCGTGCCGCCGTGGACGTTCGCCGTGGACGGCGTCACGTCGATCTCGGTCGACACCCACAAGTACGCCTACGCCCCCAAGGGGACGTCCCTGCTGCTCCACCGCACCTCCGCCCTCCGGCGGCCGCAGTACTTCGCCTCCGCTCACTGGCCGGGCTACACCATGCTCAACGCGACGCTGCAGTCGACGAAGTCCGGCGGTCCCCTCGCGGGCGCCTGGACCGCCGTACAGGCCATCGGCGACGACGGCTACCTCGAGCTGGCCCGCCAGGCGTTCGTCGCGACCGACGGCATCGTCGCCGGGGTCGCGGGCATCGACGGCCTGTCCGTGATGGCGGCCCCCGACTCGACCCTGGTCACGCTGCTCACCGACCGGACCTGCGACCCCTTCACGGTGGCCGACGAGATGAAGGAGCGCGGGTGGTACCTGCAGCCGCAGCTCTCGTACGCCGGCGCGCCGCCCAACCTGCACCTCACCGTCAGCGCGGCGACGCTCGCGCACCTCGACGAGCTGCTCGTGGCCCTCGCGGACTCGGTGGCCGTCGCCGTGGCAGCCGGCCCGGTGGTCGTCGACCCGGAGGTCGTCGCGTTCATCGAGGCGCTCGACCCCGCCGTGCTCTCCGACGACGACTTCGACGGGCTGCTCGCCGCGTCGGGCCTGGTCGGCCAGAACGCCGACGGGCTGTCCCTGCCGCCCCGGCTGGCCGGGGTCAACGCGCTGCTCGACGTGGCGTCGCCGCCGATGCGCGAGGCTCTCCTGGTGGCCTTCCTGGACCGGTTGTCGCGGCCGGTACGGTGACCGCGTGTCCACCCCCCTCGGCATCACGGTCTGGGGCTTCCTCCTGGCGTTCGTCGACCTGAGGTTCAACGGGTTCGACGTGCTGCCCGACCCGGCCGGCTGGCTGCTGGCCGCGATCGGGCTCGCCGCTCTCGGGTCACGGGCGGTGGGCTTCCGCGTCGCGATGGTCGTGGCGGGGATCGAGGTGGCGATGTCGCTGCCGCTGGTGGTCGCGGCGGAGCTGCCGGACCCGTGGGGCACGGTCGAGACGCTGCTGCAGACCGCCTTCGTGTTCTCGGTCTGCACCGGACTGGTGCACGTCCTGGCGCACCTGCCCGACCGTGCGCGCGAGGCCGAGATCATCCGCTGGGCCGACCTGGCGCTGACGGTGCTGCTGGTGCCGATCACCGCCGCCTTCGGCCGGGGAGCCACTGGCGCGTCGTCGGAGACGCTGCTAGTCGTGCCGTTGGCTCTGGTCGGGTTCGGGATCGGCGTGTGGTTCGTCGTCCTCCTCTTCCGGGTCCGGGACGACCCCGCCGTCGGCGGCAGGACTGGAGTGCCGGTGTGAGCGCGCTGTCGGGTCTGGTCGAGAAGGGTCTGATGGCCCCGGACTGGGCTGCCGTGCTGGCTCCCGTCGACGAGCGGATCTCGGCGATGGGGGCCTTCCTGCGCGAGGAGCTCGCGGCGGGGCGCCCCTACCTCCCGGCCGGCGACCGCATCTTCCGTGCCTTCCAGCGTCCATTGGGCGACGTACGCGTGCTGATCGTGGGCCAGGACCCCTACCCCACGCCCGGACACCCGATCGGGCTCAGCTTCGCGGTGGCACCCGACGTACGCCCGTTGCCGGGGTCGCTGCGCAACATCTACACCGAGCTGCGCGACGACCTCGGCGTCGAACCGCCCGCTCACGGAGACCTGACCGCGTGGGCGGACCGTGGGGTGATGCTGCTCAACAGGGTGCTGACGGTGCGACCGTCCTCGTCGGACTCCCATCAGGGCAAGGGCTGGGAGGAGGTGACCGACTGCGCGATCGGAGCGCTCGCCGCACGCGGTGGCCCGCTCGCGGCCATCCTCTGGGGCCGGAAGGCGCAGTCGCTCGCGGCCCGGCTCGGCGACGTCCCGCGGGTCGAGTCGGCGCACCCGTCGCCGCTGTCGGCGGCCAAGGGCTTCTTCGGCTCCCGGCCCTTCTCGAGGGTCGACCAGATGCTCGCCGCGCAGGGCGGCGAGCCGCTCGACTGGTCGCTGCCCGCGCAGCCGGGCGGTGGAGTGGAATAAAGTTGAAAGCGAAACTATTCTGGGTGGTGTGACTCAGCACCCCACCGACCGGATGCCGGCGCTCTACATCGGCCACGGCGCTCCGCCCCTGCTCGACGACCCCGTGTGGTCGGGACAGCTGGCGGCCTGGGCCGCCGACCTGCCCCGGCCGAAGGCGATCCTGATCGTGAGCGCCCACTGGGAGTCGGCGCCGCTGTCGCTCACCGCCTCGGGGGTCCCGCTGGTCTACGACTTCGGCGGATTCGCGCCGAAGTACTACCAGATGACCTACGCCACGCCCGACGCCTCGGCGCTGGCGCAGCGCATCGCCGGCCTGATGCCCGACACCGAGCCGGTCCACCAGCACGCGAGCCGCGGGCTCGACCACGGCGCCTGGGTGCCGCTCCGGATCATGTACCCCGGCGCCGACATCCCCGTCCTGCAGATGTCGATGCCGACGCACGACCCGCAGCGCCTCATGGAGATCGGCGCGCGGCTGCGGCCGTTGCGCGATGAGGGCGTGCTGATCATCGGGTCCGGCTTCCTGACCCACGGGCTGCCGTTCCTGACCGAGTGGCGCATCGACGCCGCCGTCCCCGGGTGGTCGGCCGACTTCGACGCCTGGGCCGCCGATGCCCTCTCGAGGGGCGACGTCGACACGCTCGCGGCCTACCGCAGCAAGGCGCCCGGCATGCCCTATGCCCACCCGACCGTCGAGCACTACACGCCGCTCTTCGTCACCCTCGGGGCGGCCAGCACGCCGGACGACCCCGGGATCCAGGTCGTCGACGGATTCTGGATGGGTCTGTCGAAGCGCTCGCTGCAGGTGGCCTGACCCGCTCCCACTGAGTGACGATGGGGGCATGAGACGCCTCCTCGCCGCCGTGGTCGCCGCCCTGCTGGGGGCCTCCCTCCTCGCGTCGCCGTCGTACGCCGGCGCGGAGCGGGGCGCCCGTCCCGGGCGGGCTCTCGTCGTCACCGGCTACGCGATGGCCGGGCTCGACCCCCGCGTCCTCGGTCGCGATGCCCACGCGCTCGACATCGTCGGAGTGTCCGGCCTCACCGTCCGGCTCGACGGCAGCGATGTCACCGGCTCCCACCGTGGCCTGCGCGCGCTGCTGCGCGGGGCGCACCGCCACGGGCTGAAGGGCGAGCTCCTGCTCTCCAACTGGAGCTCGGCGACCGGTGACTTCGACTCCGAGCTGGTGACGACGTTCCTGTCCTCGACCCGGCACCGGCGGGCCGCCGTGCACAGGATCGCGCGGATCGTGCGGCGGGAGGGCTGGGACGGCTTCACCGTCGACCTGGAGGCGATGCACGGGCGCGACCGTGCAGACCTGGTGGCCTTCGTGCGGCTGCTCTCGCGACGCCTGCCGGCCGGCGTACCCCTGTCGATGGACCTCGGCGCCCGCACGTCGATCCGTGAGTACGAGCGGTCGGGCTTCTCGCTGACGAGACTCTCCCGCTACGTCGACCGGTTCGCGCTGATGACCTACTCCCAGCACGGCACCTGGTCGCGCCCCGGACCGATCGGAGCGCTCGGCTGGCAGCGACGGACGATGAAGGTCCTCGCTCGCACGGTGCCACTGCGCAAGGTCGACCTGGGGATCGCCGGCTTCGGCGTGATCTGGCCGGCGTCCGGCAAGAGCCGCGAGATCAGCCCGCGCCGGGCGCGCCGGCTGGTCGCCGACGACGGCGCGACGCCGGTGTGGCACCGGAGAGCCGCCGAGTGGAGCGCCGAGCTCGCCGACGGGACGACGCTGTGGTGGGACGACCGACGCTCCTACCGCCACCGCCTGGCCCTGGCCCGCCGCCTCGGCGCCCACGGCACCGCCATGTGGGTGCTCGGCTCCGCCGACCCCCTCCCGTGAGGCTCTCCCCGAGATAGTCCAGTGTGTTTCCGTTGTGGATATCCCGGATTCACCACAGAAACACACTGGACTATCCCCGAAACCTGTGGACAACGGGCCCTGCCAGGATGGGCCGGTGCGCATCCTGTCGATCCAGTCCCACGTCGCCTACGGGCATGTCGGGAACTCCGCGGCGGTGTTTCCGCTGCAGCGGCTGGGGCACGAGGTGTGGCCGGTGCTGACGGTGAACTTCTCCAACCACACCGGGTACGGCGCGTGGCGGGGGCCGCTGATCGCCCCCGACGACGTGGCGGCCGTCGTCACCGGGATCGAGGAGAGAGGCGTCCTGCCGAGCTGCGACGCCGTCCTCTCCGGCTACCAGGGCGGCCCGGCGATCGCCGACGTGATCCTCGAGGCCGTGGCCCGGGTCAAGGCGGTCAACCCCGCGGCGACGTACACCTGCGACCCGGTGATGGGCAACGCCAGGTCGGGCTGCTTCGTGGACCCGGCCATCCCGCCGGTGATCCGGCAACGGGTCGTGCCGGCGGCCGACATCGTGACTCCCAACCAGTTCGAGCTCGGCTTCCTGACGGACACCCGGCCCGAGACCCTGGACGAGGTGCTCGCGTCGGCCGACCTGCTCCGGGCGACCGGTCCGGACACCGTGCTCGTCACGTCGGTGGAGCGATCCGGGCGGCCCGCCGACACGATCGAGATGCTGGTCGTCACCGGCGACGGCGCCTGGCTCGCCCAGACCCCCCTCCTGCCGATGAAGGCCAACGGGTCCGGCGACCTCACCGCAGCCCTCTTCACCGCTCACCTCCACGAGTCCGGCTCCCCCGCCGAGGCGCTGGCCCGCACCATGTCGTCGGTGTACGCCGTGCTCGAGGCCACGCTCGCCAGCGGGGAGCGCGAGCTCCGCTTGGTCGCCGCCCAGGAGTCGATCGCCGCTCCTCGGTGCGAGTTCGAGGTGCGGCGGGTCCGCTGACAGGACAGGCGACCAGGAGGTCGTGTGCCCCGGCCCCGCTCGGACCAGGACGGCACAGGCACACGACCCCACAGGAGCCGGCCCACAGTGAGCCGCGTGTCAGGATCGAACTGACGACCGTCCGCTTACAAGGCGGGTGCTCTACCACTGAGCTAACGCGGCCTGCGCCCGACCACGTCTTCTGCGAGCGCTCGGCGGACGGCGCTCCATGGTAGCCGCGCCGCCGGCCCCGCGCCGCGACGTCGTACGCCGTGCGCAGGGCTCGCGCTGACGCCATGCTGACGCGCTCCCGCTGTCCTGCTGTCCTCCGCCGGCCACCCGGCCGGCCACCCAGGAGGACCCGCCATGAAGATCCCGCTCACGCTCGCCACACTCGTCGGCGCCGGCCGCGGCACCCCGCGCTCGTCTCCGCATCCGGGCCCGGTCGTGCCACGGCCGCGCCGGTCAGGAGAGGATGGCCCGCATGACCTCCGCGGGCGAGTCCTCCGACGCCGCCTCCGCCGCGGTCTCTGGTGACGCCGACGTCAGCAGCTGGCCCGCGCTGGAGGACCTGGCGCGTCGCTGCGGCGTCGGCACCGACTACTGGGACTGGCAGGGGCGTCACACCACCATCTCGGTCTCCACGGTCGCGGCGGTGCTCCGGGTGTTCGGGATCGAGGCCGACTCCGAGGCGGCGGTCCAGCAGGCGCTGCGCGAGCGCGACGAGCGACCCTGGCGTCGGATGCTGCCGCCCGTGGTGGTGGCGACGCACGGGACACCGGGGTCGGTCCTGGCGCACGTGCCCGACGGGGCACCGCTGAGCCTGGAGATCCTCACCGAGGGCGGGGGGCGCCGCGAGCCCCGGCAGGTCGAGCACAACGTCCCGGCCACCGTCGTCGACGGCGAGGCGATCGGCGAGGCCCGCTTCGAGCTGCCCGCCGACCTGCCGCTGGGCTACCACACGCTGCGCGCCACCAGCGGCGCCGCGAGCGCCGAGGCGCTGCTCGTGGTGGCCCCTGCACGCCTCGAGCTCCCGGCGAACCTACCCCAGCAGGCGTGGGGCCTCACCGCCCAGCTGTACGCCGTCCGCTCGCGGGGCTCGTGGGGGGTCGGCGACTTCGCCGACCTGGCGACGCTGGCCGCCTGGGGCGCCGAGCTCGGCGCGGACTTCGTGCTGGTCAACCCGCTGCACGCGGGGGAGCCGGTGCCGCCGCTGGAGCCCTCGCCCTACCTCCCGACGTCGCGACGCTTCCTCAACCCCCTCTATGTCCGCGTCGAGGCCATCGAGGAGGCGCGCGGCCTGGCCACCACCCCGCAGGTGATCATCGAGCGACTGGCCGCCGCCGCCCGGACGCCCGGCCCCGACGGCCTCCTCGACCGCGACCCCGCGTGGCGCGCCAAGCTCGACGCCCTCGAGCTGGTCTTCGCGGCCCCCCGCAGCAAGCCGCGGCAGGAGGCGCTCGACGCCTTCCTGCGGGAGCAGGGGGAGCCGTTGCAGCAGTTCGCGCTGTGGTGTGCGCTGCACGAGCTCTTCAGCCACACCGACGGGCCCGACCGGCCGTGGCCCGACTGGGCGCGTGACCCCGGCTCGTCGGCGGTGGCTGAGCTCGCGGAGGACCTGAGCGACCGGGTGGAGCTCTACGCATGGCTCCAGTGGGTCGCCGACGAGCAGCTCGCCGCCGCCCAGGCGGCCGCCCGCGACGCCGGCATGGCCATCGGGGTCGTCACCGACCTGGCCGTCGGCGTCCACCCGGCCGGCGCCGAGGTGTGGACCCTCGGCGACGCGCTCGCCACCGAGGTGTCGGTGGGCGCCCCGCCCGACGCCTTCAACCAGGTCGGCCAGAACTGGTGCCAGCCGCCCTGGCGGCCCGACCGTCTCGCCGAGCTCGGCTACGCCCCCTACCGGGCGATGCTGCAGACGGCGTTCCGGCACGCCGGGGGCCTGCGCATCGACCACGTCATGGGGCTCTTCCGCCTCTGGTGCATCCCCGACGGCAGCCCCGCCGACCGGGGCGCCTACCTGCACTACGACCACGAGGCGATGGTCTCGATCCTCATGCTCGAGGCCCACCGCGCGGGGGCGTTCGTGGTGGGCGAGGACCTCGGGGTGGTCGAGCCGTCGGTGCGCGACTACCTGCGCGAGCGCGGCATCCTCGGCACGTCGATCCTGTGGTTCGAGTGGGAGGACGGCGCGCCGCGGGCGCCGGAGACCTATCGCGAGCTGTGCCTGGCGTCGGTCACGACCCACGACCTCCCGCCGACCGCCGGCTACCTCGCCGGCGAGCACGTCCACCTCCGGGAGAGCCTGGGACTGCTGACCCGGCCGGTCGGCGAGGAGCTCGACATCGCCGCCCGCGAGCGCGACGCCGTGCTCGCGCTGGCCCGCGAGCGTGGCCTGCTCGCCGACGGCGCCGACGAGCGGGAGACCGTCGAGGCGCTCCACGCACTCCTCACCCGCTCGCCCTCGCGACTCGTCGGTGTGGCCGTGCCCGACCTGGTCGGTGACCGGCGTACGCAGAACCAGCCGGGGACCCACCGCGAGTACCCCAACTGGAGCGTCCCGCTCAGCGGTCCCGACGGCCGGCCGCTGCTGCTGGAGGACCTGCCCGCCCTCCAGCGGGCCCGCAGCCTGGCCGCCGCGCTGAGACGGCGATGAACCTCCGCGCCGACCCCGCCTGCGTTCACTAGGCTCGCGGTCATGGCCCTGCGGATCGCGGCGAGCCGGCCGGACCCGGCGATCGTCACCCTGCCCTGGGCGACGCCACTGGAGGAGTGGGGAGACCCGTACGTCGTCCCGCTCCCGCGCGGCCTGTCCCGCCACACGGTGCGGATCGTGCAGCTGCGCGACCAGGTCTACGCCGTCAAGGAGACCCAGGAGGAGATGGCCTGGCGGGAGTACACCCTGCTGCGCGACCTCCAGCGGATCGGGCTGCCGGCCGTCGTCCCGCAGGCGGTGGTCACCGGCCGCCTCGACCGCCAGCGGCGGCCGCTGCTGACGGCCCTGGTCACCCGTCATCTGCGCTTCTCGCTCCCCTACCGCAGCCTCTTCCGGCACGGCGTCCGCACCGAGCACCTGCCCTCGCTGGTCGACGCCATGGTGGTGCTGCTGGTGCAGCTCCATCTGGCCGGCTTCTACTGGGGCGACGTGTCGTTGTCCAACGTGCTGTTCCGCCGCAACGCCGGCGCGTTCACGGCGTACCTCGTCGACGCCGAGACCGGCGAGCTCCGGCCGGCCCTCTCCGACGAGATGCGCGACTACGACCTCCGCGTCGGCATCGAGAACATCTTCGGCGAGCTGCTCGACCTCCAGGCGAGCGACGAGGAGACCTACGCCGAGATGGAGGCCCACGAGATCATCGAGCTGCTCGAGACGCGCTACCACGCGCTGTGGGCCGAGCTCACCAGCGAGCAGCACTTCTCGGCGGAGGAGATGTGGAGGCTCGAGGAGCGGATCGAGCGGCTCAACGAGCTCGGCTTCGACGTCGACGAGCTCGACATCGTCACCGACCTCGACGGCGATCAGGTGCGCATCCGGCCCAAGGTCGTCGAGCTCGGGCACCATCAACGGGAGCTGCGCGACCTCACGGGCATGACCGTGGAGGACAACCAGGCCAGGCGGCTCCTCAACGACATCGCCGGGTTTACCGCGTCGGCCGACCTGGGCCGGGTGGACCGCGCGCTCGTGGCGGCACGCTGGATGGCGGAGTTCTACGAGCCGGTGACGATGCTCATCCCGCCGGCACTCCGGGGCAGGCTGGAGCCCGCGGAGTTCTACCACGAGGTGCTGGTGCACCGGTGGTACCTCTCCGAGCAGGCGGGCCACGAGGTGGACATCTTCCTCACCGCCCGCGACTACATCGACACGGTGCTCGCCCAGAAGCCCGAGGAGGCGATCGCGGCCGAGTGAGGCTGCCGGTCAGGGGACGAGGAGGTACTTCTCGCCGGTGGCGGCTCGGGCGTAGCGCCGCAGGACGTCGAGGTCGAGCGCCTCGGTCAGCGAGATCTCCTGGGTGAAGGTGCTCGCGAACGTGGTGGTCAGCTCGCCGGCCACCCGGGTGCGGAGCCCGCGCAGGTCGTCGGGGGCGAGCGAGGCCAGGAACGGCATCAGCAGCCAGCCACCCACACCCCAGCTGAAGCCGAAGCCGCGGCGCAGCTCGATCGGCCGGCGGTCCAGGGCGCCGTACACGTAGACCTGCTTGGGCACGGTCGTGCCGTAACGGCTGTAGGGGGCCTCCGGGTCGGTGACTGCCGCCTCCATCGCGTTGAGGAGGTCGCTGGCGAGTCGGCCGCCCCCGACCGCGTCGAAGGCCATCGTGGCGCCGGTGGCCCGGATCGCGCCGACCAGGTCGCCCATGAACGTCTCGGCGCTCGAGTCGACGACGTGTCGGGCTCCGAGGTCCCGCAGCAGCTCGACCTGCTCCGGCCGGCGTACGACGTTGACGAGCTCGACCCCGTCGGCGAGGCACACGCGGAGCAGCATCCGGCCCAGGTTGGAGGCGGCGGCCGTGTGGACCAGGGCCGGGTGGCCCTCTCGCCGCATCGTCTCCACCATGCCGAGGGCCGTGAGCGGGTTCACGAACGAGGCCGCCCCGTCGGCCGCCGAGGCGCCGTCCGGGAGCACCAGGCAGGACTGCGGCATGGCCACGGCGTGCTCGGCGTAGCTGCCGTCCCCGGCGAATCCCACCCTGTGGCCGAGCAGCGCCTGCGCCTCGGGCGAGTCTCCCGCCGCGACGACCGTGCCCGCCCCCTCGTTGCCGACCGGCATCGACCGGCCGACCCTCGCCCTGAGGCCGGGCAGCACGGCGGGATGCACCGGCGCGGTGACGACCGGCCCGTCGGGTGTGTGATCGACCTCGGCCACGTCCGGGTCGGCCATCGCCAGCAGCAGCGCCACGTCGGAGGGGTTGATCGGCGCGGCCTCGACGCGGACCAGGACCTGGTGGGCCCGCGGGACGGGCGTCGGCACGGCCTCCACCGAGATCCGGACCTGGCCCTGCTCGGTGACGAGCGAGCGCAGCTGGCGGGTGGTGTCGGGAAGGTCCGTCATGCGGCCATCCTGGCAGTCGGCTCGATCCCGCCCGCCGCTTCCGCCCCGGGTTTCGGGGTCAGCGCAGCAGGTCGCGCGCGATGACCATGCGCTGGATCTGGTTGGTGCCCTCGAAGATCTGGGTCACCTTGGCGTCGCGGAAGAGCCGCTCGACGGGGTAGTCGCGTGTGTAGCCGTTGCCGCCCAGCACCTGCACGGCGTCGGTCGTCACCCGCATCGCGGCGTCGGTCGCGGTGACCTTGGCGATGCTGGCCTGACGGGTGAACGGGAGTCCCGCGTCCTTGAGCCGCGCGGCGTGGAGGTAGGCCGCCCGCGCCCGCTCGACGTCGGCGGCCATGTCGGCCAGCAGGAACTGCATCCCCTGGAAGTCGCCGATCGGCCTGCCGAACTGTCGCCGCTCTCGCGCGTAGTCGACGGCGTACGCCAACGCCGCCTGGGCGATGCCGGTCGCCACCGCGGCGATGCCGAGCCGACCGGAGTCGAGGGCTCCGAGCGCGATCCGCATGCCGTCGCCCTCCTCGCCCAGCCGCTGACCCTGGGGGATCGAGGCGCCCTCGAACAGCACCGGGGTGGTGACGTCGCAGTGCAGGCCCATCTTCTTCTCCGGCGGCCCGAAGCTCATGCCGGCGGTGTCGGCCGGGACGATGAAGGCCGACAGACCGCGGCGGGCGTCGTCGGAGGTGCGCGCGAACAGGATGTAGTAGTCCGCGCACGACCCGTTGCTGATCCACTGCTTGCTGCCGCTGACCGTGTAGGCCCCTCCGTCCGGCACCGCGCGGGTGCGGATGGCGCTGACGTCGGAGCCGGCCTGCGGCTCCGACAGGCAGTAGGCGCCGAGCCAGTCCCCCGACAGCATGCGGGTCAGCCAAGTGGCGCGCTGGTCGGAGGTGGCGTGCGCCGCGACGACCGACGCCGTGAGCGTGTGGACGGACAGTCCGACGCCCACGCTCGGCCAGGCGGCGGCGACCTCCTCCACGACCTGCAGGTAGACCTCGTAGGGCTGCTCGCCACCCCCGTCGGCCTCGGGGAAGGGCAGCGAGAGCAGACCCGAGCGACCCAGCACCGCGTAGGCGTCCGCGGGGAAGTCACCGGTCTCCTCGGCATCGTGGACGCGCGGAGCCAGCTCCTTCTCGGCGATCTCGCGGGTGAGCTCGAGGAGCGCCTCCGCCTCCTCGGTGGGCAGCAGTCGGTCCACGCGCGTCGGCATCCTGCGATCCTATGCGCCGTCGCCCCGCGGCTCGGCGTAGGTGAGGGGGACGTAGTCCTGCACCTCGAACGTCAGGTCCGTGCCGAGCACCACGGGCTGGATCCCCACCGGCCGGCCGTCGCGGTAGGTGATCAGGGTGACCTCGGCCTGGCGCCGCAGCTTGCTGCCGACCGCGATGGCGTACGCCGCGCCGCCGGTCGTGCCGGTGGTGTAGCTGTAGCCGGTCGCGCCGTTCTCACCGGTCTGCTCGGTGGGACCGACCTGGACGTGGAGGTGGCCGCCCACGACCAGGTCCACGCACCCCCGGGCCAGGGCCTCCGAGCCGAGCGCCGCGTCGTGGACGAGCAGGGTGTTGACTCGCTCGTCCGCGGCGCAGACGTCGTCAGCCACGAGTGAGACCGTGTCGGCGAAGGAGCGACCGGGCTCGTCGCGCCAGTTGCCGAGGCCGCTCGACCGCGGGTCGTCGACACCCCACAGCCGCGACCCGCCCGGCCCGTCCACGGTCTCGCCGTCGAGCACCGTCCACCCCCGATCGGCGAGGTAGCCGCCCACGAACGGCCCGTGGTCGTGGTTGCCGGCCACCGCGAACCGGTCGAGGTCGGAGAAGGCCTCGTTGAGCGAGTCGAGGCTGAAGGCCTCCCACGAGCGGCCCGCCGAGGTGTCGTCGCCGGCGTCCAGGACCGCCGTCGCCCCCGCGGCATCGGCGATCGCCCGGGCCACGGGGTCCATGCCGATGTTGTCGTGGCGGTCGGAGACCAGGATGGCGACGGTCTCGCCCTCCTCCGGGCGTCGCAGCTCCAGCAGCGCAGCCGCCGCCGTCGCCTCGGCGTACCACTCCTTGCTGGCGCGGTAGGTGTCGACGGCGCTGGCGATCAGTCGCTGCGACTCGGCGCTGGTCACGTCGGTGCGGACCTCGACCCCGTCGAGCTCGGACGGCAGGGCGAGGTCGGCGCCGACGTAGTCCTGCAGCGAGGTCCACTCGCGGTGGGGCTGGCCGGCCCCGCGTCCGGTGAGCCAGGGGACGGTGCCGACCAGGAGGGCGGCGACGAGCGCGAGCACGCCCACGAGCCCGACCGGCCGGCGCGCGTCGGCCAGCAGCTCGCGGCGCCGGTCCGGACCCACGAGCAGCCAGACGCCCACCGGGGCGGCGCCCACGAGCGCGCCCAGCAGCACCGCGTCGTACGCCATGTCGCGCAGCGCCGACTCGACCGGGACGACCTGCGCCTCGGGACGGGTCGCGATGAAGGCGTAGCGGCTGACCAGCTCGTCCAGCGTCTTCGACTCGGTCTTGCCGAGGGTGAGGTCGGCGCCGACGACGGTGGGGGAGGCGAGCCGCAGGTCGGGCAGGAGCGGCCCGGTGTGGAGCTCGATCTGGCGGGTGAGGGTGGGGCGGACGACGGTCTCGTGGCTCGCGACGACGACCGTGCGGCTGGAACCGAGGAAGATCGCGAGGCTGGCGCCCGCCGACACGATCAGCCAGACCACCAGCAGCGCGGCCGCGTGCGCCGCCGTACGGCGTGAGGGCAGGCGGACCCGCCACGACGGCCACCGCGCTGACATCGCCCCTGTGTACCACGCCCTCCCACCCCGGACCGGCGACTCCGGCGCTTCCCCACCCGCGCTCGCGGTCAGGGGCGGGCCTGGGACACGGCGTACAGGGCGATGCCGGCGGCGACGCCGGCGTTCAGCGACTCCAGCGACGACGACATCGGGATCGACACCAGCTGGTCACAGGTCTCGGCGACCAGCCGGGAGAGACCCTCGCCCTCGGAGCCGACGACGAGCACCAGGGGGCCGTCACCCAGGTCGAAGTCCGGCAGCGACACCTCGCCCTCGGCCGCCAGTCCGACGACCATGCATCCGGCGTCCTGATAGGCCTTCAGCTGGCGCACCAGGTTGACCGCCTGGGCGACGGGCACCCGGGCAGCCGCACCGGCGGAGGTCTTCCAGGCGGCGGCGGTCATGCCGGCGGCCCGGCGCTCGGGGATGAGCACGCCGTGCGCCCCGAACCCGGAGGCCGAGCGGATCACGGCGCCCAGGTTGCGCGGGTCGGTGATCGAGTCGAGCGCCACGATCAACGGCGCCTCGCCTGCCTCCGCGGCACGCCCGAGCAGATCGTCAGGGTGCGCATACTCGTACGCCGGCAGCCGGGCGGCCAGCCCCTGGTGCACCGCCCCACCGGTCATCCGGTCGAGCTCGCCCCGGGGCACCTCCAGCAGCGCCAACCCGCGCTCGGCCGCCACCTTGAACACCTCGCGCAGCCGGCCGTCGCGCTCGGCGCCCTCGGCGACATAGATCGTGGTCACGGGCACTCCCTCGCGCAGCGCCTCCACCAGGGAGTTGCGCCCGGCCAGCCACTCCGCCTCCGACGACTTGGTGGTCCGCCGCTGGGGGCGCTTCGCGGCCTCGCGCTCGGAGCGGGACTTGGCCTTCGCCGCCTTGTGGTAGGGCCGCTCGGTCGCCTTGGGCGTCGGGCCCTTGCCCTCCAGCCCGCGCCGCACCCGCCCACCCGACCCGGCGGCCGGCTTCTTCGACGACTTGCGCACCGCGCCCCGGCGCGAGGAGTTGCCCGCCATCAGACCGAGCCGCCCAGCGACCACTTGGGCCCGGCGGGGGTGTCCTCGAGCACGATCCCGACATCGGCGAGCCGGTCGCGGATCGCGTCGGCGCGCGCGAAGTCCCTGTCCGCCCGGGCCTGCGCGCGCTCCTCCAGCAGCCCGGCGACCAGGCCGTCCACGACGCCCGCCAGCGCCTCTGACCCACCGCTCGACGAAGAACCCCAGGTGGGGTCGGCCGGGTCGAGACCGAGCACGCGCAGCATCGCGCGCACCGAGGCCGCGAACCCCGCGGCGACCGACGAACCGGTGGCGAGGGCGCTGTTGCCCTGCCGGACGAGGTCGTGGATGACGGCCACGGCGGCCGGCGTCCCGAGGTCGTCGTCCATGGCCGCGGCGAACGCGTCGGGCACGGCCGATGCGACCGCGGTCCCACCGGCCCGCTCGAGGAACCCCTCGATCCGCCGGAACCCGGCAGCCGCCTCGTCGAGCGCCTCGAAGGAGAACTCCACGTGGGACCGGTAGTGCGCGGCGACGATGTAGTAGCGCAGCTCGATCCCGCGCACCCGCTCGAGCACCGACGGGATCAGCAGCGAGTTGCCGAGCGACTTCGACATCTTCTCGCCCGCGGTGGTGATCCACGCGTTGTGCAGCCAGTACGCCGCGAACGGGCGCCCGGCGGCCTGGGACTGCGCCATCTCGTTCTCGTGGTGGGGGAAGCGCAGGTCGACCCCGCCGCCGTGGATGTCGAACGCCGGACCGAGGTACTTCCCCGCCATCGCCGAGCACTCGATGTGCCACCCGGGCCTGCCCGGACCCCACGGCGAGGGCCACGACGCGGTGGCCGGCTCCGACTCCTTCTTCCAGCCCTTCCACAGCGCGAAGTCGCGCGGGTCGCGCTTGCCGCGCGGGTCGGCGTCCTCGGCCGGCTCCATGTCGGCGAGACCCTGCCGGGTGAGCGATCCGTACGCCGGCCACGAGTGGACGTCGAAGTAGACGTCACCGGAGCCGTCCTCGGCGGCGTAGGCGTGGTCGCGGGCGATCAGCTCGCCGATCAGCTCGACGATCTCGGGGATGTGCCCCGTCGCCGCGGGCTCGTAGGTCGGGGGCTGCACGTTGATCGAGTCGAGCGCGCGATCGAGCTCGCGGCCCATCAGGTAGGCGACCTCGAACCACGGCCGCCCCTGCGCCTCGGCCTTGGCCAGGATCTTGTCGTCGATGTCGGTCACGTTGCGGATGAACGTCACGTCGTAGCCCGACGCGGTCAGCCATCGGCGGAGCACGTCGAAGTTGACCGCGGAACGCACGTGGCCGACGTGCGGCTCGGACTGCACGGTCAGGCCGCAGACGTAGATGCCGGCCCGGCCCTCCTCGAGGGGCACGAAGTCGCGGACCTCGCGGGTGGCGGTGTCGTAGAGCCTGAGCGTCACAAGCCCCGAGTCTAGGGGCGGCCGCGGATGGCTCAGGACTCGGCGACGAAGTCGACGCTGTGCCAGCCGGTCGCGCCGTCGGGGATGACGTCGGCGCGGACGCCGGTCTGCACCTGCCCGCGCTTGTCGGTCGCGCGCACCCGCAGCTCGTGCTCGCCGGGCTCGACGTCGACGTCGACCGCCCACTGCACCCAGGTGTCGTCGCTGGGCACCGACGCCAGCGTGGCCGGCAGCCAGGCACCACCGTCGAGCTGGACCTCCACCGCGGAGATGCCGGTGTGCTGGGCCCACGCCGAGCCGCCGACCCGCATGCTGCCGGCGGCGACCCGGTCGCCGGAGGACGGTAAGTCGACCCGGGAGGCGAGCTTGACCGGGCCCTGCTCGGACCACCCGCGGTCGGTCCAGTAGGCGGTGAAGTCCGCGAACCGGGTGACCTCCAGGTCGACCACCCACTTGCACGCGGAGACGAACCCGTAGAGCCCCGGCACGAGCGTGCGCACGGGGAAGCCGTGCTCGATCGGCAGCGGCTGGCCGTTCATGGCCACCGCGAGCATCGCGTCGCGCCCGTCCATCAGGGCACCGATCGGCGTCCCGCACGTCCACCCGTCGTGCGACGTCTGCAGGACCGCGTCGGCCCCCGGCCGTACGCCGGCCTCGGCGAGCAGGTCGGCGAGCCGGACACCGCTCCACCAGGCGTTGCCGATGAGGTCGCCCCCGACGGGGTTCGACACGCAGTTGAGGGTGACCCAGGCCTCCGTCAGCTGGCGCCCCACGAGGTCCTGGTAGCTCAGGTCGAGCTCCCGCTCGACCAGTCCGTGGATGCGCAGTCTCCACTCGGACGGGTCCAGGGTCGGTGGTGCGATCACCGTGTGGACCACGTAGAAGTCGGCCTCGTCCGTGCGCCACGGCGCCACGCCCTTGAGGTCGACCACCGCCCCACGCGGGACCTTGGGCATGGTCACGCCGTCGAGCCGCAGCAGGTCGCGGGCGGCCTCGACCCTCTCGCGGTCGCGGCCGAGCAGCCTGCCGAGCGCGACGGCCAGGACGGTGCCTCCACCCACGGCCGCCAGTCGCAGCAGGAAGCTGCGCCTGCTTCCCCCGGCGCCGACCTCGGACGCCTCCGCCACACCGCCTCCACCGGAAGCCGCCGCGGCCAGTCCCGCGGCGAACCACGCGAAGACGACCTGCCAGGTCACGTAGCCCACCAGCACCGGCAGCAGCCGGCTGGGAGAGGTCTCGTTGCCGCTCAGCACCGCGAACCCACCGATGACCGCGAGCACGGTGAAGACGACCGTGGCCGGCCACAGCCGACGGCGCGCGAGGAGTCCGGCCAGCGCGAACCCGCCCAGCAGCAGGACGAAGATCGACCCCACCAGGAACGGCTTGTCGTAGAACTGCAGGGTCTGGATCGCCTCCTCGGCGACCCGGCCCGGCGTGTGCCGGATCACCAGCTCGGCCACCGCGATGACCGGGCTCTCCCGCACGGAGAGGGCGGCGGCCGTGGCGGCGCTCGTCGCCAGACCGGCGAGGCCCGCGGCGAGCCCCGCGAGCAGCCACGGGATCCGAGAGGAGGTCACCCCACGATTCTCTCTCGGGCATGATCGCCGTGTGAATGACGAAACGGTGACGCCTCGGGTCGGCGTCGGCACCGACGTGCACGCCCTGGTGGAGGGCACGCCGATGTGGCTCGCCGGGCTGTCCTGGCCGGACGAGCCTCGGGGCCTCGCCGGTCACTCCGACGGCGACGTCGCGGCGCACGCGGCCTGTGACGCACTGCTGTCGGCCGCGGGTCTCGGCGACCTCGGCTCCCACTACGGGACGTCCGACCCGGCCTGGGCGGGAGCCTCCGGCGCGAGCCTGCTGGCCGAGACGGCACGGCGCGTGCGCGCGGCCGGCTTCGAGATCGGCAACGTCGCCGTCCAGGTCGTCGGCAACGCTCCGCGGCTGGCCCCCCGACGGCAGGAGGCCGAGGCCGCGCTCTCCGCGGCTGCCGGCGCCTCCGTCACCGTCTCCGCCACGACCACGGACGGTCTCGGTCTCACCGGGCGTGGCGAGGGCGTCGCGGCCATCGCCACCGCCCTGGTCGTCCGCTCCGCCTGAGCCGCGGCCCCGGCCGACCCCACTCCCGCGCCACCCGCTCACGAGCGCTCCATCGATTCCGCCTGGACTGGCTCTTGCCACCGGTGACCGGCGTCACCTAGAGTCTGAACATACGTGACGACTATCTGCACATTTGTGCATATGGAGTGTGACTGCCGATGCAAGGCTCCCCGCTGTCCAGCCCCGAGGTCGCTCGTGAGGCACTCGCGACGATGTGGACCGTCCGACGCTTCGAGGAGGCCGTCGACGACCTCTTCGCGCGCGGTCTGATGCACGGAACGATGCACCTGTCGATCGGCCAGGAGGCCTCGGCGGTCGGGACCTGCCTGGCGCTCCGTGACGACGATGCCATCACCTCCACCCACCGCGGTCACGGCCACTGCATCGGGAAGGGCGCCGACCTGACCCGGATGATGGCCGAGCTGCTCGCCAAGGAGACCGGCTACTGCCGCGGCCGGGGCGGGTCCATGCACATCGCCGACGTCGACACCGGCAACCACGGCGCCAACGGCATCGTGGCGGGTGGCATCCCCATCGCCGCCGGGGCGGCGCTGGCCTTCAAGCGGCGCGGCGAGGATCGCGTGGTGGCCTGCTTCTTCGGTGACGGCGCCACCAACGAGGGCGCCTTCCACGAGGCCGCCAACCTCGCGGCCATCTGGCGGCTGCCGGTCGTCTTCGTCTGCGAGAACAACAAGTACGGCATGTCGTTCTCGACCGAGAAGGCGTTCGCGATCGACAACATCGCCGAGCGGGCCCGCGCCTACGGCTTCCCCGGCGTGACCGTCGACGGCAACGACATCGCCGCGGTCTACGACGCCGTACAGGAGGCGGTCGACCGGGCCAGGGCCGGGGAGGGGCCGACGCTGGTCGAGGCGATCACCTACCGCTGGAAGGGCCACTCCAAGTCCGACAAGAACCTCTACCGCACCAAGGACGAGATCCAGCAGTGGCGCGATGACGACCCGATCGCCGACTTCGAGCGCAAGGTCGTCACCACCGGCCTCCTCACGCCCACCGACGTCCAGGAGGTCCGCGCAGAGGTGATGGAGCGCATGCGCGAGGCCGTCCGCGCCGCCAACGCAGCCCCCGACGCAGACCCCTCCGACCTCCTCGACGCGGTCTTCGCGTCCGCCTGAGCCACGGGAGCCACGATGACGACCGACACCACCGCCGACCCGATCGCCGCCGACCGGGTCATCACCTACGCCGAGGCGGTCCGCGAGGCCATCGGCCAGGCCATGGAGGCCGACGACCGGGTGTTCATGCTCGGCGAGGACATCGGGGTCTACGGCGGCGCCTTCGGCGTCAGCGGCGACCTCTACCACCGCTTCGGGGCCGACCGGATCCGCGACACCCCCATCTCCGAGCTCGGCATCGTGGGAGCCGCCGTGGGCGCGGCGCTCGCCGGGATGCGGCCGATCGTGGAGATCCAGTTCTCCGACTTCACCAACCAGGCCATGGACCAGATCGTCAACCAGGCCGCCAAGATCCACTTCATGCTCGGCGGCGCGGCGAGCGTCCCGATGGTGCTCCGCGCGCCTCTCGGGTCCGGCACCGGCGCAGCGGCTCAGCACAGCCAGAGTCTCGAGGCATGGTTCGCTCACGTGCCGGGGCTCAAGGTCGTCATGCCCGCGACGGCCGCGGACGCCAAGGGTCTCCTCCTGGCCGCGATCGACGACCCCAACCCGGTGATCGTGCTGGAGCACAAGCTCCTCTACCGCACGTCCGGACCGGTCCCGGAGGACGCCGTACGCGTGCCGCTCGGACAGACCGCCGTACGCCGTCCAGGCTCCGACCTGACCATCGTCGCCACCGGGGTGATGGTGTCCCGGGCTCTCGAGGCGGCCGCGACGCTGGCGGAGGAGGGCATCGACGCCTCGGTGCTCGACCCGCGCACGCTCACCCCGCTCGACGACGCTCCCATCCTCGCCGACGTGGCCCGCACCGGCCGCGCGCTCCTCGTGCAGGAGGCCCCGCAGCACGTCGGGTTCATGGCCGAGATCGCCGCCCGGATCTGCGAGTCACCGGCGCTCTACCGTCTGCTCGCCCCGGTCAAGCGGCTCGCCGGGCTCGACGTCCCCATCCCCTACGCCCCGCAGCTCGAGGCCGCCTGCGTGCCGCAGGTGCCCGACATCCTCGACGCCGCCCGGACCCTGGTGAAGGAGTCCTGATGGCACGGCTGGCCATCCGCATGCCCAAGATGTCGATGACGATGACCGAGGGCGAGGTCGCGGAGTGGCACGTCGCGGTGGGCGACGAGGTGGCCGTCGGCGACGTGGTGTGCGAGGTGATGACCGACAAGGTCGACATGGAGGTCGAGAGCACCGTCGCAGGCACCCTGGTCGAGATCGTCCACGACTCCGGCATGGTGCCGGTCGGCGACCCCATCGGGTGGGTCGAGGGCGAGGACGACGGCGGTGGCTTCGGCGACCTGCTGGCCGAGCCCGCGCCTGACACCGACACCGCCCCCGCCGAGGGGTCGACCCCCGGCGGCGCCGCCGTCGACGACACCGTCGGGGCGCCGGCCGCCGAGACACCGGAGCCCCAGGCACCCGGATCCAGCGGCCCCGTGGCGGCCATTCCCCGCGCCCGGGGCCTGGCCCGCGAGCACGGCATCGACCTGGCGTCCGTGGCGGGGAGCGGGCCCGACGGGTTGGTGCGTGTGCCCGACGTCGAGTCGCTGCTGGCGCCGGCCTCCCCCGCCGCGCCGCCTGTCCCGCCGGCTCCGCCGGCTCCGGTGGCCGCGACGGCCCCGGCCGCGCCCTCCGGCGACCGCCGCCCCGCCGTCCGCGCGATCGTCGCGCGCACCATGGAGCCGTCGGCCCTGATCCCGCAGTTCACGGTGTGGCGCGAGCTGCGCCTCGACGCCGCCGACGCGGGCCGCCAGGGCGTGTCGTGGACCACCGTTCTGCTCCAGGCGTACGCCGCCGCGCTGCGCACCGTGCCCGAGCTGCTGTCGCGATGGGAGGACGGACGGCCGGTCGACAGCGGCCCGCCCGCGGTCGCCCTGGCCGTGGCGACCGACCGGGGGTTGCTGGTGCCGCTCTTCCTCGAGCCCGACCGCAGCACTCCGGCCGATCTCGACGCCGAGCTGCGCGAAGTCGTGGCCGGCGCTCAGCGCGGCAAGGTGGGTCCGCAGTACCTCGGGGTCGCCAACGGCTCTCTGTCCAACCTCGGTGGCGCGGGCGTCGATCGGTTCCAGGCGCTGCTCACCCCACCGCAGGCCAGCGTCCTGTCGCTCGGCTCCATCGCCCGGCGACCCGTGGCGGTGCCGGGCGGGGTGGGGCTTGCGCTGACGGTCCACGCCGGCCTCACCGTCGACCATCGGGTCGCCGACGGCGCCCACGCCGCCGCGCTGCTGCAGGAAATGGCACAGGCCCTTGACGTGACCCCGGTCACACCCTAGGTTCAGGAACAAATGTGCAGACGCTTCTCACGGAGGTGACGATGCCGGCGCCGCGCGATCCCAGCACCCTGCTGGCCGCCGCGCGTATGTACTACCTCGACGGCAAGTCCCAGGAGGACGTCGCCCGTCAGCTCGGCACCAGCCGCAGCAACGTCTCGCGGATGCTGTCGGAGGCGCTGCGGCTCGGCATGGTCGAGATCCGGGTGCTGGATCCCGCGGGCCGCAACCGCGAGCTGGAGACCGCGCTGCGCAAGCGGTTCGGACTCCAGGACGTGCGGGTCGCCGAGCGCAGCAGCGGCAGCGCCGACCGGGTCGTCGGCCAGGTCGGCACCCTCGCGGCCCAGCTCCTGGTGCAGGAGATCCAGGACGGCATGACGGTCGGCATGTCGTGGGGCAAGGCGCTCCAGGCGATGGTGTGGGCGATCGCCTCCGACACCGACTACAACGTGCAGGTCGTCCAGCTCGTCGGAGGCATGTCCTCGATCGCCAACGAGATCAGCGGCCACGAGCTGGTGCGCGAGCTGGCCGCCCGCCTCGGGTCCAACTACCGGTTCCTGCACTCCCCGGCCGTCTACTCGACGACGGCGGCCCGCGACACCATGCTGGCCGAGCCCTCGGTGGCGAGTGCGCTCGAGGCGGCCCGAGGCGCCGAGCTGGCCTTCGTCGGCATCGGCACGCCGAGCCACGGCTCGTCCGCCGCGATCCTGGCCAGCCTCGACCTGTCTCCTGAGGAGGAGAAGGAGCTGTGGGCGGCCGAGCCGGTCGGCGACGTCGCGGCGCGCTACTTCGACGCCGAGGGCCGGCCGATCCACGGCGCCGTGGAGGACCACGTGCTGGGTGTGTCGCTCACTGAGCTGAGCGAGATCCCCAACGTGGTCGGGGTGGCCTCGGGGCGCGCCAAGGCCCCCGGCGTCCTCGGTGCCCTGCGAGGGCACCTCATCGACTCACTGGTGTGCGACGAGAGCCTGGCCCGCAGCGTGCTCAGCCGGGCCTCGGACTTCGAAGGAGACGACTGATGCCCGACCTGCCCACTCCGTTCCTGCTGCTGGCCGCGGTTGTCGCGGGCTGGATCGTGCAGAGCTATCTGGCCTACCGCCAGTCGCAGCGCTTCATGAGCGCGGTGCGGAGCCTGCGCGAGCAGGGGACGGTCAGCATCGGACTCGGGGGCAAGCGCTACCTGGGCGGTCGCGCCTACGTCGCGATCGCCGTCGACGACCACGGCAAGGTGGCCGACGCGCTCACCCTCACCGGCCTCACCACGTTCGCCCGGCCGGGGCGGGTGACCGCACTGCGCGGCGCCAAGGTCAACCAGCTCAAGGGAGACCGGGAGATCCCCGGTCTGTCCAAGCAGCAGAGGGACGCGGCCCGACAAGCCGCCACCCTGCTCAAGCAGGGAGGGAGCACGACACCCACCACGATCCCCACTTGAGAGGTCGTACGCCGCCCGGGCTGCCACCCGACCGGCGTACGACCGGAAACGCCGAGGCGGATCCGTCCGCTTCGCACCACGCGATGCCAGGCAAGCATCAAACAGGGCCCTTGCACAGGGACCGACTCGACAAGGAGAAATCATGCCATTCACATCCATGATGGCCTCATTCGCAGCGACCGCTCTGGCCGCTGCGGAGGAGACCGTCGACAAGCCCACGGGCGTATGGGGGACGCTCGCAGACTGGGCCGAGGCATTCATCGACACCTTCAGACTGGGTGGCGAGTTCTTCATGGGCCTCGTCACGGGCATCATCCCGACCCTGATCGTGCTGCTCACGGCGGTCAACGCGCTGATCCGATGGATCGGCCACGACAAGATCGACAAGCTCGGCGAGATCGCGGCGCGGCCGGGACTGCAGTACTACCCGGTCCGCTACCTGCTGCTGCCGGTGCTGTCGGTCTTCATCCTGACCAACCCGATGGCCTACACGATGGGCCGCTTCCTCCCGGAGCGCTACAAGCCGGCGTTCTACGACTCGGCCGTGTCCTACGTGCACCCGATCACCGGCATCTTCCCGCACGCCAACCCCGGTGAGCTCTTCGTCTACCTCGGCATCGCCAGCGGCATCACCACGCTGGGGCTCGGCCTGGGAGACCTGGCGCTGCGCTACCTGCTGGTCGGCATGGTGGTGATCCTGCTCCGCGGCATCGTCACCGAGTACCTCACCGCGCGCATGCTCGCGAAGCGCTCCGACAACACCGAGGAGGTGGCGGCATGAGCACCACCACGACTGCAGGCTCCGGCGCGCTGGCCGGGTTCAACAAGCTGCTGGTGACCATCGGCCGGTCCGTCGGTGGCGTCGTCGGCGTCCTCTACCAGGCGGGTCGCGACACGATCGACACGGTCATCCGCAACATCCTGCCGTTCATGGCGTTCATCTCGGTGATCGTCGGCATCATCAACAAGACCGGTGTCGGAGACGCGCTGGCCCACCTGATCGAGCCGCTCGCGGGCAGCCTGCCCGGCCTGCTCGCAATCAGCATCTTCTGCGCGATCCCGGTGCTCTCGCCCCTGCTCGGGCCCGGCGCCGTGATCGCCCAGATCGTCGGCGTGCTGCTCGGCACCCGGATCGGCGAGGGCGACATCGACCCGCAGTACGCCCTTCCGGCGCTGTTCGCGATCAACCCGCAGGTGGGTTGCGACTTCATCCCCGTCGGTCTGGCGCTGGGTGAAGCAGAGCCGGAGACTGTCGAGGTGGGCGTACCCGCCGTGCTGATCTCCCGGTTGATCACCGGGCCGACCGCGGTGATTCTCGCCTGGCTGGCCAGCTTCGGGCTCTACTCCAGCGCCTGACCGACACCGAGAGAAGGAGACAACGAGATGGGCGACTACAAGTCGGTCAAGGTGACCAAGGGACGCGGTGGATGGGGTGGCCCGCTCACCATCACACCCACCAAGGACCGCCCGCTGATCGCGTCGATCACGGGAGGCGGGATCCATCCGGTGGCGCAGACGATCGCCGACATGACCGGCGGCGAGGCCTTCGACGGGTTCTCCAGCTCCGCACCCTTCGACAAGCTGGCCTGCGCGGTCATCGACTGCGGCGGCACGGCGAGGGTCGGGGTCTACCCGATGAAGAAGGTCCCGACGGTCGACATCCACGCCACGAGTCCGGCGGGTCCGCTGGCCATGTTCATCACGGAGGACCTGTTCGTCTCCGGGGTGAAGCCGGAGGACGTGACGCAGACATGAGCGGCGCCGACTCGGTCTCGGTGTACGAGTCGGCGGTGACGCAGGTGGGCGGCCAGGTCGAGGCCTTCCTCGGCCATGGCCTGCTCATCTTCTTCGGCGCGGGGTCGCCCCCGGAGCTGCACGACATCTCCGTGCTGCACCAGGCGACCCTCGCCGAGGATGGGCCGCGCCCCGGGGACACGATCCACCTGGCCGGGGAGTCGATGGAGATCCTCGCCGTCGGCCCCGTCGTGCGCGACAACCTGCTGAACCTCGGCCACCTGGACCTCAAGGCCGACGGACTCACCGAACCCAAGCTGCCCGGCGACGTCTGCGTGCGCGTCGGCGACCTCCCGCTGCTCCAGCCGGGGGACGCCTGGAGCATCACGCGGCCCGGGACGGAAGACAAGGACGTGTCATGAGCTACCGAGAGCGGCTGCAACGCCGCCTTGACGACACCGGCAGACCCCTCCGGGTGGGCCTGATCGGCGCAGGACAGATGGGCCGCGGCTTCGCAGCCCAGCTGCTGAAGATGCCCGGCGTGTCGCTGTCCGCCGTCTTCGACGTGCAGCGGGAGCGCGCGGTCGAGGCGTTCGAGCAGGCCGGCATCACGCCGTCCTCGGCCACTGACGTCGACGTCGCCGCGCGGGCGGTGGAGAACGGCGAGTCGGTGGCCATGGGAGGCGTCGAGGAGATCGGCGCGCTCCCGCTCGACATCGTGGTCGAGGCGACCGGCGTCCCCGATGTCGGGGCACGCACCGCGATCGACTCGCTGGCCTCGGGCATGGACTACGCCACGCTCAACGTCGAGCAGGACGTCACCGTGGGGCTCTACATGAAGCGCCTCGCCGAGGAGTCGGGTCGCATCTACTCCGTCTGTCGAGGCGACGAGCCGGTGGAGACCAAGATCCTGGTCGACTTCGCCCGCGACCTGAACTTCGAGGTCATCTGCGCGGGCAAGGGCAAGAACAACCCGCTCGACCCCTACGCCACGCCCGACCAGCTGGCCGCCGAGGCGGCGCGCAAGCGGATGAACCCCAAGATGCTCACGGAGTTCGTCGACGGGTCCAAGGCGATGATCGAGATGGCCGCCCTGGCCAACACGACCGGCCTCGAGATGAGCAAGCGAGGCATGTACGGCCCCGCGTCGACCGTGCCGACCCTGCACGAGACGTTCGCGCTGCAGGAGGACGGCGGCGTGCTCGACCGGCCCGGCGTCGTCGACTACTGCATCGGCCCGGTGTCCCCCGGCGTGTTCGTGGTGGTCCGCACCGACGACCCCTACGTGCAGCACGAGATGGCCTACCTGCAGATGGGGGACGGGCCCTACTTCTCGCTCTACCGGCCCTACCACCTCGCCTCGATCGAGGCGCCGCTCACGGTCTACGAGATCGCCCTCGACCGGCAGGCGAGTCTCACCTCCGAGCACTGGACCTCCGAGGTCGGGGCGGAGAGCAAGCGACCGCTCCGGGCGGGAGAGGTGATCACGGGCATCGGCACCGACACGATCCGTGGCGTCGCGGACCCGGCCGACGACTTCGCCCGCGACGGCGGCGTACCGCTCGGCGTCCTGGCGGGGGCGCGGCTGCGGCACGACGTACCGGCCGACCACCTGCTCACCTATGACGACGTCGAGCTCGACGAGGGCTCGCTCATCGTGCGGATGCGCGGCTACCAGGAGGCGATGGCGCGCGGCGAGGAGGTCCCCACCCTCAAGGAGCTGCGGGAGTCGATCCACCGATGACGGCGGCCGAGGAGGGAGGCGCGGCAGGCGTTACGCTCGCCGCGTGTCCCTCCCCGACGGCGTCCCTCCGCGTCGCGCCGGTGGACCCCGGACCGCGCTGGTCATGCTCGCCGCGGGCGACGGCCGGCGGCTGGGCCACGACACCAACAAGGTGCTGCTGCCGCTCGCCGGTCGCCGCGTCTTCACCTGGGCGATCCGGTGGGCCACCCGCCTCCCGCTCGTCAGCCACGTCGTGCTCGTCATCCGCGAGCAGGACCGCGAGTCGGTGCTCGCCACGCTCGACCGCGAGGTCGAGGATCCCCGGGTCGTCGTCGTCACCGGGGGCGACTCCCGGCACGGCTCGGAGTGGGCGGCGCTGCGGGCGCTCCGTCCCGCGATCATGGGCGGCGAGGTCGACGTGGTGGTGATCCACGACGCCGCCCGGCCGTTGGCGAGCACCGCGCTCTTCCGGCGGGTGATCGAGGCCGCGGCCGTCCACGGGGGAGCCATCCCGGCGGTGCCCCAGGGCTCCCTGGTCTCGCTCTCCGACGGCGAGCCGTCACCCGACAGCGCCGTGGTCTCGGTCCAGACCCCCCAGGCCTTCCTCGCCGCTCCGCTCTACGGCGCGTACGCCGGCGCGGCTGCCGACGGCTTCGTCGGCACCGACACCGCCAGCTGCATGGAGCGCTACACCGAGCTCGAGGTGCGGTGCGTCGCGGGCGATGCCCGCAACATCAAGATCACGTTCCCCGAGGACCTCTTCCTGGCCGAGCGGCTGCTGGCGAAGGCGGGCTGGGACCTGTCCGACGACGCGGCCGCCGCGACCGAGCCGGCGGCCCACCGGCGCCGTCCCCACCTGCGTGACCTGCTGCACCGCGGGGAGACCCGATGAACACCGCCCACGCCGAGCTGGTCTGCGAGACCTGCGACCAGGTGACCGACCACGAGCTGCACTACGCGGGGCGACTGCTCGAGTCGGTGCGCTGCACGCGGTGCGGGAGCCACATGGAGCTGTCGCAGCGTGCCCTCCTGCCGGCGTACGTCCACGACCTCGAGCAGCGCGTCGCCAGCAAGCCGCGCCGGCTGTGGCACCGCGCCGCACGCGAGCGGGGCCACTTCCTGCGCGGACTCCCCCGGGCCATCGTGCGACAGCCCCGGAAGTTCCTGGAGGAGCTGCGCACGATCGTGCGCCGGTGACCCCGCCGGTCAGCCCTGGTGCCGCAGCCGGTGCGACATCTCGTCGACGCACTCGAGCACGTGGACGGCGGCCTCGTCCTCGACCCGGCGCGCCATCGACGGCACTCTCACGAGCTCGAGGCGTCCCCGCGCGCGGATCCACGCGACGAGATGGGCCAGGTCGGTCAGCGGTGGCGGCTCCGGGTGCGCCTCGACGAGTGCTGAGGCCACCACGACGGGCGAGGCCACGATGGCCAGCCGGTCGCGGTCGACGGTGCCGACGATCCGGTCACGCTCCACCGTCTTGACGGTGTCGGTCACCGGCCGGAAGCCGGCGTAGGACGCGCCTGGGTCGGCGCGGTGCCGGTCGGCGACCGCGACCAGCGCCGCGGCCGGTGTCAGCGGGCACAGCGCGTCGTGGAGCAGGGCGGCGCGACCGTCGAGCGAGCCCCACCAGGCCCGAGCGGTGCGGACGGCGGTGCCCGGCGGCAGCTCGGACGTCGCGGGCGGCACGCGTTCCTCGTCGTCGACGAGCAGGGTCACCGGCCCGATCGCGGACGCCGCCTCGACGGCGTGCGCGAAGAGCGGTCGCCGGTGCAGCGGAGCCCGGGCGAGCGACCCGCGATGGGCCATCAGCACCGCCACGGCCGGGGTGCCGTCCACGCTCACCCGCCGACGTCGCCCGGACGCGCCGATGCCCCCGGGAGAACCCGGGGGCATCGCAAGCGTCGAGCGGGACCCGCCAGGGTCACGAAGCGAGCACCTCGTCGAGGAGCGCCTCCGCCTTGTCCTCGTTGGTGTGCTCGGCGAGCGCGAGCTCGGAGACCAGGATCTGGCGCGCCTTGGCGAGCATCCGCTTCTCCCCCGCGGACAGGCCGCGGTCGCGCTCACGGCGCCACAGGTCGCGGACGACCTCGGCCACCTTCATCACGTCGCCGCTGTGCAGCTTCTCGAGGTTGGCCTTGTAGCGGCGCGACCAGTTGGTCGGCTCCTCCACGTGGGCGGCGCGGAGCACGTCGAACACGCGGTCGAGGCCCTCCTTGTCGACGACGTCGCGGACACCGACCAGGTCGAGGTTGCACGCAGGCACGCGGACCACGAGGTCCTGCTGGGCGACGATCCTCAGGACGAGGTACTGACGGTCCTCCCCCTTGATCTTCCTCATCTCGATGTCTTCGATGACGGCAGCGCCGTGGTTCGGGT
>CAZQCA010000012.1:0-3577 GCA_964591845.1 uncultured Nocardioides sp.
ACCAGTTGGTGAAGCCGCCGTTGATCGTCCCGTCGTTGATGCCGTGGAAGTGGCGACCGGGCACCGAGCCGTGGTCGGCCGTCAGCACGACGAGGGTGTTGTCGAGCTGTCCGCTCGTCTCCAGGTAGTCCATGATCTTGCCGATCTGGGCGTCGGCGACGGCGGTCGCGTTGTCCAGGTGGCTGATCGGGTCGGCGCCGCCCGGGTCGTCGATGGAGCCCCACATGTGGGCGGCCTTGTCGACGCCCGGCAGGCTCACGAAGACGCCGCTCCAGTCCTCGTGCTCCATCGCCGCGATCGCGGCGTCGGCCGACCAGACGTCGGAGCCCTGGTGGTCGGGGTCGTAGCCGTTGGTGTAGCGGTCGCCGTCCAGCGGGTACATCCAGGCCGGGTCGGAGTTGGTGTCGTAGTACTTCGAGCTGGACGAGTCGACGTAGAAGCGGCCACAGGTCGGACTCGAGAGGTACGTCGGCACGTTGACGCCCGTCGGTCCGCGCCAGTTGTTGACGGCGTCGCCGTCACAGTCGTAGTTGCGGCTGGAGAAGGTCACGATGATGTCGCTCGTGGGGCCGCCGAACGCATAGGCGGCGTAGGCCTTGGGGCTGACGGTGATGACCTTGGAGCCGGGCCGCATCTCGTGCAGGTAGTCGGGCAGCCGCTTGCCGCCGATGGAGTTCTGCACGGCGAACATCTGGTCGCGCGTCCAGTCGGAGGTGAACCAGTAGGGGTTGCTGCTGAAGCCGCTGAGGGTGCCGTTGTCGCGGTAGCCCTCGGACGACCACCCCATGTGCTTGGGCAGCAGGCCCGACGTGATCACGTTGTGGGTCACCACGGTCACCGAGCCGGTGTGGCCGAGCACGGCGTTCTTGGAGTTGACGCCGTCGGCCATCAGAGCCTTGGCGTTCTGCATGTCGTACTTGTCGACGATCTCCCGCGACAGCGCATCGACCAGGATGACGACGACGCGATCGGGACGGGCTGACTCCTCCGGTGGCGCCGCCGCGGGGGCGGCCGGGCCGGAGGTCAGGGCGAGGCCGCAGAGTCCCGAGGCGGCGGCGACAGAGAGAGCGATGCGTTTCATGCGCGCACGTTAGTGACGCGCGTCACATCCTGTCGAGAGGCGATCTCGACTCAGTCGGTGCGGGTCACCCGCAGCAACGTGGCGCGGCCGTGCGTGCGCACCAGCGAGAGCCGGCGGCCGGAGTGCTCCTCGGCGAGCCAGCGGCGCACGATCTCCTTCTCGTCGGGGCGGTTGGTGTCGTCGAGCACGACCAGCGCCCCGTCGGCCAGGCGGTCGGCCAGCAGCGGGAAGGCGGGGTAGCGGGCCAGGTCGGCGATTGTCCCGATCGGCCCGTCCACGAAGAGGATGTCGACCTCGCCGATGTCGGGAAGGCCGCCCAGGTCGTACCACGGCGCGGTGCTGCCGTCGGGCAGCACCACGTCGGTCAGGGGCGCGTCGACCACGACCCCGAAGCCCTCGGCGCCGTGGGCGGACAGGTAGCCGCGGGTCTCCTCTGCGAACGTCGGGTCGGCGTCGAGGGCATAGACGCGGCCGCCCGCGCCGCGCTGCTTGAGGAGCAGGGCGTCGAGCACCGTCGAGGAGCCCGACCCGCAGTCGAGGATCGTCACCGGCCCCGGCGCGCGCTGGATCTCGTCGACCACGGCCAGCACGGTGCGCGCGGTGGCGGCCCACCCGCCCAGGGCCGGCAGGGGGACCGACGGGTCGGCGGTGTGGGCCACCAGCCGCTCCAGGTAGACGGTGTCGCTGGGCAGCTGGTCGAGGTGCCGGCGTACGCCGGCGAGCTCGCGACGCACCCGGTCGCTCTGACGGCGTACGACGTCGCGGTTGCGGTCGAGCAGGGACGCCAGCCGCTCCTGCTCGGCGCCGCGCTGTCGCCCCTGGCGGGCGACGGTCGCCATCCGCCGCTCGAGACCGTCGAGGCGGAGGTGGATCGAGAGCATGGCCAGCGCCAGCGCCAGCCACGCGAGCGCGGCCCCCTCCTTGAGCAGCCCCAGCTCGGCGGTGATCGCCCCCAGCAGCGCGAGGCCGGCCGCGACGGGCAGGGCCAGCCTGAGCAGGCGGTGCAGCATGGCGCGACGTCCTTCACGTCCGGGTGCCGGGTCGCCGTCAGCCTAGCCGGGCGCACCGGGCGTCCGGCCGCTGCCTACACTCGTCGCCGTGCGCATCACGGTGATCGGCTGCGGCTACCTGGGAGCGACCCACGCGGCGTGTATGGCCGAGCTGGGCCACGAGGTCCTGGGCGTCGAGACGGACGCCGCCAAGCGCGAGGCTCTCGCCTCAGGCACCGTGCCGTTCTACGAGCCCGGCCTCGAGGAGCTGCTCGGTCGCCATGTCTCCTCCGGACGGCTGCGCTTCACCGACTCCGCCGCCGAGGCGGCAGAGTTCGGCGACCTGCACTTCCTGTGCGTGGGCACTCCCCAGTCTGACTCGGGGCTCGGGGCCGACGTGAGCCAGGTCGACTCGGCCATCGAGTCGCTGGCGCCGCACCTGACCGGACCCTCGCTCGTGGTCGGCAAGTCGACCGTGCCCGTCGGCACCGCGGCCAGGCTCGCCGCTCGGCTCGCCGAGGTCGCCCCGGCGGGCGGCGACGCCGTCCTCGCCTGGAACCCGGAGTTCCTCCGCGAGGGGTTCGCGGTCCAGGACACCCTGGAGCCCGACCGGCTCGTCTTCGGCATCGACAACCCGCGCGCCGAGAGCGAGCTCAGGTCGTTCTACGCGCCCATGATCGGCGCGGGAGCGCCCGTGGTCGTCACCGACTTCGCCACCGCCGAGCTCGTCAAGGTCGCCGCCAACGCGTTCCTCGCCACGAAGATCTCCTTCATCAACGCGGTGTCCGAGATCTGCGAGGTGACCGGCGCCGACGTGGTCGACCTGGCCGACGCGATCGGACACGACGCCCGCATCGGTCGCCGCTTCCTCAACGCCGGGATCGGCTTCGGCGGCGGCTGCCTGCCCAAGGACATCCGCGCGTTCCTCCATCGCGCCGGCGAGCTCGGCGTCGAGGATGCGATGTCGTTCCTGCGCGAGGTCGACGACATCAACCAGCGGCGGCGCGAGCATGTCGTGGGGCTGGCCCGAACGATGCTGGGCGGCGTCCTCCTCGGCCGCCGGGTCGCGGTCTGGGGCGCGGCCTTCAAGCCCGACAGCGACGACGTACGCGACAGCCCGGCGCTGTGGATCGCCGGGCAGCTGCAGCTGCGCGGGTCCCAGGTCACCGTCTACGACCCTCGTGCCAACGCGTCGGCCAGCCGGGTCTTCCCCACGCTGTCGTACGCCGGCTCCGCACTGGAGGCGGCCGAGGGCGCCGACCTGATCCTGCACCTCACCGAGTGGCCGGAGTTCCGTGAGCTGCCGGTCGACGCGGTCTCGGCGATCACCGGCGGGCGGGCGATCCTCGACGGCCGCAACGTGCTCGACCTGGCCGCCTGGCGGGCGGCCGGCTGGGACGCCCGCGGCCTCGGCCGCCGCTAGGGGTCCCGCACCGCGCCGCGCTCGCTCAGCCCAGGTCGACGATGGCGGCGACCGGGCCGCCGCCGTCGGGGCCCTGATGCGCGG
>CAZQCA010000012.1:3677-27407 GCA_964591845.1 uncultured Nocardioides sp.
CCCAGGTCGACGATGGCGGCGACCGGGCCGCCGCCGTCGGGGCCCTGATGCGCGGCCGACACCGAGACGAAGACGGCCGGGTCGCCGGTGACCGCCGCGGTCACCCCGCCCACGCACGACTTGATCTGGCGGTGCCAGTGCACGTCGGAGTCGTCGAGCATCGCGTTGCGCCGGCCGCGGACCATGCCGTCCTGGGAGGCCTCGCACTTGAGGAAGACGTTGACCAGCCGCCCGCCGAGATCCGTCTGGTGGGGCCGCTCCGGCAGGTCGAGCCCGGCGTCGCGGATCGCCTCCCAGATGCCGTCGGCGTCGAGGGCGTCCTTCATCACCGAGTGGCCGATCCGGTAGCGACCGCCCACGCCGGTGGCGTTGCCGACCACGACCACCTGGGCCTGGTCGAGCTCCACACCGGAGGAGCAGGAGGAGACCGAGGAGTAGAGGTCGCGGTTGTGCATGACGTCGTCGTCGGACGGCATCTCGATCTCGCCCAGCGCGACCGCGATGCCCAGCGCCGTACAGCCGTTGGAGAGGTCCATCGACTCGTGCGTGTGCTCCGTCCAGACAGTCTCGCCGCGGCTCTTGGCGTCGCGGATCGTGTGGATCGTCAGCAGCGGGGTCTTGGTCTGGACGTAGTGGACGTCGGCGGGATCGGCGATGCCCGCGCGCTCCATCGCGACCCGGACTGCGTCGGCCACCTTGGTGATCATCGCGGCGCGCCCGATCTCCTCGGGCAGCAGGTGCTCGCTCATCGCGAAGCCGACGGTGAGCCGCGGCTCGTCGCGGCTCGGGTCGTCCTCGGCCACGTCGGTGGTGGCGAAGATCGTCGCGTGCGGGCTGATCACCCCGTCGGTGCCTCCCGACCAGACGATCGGGATCTCCTTCACCTGGTCGGCGGGTGCGCCCCGGGCGACCAGGGCCTCGCGGAACGCCCGGTCGGCGATGATGCGGGTGTAGTCGTTGACGCCGCCGTTGCCCTCGGTCTTGCCGATGACGGCGATCACCCGGGCGGCGTCGAGCACGCCGTCGTCGATGAGCGTCGTCAGCTCGGAGGCGTCCGCGACGGAGTGGATGGGGACCTTGCGCACCTCGATGGCGGAGGGAGGCATGGGCGTTCCTTTCAGCGGGGGTCAGTGGGGACGACGACGGTGCCGGCCGTCCGGGTGGCGGCCGCGGCGATGCCGGCCAGGTCGGTGATCACACCGGGGCGTCCGGACCGCTCCACGAAGCGACAGAGGGCCTCGACCTTGGGGCCCATGGAGCCGCCCGCGAAGTGGCCGGCGGCGGCGTACTGCCGCATGGTCGCGAGGTCGACGGTGCCGATGTCACGGGCGTCGGGGGTCCCGAAGCCGAGCACGGCGTGCGGGACGTCGGTCGCGATCACCAGCATGTCGGCCTCGACCGTCTCGGCGAGCAGCGCCGCACCCAGGTCCTTGTCGATGACGGCGCCGATCCCGGCCAGCGAGCCGTCGGGCCGGCGTACGGTCGGGATGCCTCCGCCACCGTTGGCGACCACCACGAAGCCGGACTCGACCAGCGCCACCGCAGCAGCGGCGTCGAGGATCTCCAGCGGCTCGGGCGAGGCCACCACGCGCCGCCAGCCGCGCTCGCCGCGGTCCTCCCAGGTCTCGCCGTGCTCGACCATGAGCTGCGCCTCGTCGGCGGGCAGGTAGCGGCCGATCGGCTTGCTGGGGTGGGTGAACGCGGGGTCGGCGGGGTCGACCAGCGTGCGGGTGACCAGCGCGGCCATCGACCGCGTGACGCCGCGCGCGCGCAGCGAGCGGTCGAGGGCGTTCATCAGGACCGCGCCGAGCGTGCCCTGGGTCTGCGCGCCGCACCAGTCCAGCGGCACCGGGGGTACGACGGCCGCGGCGAGCTCGTTCTTGACGAGGAGGTTGCCCACCTGCGGGCCGTTGCCGTGCGTGACCACGACGTCGGCGCCACCCACGAGGAGGTCCGCGACCCCCTCCATCGCGGCCTCGGCGGCCGCGATCTGGTCCTCCGGACGTGCCTGGCCGTCGGGAGCGGTCATGGCGTTCCCGCCCAACGCCACCAGCAGTCTCACGAGTCCGCCTCCTGACGGTCCACGGCGGCCGAGGCCGCGCCCCCGGAGAGCCGGGCATAGCCCGGTCCGCGGTCGAAGAACGCCTCCGGCGGCGCCGGACGCGACGCCCGCTCGGTCGCGGTCGCGGCCGCGTCGTGGGCGAGCGTGTCGTCGTCGACGGAGCCCGTCAGGACCACACCGTAGTCGGCCAGCGCGGCCTCGGGAGACACCTTCTGCCACAGGACGTCGCGGACCACCAGCTCCGGGTCGCGCTCCAGCGGGTCGCCCCACCCGCCGCCGCCCGTCGTGCGGATGCGGATCACCTCGCCGGCGCGCACCGCGTCGGCGTCGGCCAGCGCGTCGACCTCCCGCTCGGCCGGGCCGCCGGGGTCGATCGTGACCTGGAACGGCCGGCCGGCCCTGCCGCCCCGCACCCCCCAGCAGGCGAGGATCGACCGGTCGGCGATCGACATGAAGTGGGCGTCCTCGAGCATCCGGATGTGCTTCTCGTAGCCCAGCCCACCCCGGAAGCGACCCGCCCCGCCGGAGTCGGCGGCGAGCCCGAGCCGCTCGACGACGAAGGGGAAGCGCGACTCGGTGAACTCCGTCGGCAGGTTGCGCGAGTCGGGGACGACGTGGATCGTGTCCTCGCCGTCGGCGTAGTAGCGGCCGCCCGACCCACCGCCCAGGACCTCTCGCATCAGGTAGGGACGGCCGTCGCGGTCCTCGCCGTAGACGCCGGTGTAGCGGATCGTCTCCTGGTCGGCCGGCATCCGCCCGTCCACCGCCTTGGCGAGCACGCCCGCGAGGACGCCCAGGAGGCGCAGGATCACGAACGTCCGAGCGTTGGTCGGCGCCGGGAAGACCGGAGTGAGCAGCGTGCCCGGTGGTGGGAACCGCAGCTCCATCAGCGGGACGACGCCCTCGTTGACGTCGAGCTCGGCCATCCGCTCGGGCGTGTCGGCCAGGTTGCGCAGGATCGGCGCGAGCCACTTCTTGAGGAAGACGCCGTCGGAGTAGTCGCCGCAGTGGTTGATCGGCCCCTTGGCCTGCGGCCCGGTGCCGCCGAAGTCGAGCACCAGCCGCTCACCACCCGGATCGTCGGCAGCGGTCCGGGTGAGCGTGATCCGCTGCGTGTGCAGGCGCGGCTCGTCGACGCCGTCGTGCTCGGCGTAGTCCTCCCACACCCAGCTGCCGACCGGGATCTTGGCGAGGATCTCGCGACGGTAGGTCTCGGTGGACCGGTCGATCACGGCGTCGAAGCAGGCCTCGACGGTCGCCACGCCGTAGCGGTCGAAGAGCTCGCCGAGCCGGCGGGCGCCCATCAGGCAGGCGGAGCACTCGGCGTCCAGATCGGCCGCCAGGGACTCCGGCATCCGGGAGTTGCGGGTCAGGATCGTCAGCGCCGACCGCACCGGCACGCCGGCGTCCCACAGCTTGATCGGCGGCACCATCAGGCCCTCCTCGAAGACCGTGGTGGCGTGCGACGGCATCGAGCCCGGGACGGCGCCGCCGATGTCGTCGTGGTGGCCGAAGGCCTGCACGAACGCGACCACGCGGCGCTCGTCGGCCGGTCCGGCGAAGACCGGGACGGTGACGCAGAGGTCGGGGAGGTGGCCGATGCCTCCCTCGGAGAGGTAGACGTCGTTGTGGAAGAAGACGTCCCCCTCCCGCATCGTCTCGAGGGGGAAGTCCCGGGCGACCGGGTGCACGAGGGCGGAGTACGAGCGGCCGGTGAGCTTGCGCAACAGCCGGTCGTGGATGCCGGCCCGGAAGTCGTGGGCGTCGCGGATCATCGGCGAGCGGCTGGTGCGGGCGATCGCCGTCTCGACCTCGCGCTCCACGGCGGCCAGCGTGCCCTGCACGATCTCCACCAGCACCGGGTCGGCGCTGCGCCCCGCGTCGGCGGTCAGGGTGCCGAACGGGAACTGCGTGGGCACCCGGCGCGACTCACTCATCGCCCACCCCCGCGTCACCCGTCGATCGAGGAGCCTCCGGAGGTGTCGCCTCGAGACCTCCTCGCGTCACCACGATGTTGGCGAAGCCGTCGACCCGCGCGGTGAAGCCCGGGTGGACGGGCACCGTCGAGCCGAACTCCTCGATGACGACGGGTCCCGGGAGCACCGTGCCGGCCGGCAGGTCGGGCCGCCAGAAGACGGGGGTGTCGACGTGGCCGTCGGCGGCGTCGAAGCACACCGGTCGACTGCCCGTCGGTGTCGGGACCGGGCCGCCGGACGGGAGCGCGGTGATCTCCGGGCGGCGGATCGGCCCGATCCCGGAGACCCGCAGGTTGACGACCTCGACCTGCTGAGCGGGGTCGTCGGCGAAGTCGTAGCCGTAGAGAGCGCGGTGCTCGGCGTGGAAGCGCCGGGCCACCGTCCGCAGCGTGTCGTCGGTGACCGGCCCCTCGGGGACGCCCACGCGGACCTCGAACGCCTGGCCGAAGTAGCGCACGTCGGCCGTGCGGGCGAAGACGTGCTGGTCCGGCCCGAACCCCTCGGTGGCCAGAGCGGCCGCGGCCCGCGCGGTGAGGGCGTCGTACTCCGTCTGGAGGAGCATCGGGTCGAGTCGGTCCTGCAGGGACACGTGGGTCTGGACGTAGTCGTTCTTGACGTCCACGGTGAGCAGCCCGAACGCCGACACGTTGCCGGGGTTGGGCGGCACCACCACCGTCGGGATGCCGAGGATGTCCATCAGCCGGCACAGCAGCAGCGAGCCCGACCCGCCGAACGTCGTCAGCGTGAAGTCGCGGACGTCGAGCCCGCGCTTGACCGTCACCTGGCGCAGTGCGTTGGCCTGGTTCCAGGCCGAGATCTCGAGGACGCCGGTGGCGCACTCCTCGGGGGAGAGACCCAGCTCCGCGGCCAGCTCGCCGACGCCCGCGGCCGCCGCGGCGACGTCGAGCGGGATCTCCCCGCCGAGCAGGTGCGGAGGGATGCGGCCGAGCACCACGTGGGCGTCGGTGATCGTCACCTCGGTCCCGCCCTTGCGGTAGCAGATCGGGCCCGGGTCGGCGCCCGCCGACTGCGGGCCGACCTTGAGCGTCCCCTCGGGGGACAGCCAGGCGATGGAGCCGCCGCCCGCGCCGACCGTGACCACGTCGATCATCGGGATCTTGGACGGATAGACGCCGACGCTGCCCTCGGTCGTCAAGGTGGGTTCGCCGCCGACGACCACCGACACGTCGGTCGACGTGCCGCCCCCGTCGGAGGTGAGCACCCGGTCGAAGCCGGCCACCTGCGCGATGAGCGCCGCCCCGAGCGCCCCGGCCGCCGGGCCCGAGAGCACGGTCGTGATCGGCTGGTGGACCACCTCGTCTGCCGACAGCACCCCGCCGTTGGACTTCATCACGTAGAACGGCAGGTGCCGCCCGCTCCGAGCGGCCAGTCGGTCCTTGATGTTGCCGACGTAGGACGAGAGGCGGGGCTTGACGGCCGCGTCGACGAGCGTCGTCATGGAGCGCTCGTACTCGCGGTACTCCCGCAGCACCTGGCTCGAGATCGAGACGACGGCGCCGGGATGCTCCTCCGCGAGGATCTCCCGCATCCGCTCCTCGTGGGCGGGGTCGGCGTAGGCGTGCAGGAAGCACACGCCCAGGGTGTCGATGCCGCGGTCCCGGAACCACCGCGCCACTGCTCGGGCACCGTCCTCGTCGAAGGGCCGCAGCTCCGCGCCGGTGTGGTCGAGCCGCCCCTCGACGCCCTTGACCAGGTGCCGGGGCACGATCCGGTCGGGCTTGACCCAGAAGTAGGAGTTGCCGTAGCCGTCGGGCACCGACTGCCGTGCGATCTCGAGCATCGCCTCGTAGCCGGCGGTGGTGACGAAGCCCAGTGCGTCGACCTTGCCCTCGAGGAGCTGGTTGGTCGCGACCGTGGTGCCGTGGCTGACCGCCACCACGTCGTCGTACGACGCGCCGGCGAGGTCGAGCACCTTGTCGATGCCCGCCAGGAACCCGTCTGCCGGGTTGGCGGGCGTGCTCGGGGTCTTGGTGGTGACGATGGCGCCGCTGTCCTCGTCGAAGGCCACCACGTCGGTGAACGTGCCGCCGGTGTCGATGCCGATCCTGATCCGGCGGGTCACGACAGCTCCTCGAAGGCGCCGGCGATCTCGAGGAGCCGCAGGTCGGCCCCGTGGGGGGCGACGATCTGCACGCCCACCGGCAGGCCCTCGGGGGTGGCGCCGGCGGGCACGGAGATCGCCGGGCAGCCCGTGACGGTGATGAGGTAGGCGGAGCGCATCCAGTCGAGGTAGGTCGCCATCGGGCGCCCGTTGATCTCCGTGGGGAACTCCTGGTCGGCCGGGAAGGGCGGCACCTGCGAGACCGGCAGCACGAGCACGTCGTGGTGCTGGAAGAAGAGCCGCATCGCCTCCGAGAGCGCCGTGCGCTGGGCGTAGGCGCGGGCGACGTCGGCGCCGGTGAGGCCCTCGCCGGCACGGATGTTGTCGGCGAGCGACTGCTTGAACGCGTCCGGGTGCGCGGCCAGCAGCGACCCGAGCCGCGCCTGGAAGTGCCAGGCGCGCAGGGTGCGGAACGTGTCGTCGGCCAGGGACAGGTCGGGCTCCGCGCCGGTGACCTTGGCACCGGCCGCGGCCAGCCGGCGCCCGGCCTCCTCGACGACGGCGGCCACCCGGGCGTCGACCTCGAGGACGCCGCCCAGGTCGACGCTCAGGGCGACCCGGAGCCCCGCCAGGTCGGCACGGCCCGGCGAGGCGAAGACCGCGCCGGGGTCGCCCAGGGCGAGCGGGGCGCGCGGGTCGGGGCCGGCCATCACCGACAGCAGGAGCGCCAGGTCGCCCACGGTGCGTGCCAGCGGCCCGCTGACCGAGGTGGTCTCCCACTGGTTGTCGGACGGCCACTGCGGCACCCGGCCGAGGCTCGGCCGGAGACCGACGACCCCGCAGAACGAGGCGGGGTTGCGCAGCGAGCCGCCCATGTCGGAGCCGTCGGCCAGCGGCACCATGCCGGAGGCCAGAGCCGCCGCCGCCCCGCCGCTCGAGCCGCCCGCGGTGCGGGTCGGGTCGTGGGGGTTCACGGTGGTGCCGAAGAGGGTGTTGAACGTGTGGGACCCGGCCGCGAACTCCGGGACGTTCGTGCGGCCGAGGGTGACCACCCCGGCGGCTCGGACGCGCTCGACGACCAGCTCGTCGCGGTCGGGCACGTGCTCGGCGAAAAGCGGCGAGCCGTAGGTCGTTCGCCAGCCCGCGACCTCGTGGGTGTCCTTGAACGCGAACGGCAGGCCGTGCAGCGGCCCCACCTCGCTCCCGCCGGCCAGCGCCTCGTCGGCGGCCGCGGCTCCCGCGCGTGCGCGCTCCTCGTCGAGGGAGACGATCGCGTGGAGACGCGGGTTGCGCTCCGCGATCCGCGTGAGGTGGAGCTCGAGCAGCTCGCGGGCCGAGATCTCGCGCCGGCGTACGGCGGCGGCCTGGGCGCGCGCGGTCGAGTCGACGGTGAGACCGGTCACCGCCGACGACCCAGGAGACCCCCGACGAGCACACCGGCCAGCACCAGCGCGCCGCCGACCACCAGCCCCTTGAGGAACGACTCGTCCCCGAGCGGAAGCCGACTCGGCCTCGGAGGTGCCGTGAAGACGCCGGGCGCCGCCTCGGCGCCTGCTCCGGCGCCGGCGCCGGCGGGAGCCGCGCCCGCCAGCGGTGTGGCGCCGCTGAGGACGCTCTCGACGTTGCCGAAGAACTCCGCCGCCATCCGGCGGGAGACGCTGGTGAGCATCCGCTGCCCCACGCCGCCCACCATGCCGCCGACGACGGCGTCGGCGTCATAGCTGAGCACGGTCTGGTCGCCCTCCCCCGCGAAGCTGACCGCGACCGTGGCGTCGATGGTGCCGGGCGCCCCCGCACCCCGCAGATGCATGGCCAGCGACTCGTGGGGGTGGAGGTCGGCCAGCGTGCAGGAGCCGCTGTAGGTGCCCTTGATCGCGGCCACTCCGGCGGTCACCGTCATCGCGTAGGCGTGGTCGCCGGTCGCCTCGAGCTGCTCGCAGCCGGGGATGGTGGCGACCAGGACCCGTGGGTCGAGCAGCGCGTCCCACACCCGGTCGACCGGCGCCGCGATGGTGTTCTGGCCGGTGAACTTCATCGTTCCTCCTCCGTGCGGGCGTGCCGCGCCCGCAGGTCGAACAGCTCGGACGGCGAGATCGGCATGGCCGTGATCGGGATGCCCTCGGCGTCCTCGATGGCTGCGGCGATCGCGGCCGACCCGGGGATCACGCCGGCCTCGCCGGCGCCCTTGATGCCGAGCGGGTTGAGCGGCGACAGCGTCTCGAGGTGGTCGATCTCGATCGCCGCGGGGACCTCGGTGACGTAGGGCATGAGGAAGTCCATGAACGACGCGTTGGTCAGCTGGCCCGCGTCGTCGTAGGCCATCCGCTCGTAGAGCGCCCCGCCGACGCCCTGGGCGACGCCGCCGTGGATCTGCCCCTCCACGATCATCGGGTTGATGAGCCGGCCGCAGTCGTGGACCACGGCGTAGCGGAGGATCGTGATCTCGGCCGTGTCGGGGTCGGTCTCCACCACGACCGCGTGCATGCCGGCCGCGAACGTCGAGCGCTGCGGGGAGTAGTAGTCCTTGCCCTCCAGACCCGGCTCGTCGTCCTCTGCCACGGGCGGCCTCCCCGGGTCGCCGACGCTGAACTGGGTGGCCGCCTTGGAGGCCTCGTCGAACGCGTAGCGCAGCGGGTTGGAGAGGACCGCGACGGTGCCGAGGTCGATCGTGGCGCCGGGCGTGCCCTTGACCCGCACCACCCCGTCGACGATCTCCAGGTCGTCGACGGACGCCTCGAGCGCCTCGGCGGCGATGCGCAGGGCCTTCTCCTTGGCCTGCTTGGCGGCGAGATGGATGGCCGACCCGCTCATCACCGCCGCGCGCGAGGCGAAGGTGCCCACGGCATAGGGCATCCGACGGGTGTCGCCCGTGGTGACGGCCACGTCCTCGAACGGGACGCCGAGCTCGTCGGCCACGATCTGCGCGAAGGCCGTCTGGTGACCCTGACCCTGGGTGGTCAGACCGGTGGCGACCTTGACCTTGCCGGAGGTCTCGACGTGCACGTGGGCCCCCTCGTAGGGCCCGACGCCGGTGCCCTCGACGTAGCAGGCCAGCCCGATCCCGACCCGCCTGCCCTCCGCGGCCATCTCGTCGCGGAAGGCCGCGAAGCCGTCCCAGTCGACGAGCGCCTTGAGCTTGGCCAGCAGCGCCGGGTAGTCGCCGGAGTCGTACTCCAGCTCGCGTCCGTCCTGGAAGACCAGGCCGTGGTCGTAGGGGAACTCGTCGGGCTGGATGAAGTTGACGGCGCGCACCTCGGCGCGGTCCTTGCCGAGCCGGGCCGCGATCGCGTCCATGGTGCGCTCCATGACGAAGCACCCCTGCGGCCGGCCGGCGCCGCGGTAGGGGGTCACGATCACGGTGTTGGTGTAGAGCGAGTCGAACTGCACGTGGTAGGCGCCCGGCTTGTAGGGGCCGAGCAGCTGGGTCGAGGTGATGATCGGCACGATCAGGCCGTACGGCGTGTAGGCGCCGTTGTCGTGCCAGAACCGGACGTCGAGCCCGAGCACCCGCCCGTCGTCGTCGAAGCCGACCTCGACGTGGTGCTGCTGGCCTCGCTCGTGCGCGGAGGAGATGAAGTGCTCGCGGCGGTCCTCGGTGAACTTCACGGCCCGGCCCAGCCGCCGCGCCGCCAGCGGCACCAGCAGCTCCTCGGGCCAGGGGTGGTTGATCTTGACCCCGAAGCCGCCCCCGATGTCGGGCGCGATCACGTCGACGTCGAGCAGGTCGAGCCCGAGCCTGGCGGCGATCGCCGCCCGCAGGCCGGTGGACGTCTGCGTCGAGGACCACACCTGGAGCCGGCCGCTGTCGGGGTTCCACCGGGCCACCACGCCGCGTCCCTCCAGCGGCATCGAGGCGCTCCGCTCGATCTCGAGGTCCAGCGAGAGCCGGTGGGGGGCCGACTCGACGGCCGCCCTCGCGTCGCCGTGGGACTGCTCCATGCGGGCGGCGACGTTGCCGGGCACGTCGTCGTGGACCAGGTGGTCCGCGGACCTCGCCGCGGCGACGCCCACGACGGCGGGGAGCGGCTCGTAGTCGACCACGATCCGGGTCAGCGCGTCCTCCGCGAGGTAGCGGTCCTCGGCCACGACGAAGGCGACCGCCTCGCCGACGTAGTTGACCTCGTCGGTCGCCAGCGCGTGCTGGGTGCGGCCGTGGGTGAGGTCGGGATGGGGGATCAGCAACGGCAACGGCTCGGCCATCGGACCCTCGAGGTCGTCGTGGGTCCAGACGGCGTGGACCCCCTCGCAGTCCAGCACCGCCTCGACGTCGATCGCCAGGATCCGCGCGTGGGCGTGGGGGCTGCGGAGCACCGCTGCGTGGAGCGCGTCGCCGCCGATGTCGTCGACATAGCGCCCGCCGCCGCGGACGAACCGCTCGTCCTCGACGCGCTGGACCGCGGCGCCGACCACCCGACCGGTCATGACGCGCCCTCGTCCCGCTGGTCGCGGGCCAGTTCGGCGGCACGGCGTACGGCCGCGACGATGTTCTGGTAGCCGGTGCAGCGGCACAGGTTGCCGGCGACCATCTCGCGCGCCTCCTCGACGCTCGGGTCCGGCGTGTCGACCAGCCCCGCCGTGATCGTCGTCAGGAAGCCGGGCGTGCAGAAGCCGCACTGGAGGCCGTGGCACTCCCGGAACGCCTGCTGCACCGGGCTGAGCGTCCCGTCGGAGGCGGCGAGGCCCTCGACGGTGGTGATCTCGCTGCCCTGCACGGACACCGCGAGCAGCAGACAGCTGCGCATCGGCCTGCCGTCGACCAGCACGGTGCAGGCGCCGCAGACGCCGTGCTCGCAGCCGACGTGCGTGCCGGTGAGGCCGAGGTCGTGGCGCAGGGCATCGGACAGGAGTCGCCGCGCCGGGACCGAGAGGTCGTGGTCGAGGCCGTTGACCCGCAGCCGGACCGCGTGGGGCTCGTCCCGGATCGGCTCAGCCACGAGCGGCCTCCCGGGCCCGGGCGAGCACGCGGGCGACCAGGACTCCCACGAGGTGGGCGCGGTAGTCCGCGGTGGCGTGGAGGTCGTCGGCGGGCTCGAGCACCTCGAGCGCCGCCTCGGTCGCGGCCACCGGGTCGTCGGCCCCCACCTTCACCACGGCCGGGGTGTCGCTGACCGACATGAAGCCGAGCCGGGCCCGGCCGTCGGGCTCGACGACGGCCCCGACGCCGACCAGGGCGTAGTCGCCCTGCCGGCGGGCGATCTCCTCGAACGCGACGCCGCTGCCGACGGGCAGGGGCGGGAACCACGCCTCGACCGCGATCTCGTCGTGGCCGATGCTCGTCTCCAGGGGACCCAGGTAGAGGTCGGCCGAGGGGATCGTCCGCCGGCCGGCGGGCCCGGTCACGTCGACGGAGCCGCCGAGCAGGCAGAGCACCATCGGCATCTCGGCGGCGGCGTCGGCGTGGACGAGCGACCCCACCGTGGTGCCGCGGTTGCGGATCGTGGCGTGCCCGACGTGGGCCAGCGCGAGCGGCACCAGCGGCTGCACCCGTCGTACGCCGGCATGGGCGAGCACGTCGGCGTGCCGGGCCAGCGCCCCGATCCGCACGCCCTGCTCGTCGGCGTCCACGTGGTCCAGCCCGGGCAGCCCGTTGATGTCGACGACCAGGTCGGGCGCCGCCAGCCGCATGCTGAGCAGTGGGACCAGCGACTGCCCCCCGGCCAGCACCTTGGCCCCCGACCGCCCGGCCAGGGCCTGGAGGGCGTCCTCCAGCGACCCAGGCCGGGCGTAGTCGAAGGGCGCGGGCTTCATCAGACGCAGGCTTCCACGATCACTCCTCGTGGGAAAGTGCCTGCGTCACGTGTCCGGTGTCGCGCCCACGACGCCCGTTGACGAGGTGGAAGTAGATGATCACCAGCAGCGTCCCGAGCGCGATGCCGCTCAGCTGGAAGTCGTCGGTGAACGTCAGCGAGACCCCGCCGATGCCGGCGATCAGACCGCCCGCGAGACCCACCATGTTGACCGGGTCGCCGAAGTCCACGTGGTTCTCGACCCAGATCTTGGCGCCCACGAGGCCGATCATCCCGTAGAGCACGATGGTGATCCCGCCCAGCACCCCACCGGGGGTGGCGTTGACCACGGCGCCGAACTTCGGGCACAGCCCGAGCAGGATCGCGACCAGACCGGCCACGTAGTAGGCGGCGGTCGAGTAGACCTTGGTGGCACCCATGACCCCGATGTTCTCGGCGTACGTCGTCGTGGGGGAGCCTCCGAACGCGCTGGCCAGGGCCGTGGCCACGCCGTCGGCGCCGATGGCCCTGCCCATGTAGGGGTCGAGGTCGGTCTTGGTCATCTCGGCGACGGCCTTGACGTGCCCGGTGTTCTCGGCGACCAGCGCGATCACGCCGGGGAGGACGAGGATGATCGCCGTCAGCGAGAACGACGGTCCGTGCACGACCGAGACGCCGTCGGCGAGGTCGCCGCTGGGGAAGCCGATCCAGTCGGCCGCCTTGACGCCGTCCCAGGCCCACATGCGGTCGTGGTCGGTGGGGTCGGGTCCCAGGGCGGGGACCACCGAGCTGATGGTCCCGAAGACTCCGTCGAAGAGCCACGACAGCAGGTAGCCGAAGATCAGGGCCAGGAAGACCGCGATCCGGGACCAGAAGCCGGGCAGCACGACCGCGGCGACGACCATGAACGTCGCGGTGAGGAGTGCGACCCACTGGTCCTGGGGCCAGTAGATGCCCGCCACGACCGGCGCGAGGTTGAAGCCGATGAGCATGACGACCGCGCCGGTGACGGCGGGCGGGAGGATGGTGTGGATGAAGCCCGCGCCCGCGAAGTGCACGATCACGCCGACAGCCGCGAGCACCAGCCCGCCGACGAGGATCGCGCCGGTGACGTAGGACGAGTCGTTGCCGGAGTCCAGCGCACGGATGGCGGCCACGCTGGCCACGAAGGACGCGCTGGTGCCGAGATAGCTGGGCACCTTGTTCTGCACGATCAGCAGGAACAGGATCGTGCACAGGCCCGAGAACATGATCGCCAGGTTGGGGTCCAGCCCCATCACGATCGGGAAGACGAAGGTCGCCCCGAACATGGCCACCACGTGTTGCGCCCCGAGCCCCAGGGTCTTGCCCCACGGGAGTCGCTGGTCGGGTGCCACCGGCTGTCCGGGTCCCGGGTCCACGACCTCCCACTTGAACATCGACATGCTGGTCCTCCTTGCGACTGCCCTCGGATGGCAGCCCGTGGCACCCCAACGTAGTGGCCCGTTAGCCTCCGGTGAATGCCGACGACGCGTGTTGCGGGCGCGGCCGGGGTCGCCGTACGACGGCGGCTCCGGTCGGGCCCTGCTGCGGGTGAGGTCGTGCACGCCGGGGAGCACGCGCTCTATGCCCGGTTCGGCGACCGGGTCGTCGGCGTGACCTCTCGCCGCGCGGTGGGGGTCCCGGCCGCGATCGCCACGACGCTCCCGCGCCTGCCCCGGACCGCGCCGGGGTCTCCGGCCCGGATCCACGACGACCTGCTGCACGTCGCCGGGCTCGCCGTCGGGGTGGACCGGCTGGTCGACACCGCCGCCCCGTCGCTGCCCGACGCCCGCGCGGCGGCCGGGCTGCTGGCCGGGTGCCTGCCCGACCTGGACGCCGTACGCCGGCAGCTGCCGGCCGACGCCCTGTCCCGGCTGGCCCAGGGCCTGCCGACCGCGGTCCGCTCCCTGCTCGGACTCGGCGACGGGCTGACCCCCGTGGGCGACGACGTGCTCGCCGGCTGGCTGGTCACCGCTCGGGCTGCGGGCCGCGACCCGGCACCGGTCGCCGCGGCGGTCACCGCCGAGGCGCACCGGACGACGGCACTCTCGGCCACCCTGCTGGCCGACGCGGCCGACGGCCAGTGCCTCCCCGAGCTCCGGACGCTGCTGCTGGAGCTGCGCGCCCTGCGCGACCCGGCGTCGGCGGTCGACCGCCTCGCGGGCGTCGGCCACACCTCCGGGCTCGGGATGCTGCTCGGCGCCCACCTCGCCCTGTCACCCGATCTCACCGGAGGGAGAGCGTCATGACTCACGAGCACGTGGCGATCCGCGCCGGCGCCTACGCCGACAGCGTGGCGCTGCTGCAGGTGAGCCGCGACCTGGCCGCGCTGCCCGGTGTCGTCGCCGCCCAGGTGGCGATGGCCACCGAGCTCAACGTCGACGTGCTGTCGGGCATGGGCTTCTCACTCCCCGCGGCGTCGCCGAACGACATGGTCGTCGCCCTGCGCCTCGACGACGAGTCGCTGCTGCCGGCGACCCTGGCCGCCGTGGACGCAGCGCTCGCCGGGGTCGGCGGTGCCGCCGCCCGGGGCGGAGAGGTCGCCGAGCCTCCGCGCACCACCGGATCGGCGCTGCGCCGGGCGGGTGGCGGCCTGGCCCTCGTGTCGGTGCCGGGCGCCTCGGCGTTGGTCGAGGCGATGGACGCGCTCGACGCCGGCTGTGACGTGATGGTCTTCAGCGACAACGTCCCGCTGGATCAGGAGCTCACCCTCAAGCGCACGGCACGGGCGCGCGGCCTCCTGGTGATGGGTCCCGACTGCGGGACGGCCGTCGTGGGTGGCGTCGGCCTCGGCTTCGCCAACACCGTGACCCCCGGCCCGGTCGGCGTCGTCGCCGCGTCGGGCACCGGATGCCAGCAGGTGCTGGCCCTGCTCGACGCCGCCGGCGTCGGCGTCGCCGCCGCCCTCGGCGTCGGCGGACGCGACCTGTCGGCGGCCGTCGGCGGGCTCTCGACGACGACCGCCCTAGCCCGGCTCGACGCGGACCCGGCCGTCGAGCAGATCCTGGTCGTCTCCAAGCCGCCGGCGCCCGAGGTCGCCGCCGCGGTCGAGTCGTACGCCGCGGCGCTGGCCACGCCGGTCCGGTTCGCGCTGCTCGGCCCCGGCCGTCCCGATCTGACCCGTCAGGTCGAGTCGCTGCTGGCCGACCTGGGTGTCGCGGTCCCGGCCTGGCCGACCTGGGGCGGGCCCGCGGTGCCGGCGCGCGCCGGCGCCCTTCGCGGGCTGTTCGTCGGCGGCACCCTGTGCGACGAGGCGATGCTCGTCGCGGCCGAGACGCTGGGTCCGATCCGCAGCAACATCCCTCTCGCGCCGGAGCTGGCGCTGGACGCCGATCTGCTCTCGCCCGGCCACCTGATGGTGGACTTCGGCGACGACGCGCTGACTCAGGGGCGGGCCCATCCGATGATCGACCCCACGCTGCGGCTGGAGCACCTCTCCCGGGTGGTCGCCGACCCCGACACCGCCGTCGTGCTGCTCGACGTGGTGCTCGGTCACGGCGCCCAGGACGACCCGGCCGCCGACCTGGCGCCCGCCGTGGCCGCCGCCCGTGCCACGCACGGCCTGCCGGTGGTCGTGGCCTGCGTCGGCACCGCGGCCGACCCTCAGGGCCTCACTCGGCAGGCGGAGGCACTGGCCGAGGCGGGCGCCGAGGTCCACCTGTCCAACGCCGCGGCCACCCGCCGGGCGGTCGCGCTGACCATGGAGGGCTCCCGATGAGCCGGCAGCCACCCAGTGACCCGCCCACCGCGGTCGCCGCCGCGGGCGCCGACCTGCTGGCGACCGCGGTCGCCGCGCAGGCGGTGGCCGTCGAGCGGGTCGACTGGCGGCTCCCCATGGAAGGCACGGCCGACGACCTGGCCGCCGTCGCCGCCGACCCGATCCGGCGGGAGGCCAACGCGCTGGCGCTGGCCCGGGTCCTCGAGGTCCAGGCGATGCTCGTCGGGGTCGCGCCGGCCGCGGAGGTGCTGGGTCTCGAGCGCGGTGAGTTCCTCCACGCGGGTCCGCCGATCGGCTGGGACCGCGCGAGCGGCCCGCTGCGCGGCGCGCTGATGGGCGCCGCTGCCTTCGAAGGTCTCGTCGACGACCCCGAGGACGCCCCCGCCCTCTTCGAGAGCGGCGGTGAGGTGAGCCTCGAGCCGTGCCACCACCGCGGCGCGGTCGGACCGATGGCGGGGGTGGTCTCGCCGTCGATGTGGATGTGGGTGCTGGAGGACCCCGCGACGGGCCGGCGTACCTTCTGCTCGCTCAACGAGGGCCTCGGCAAGGTGCTCCGCTACGGCGCCTACGCGCCCGAGGTGCTCGAGCGCCTCGGGTGGATGCGCGACGTCCTCGGACCGCTGCTCGGCGAGGCGGTCGAGGCGGCCGGCCCCGTCGACGCCACGGCCATCCTCGGACAGATGCTCCAGATGGGCGACGAGGCCCACAACCGCAACCGGGCCGGCACCCTGATGCTGCTGCGCGACCTCGGCCCCTCGCTCGTGCGCTCCTCGCGCCCGGCCGACGACGTCGCCGGGACCTTGGCGTTCGTGGGCGGCAACGACCACTTCTTCCTCAACGTCGCCATGCCCGCCTGCAAGCTGGCGCTGGACGCCGGTCGCGACGTCCCGGGCAGCACGATGGTCGTCGCCATGGCGCGCAACGGCACCGACTTCGGCATCCAGGTCTCCGGCACCGGCGACGAGTGGTTCACCGGGCCCGCCCAGCTGGCCGACGGGCTCTACCTCGGCAGCTTCGGCCCCGACGACGCCAACCCCGACATCGGCGACTCCGCGATCACCGAGACCGCCGGGCTCGGCGGATTCGCCATGGCGACGGCGCCGGCCATCGTCCGGTTCGTCGGCGGCACGGTGCCCGACGCGCTGGCCACCAGCCGGCGGATGCGTGAGATCACCCTCGGTGAGAACCCGCGGTGGTCCATCCCCGTCCTCGACTTCCAGGGCACCGCGACCGGCATCGACGTCACCGCCGTCTGCCGCACCGGCGTGCTGCCCCAGATCAACACCGGCATGGCCGGACGCGTCGCCGGTGTCGGTCAGGTGGGGGCCGGTCTGGTCACACCGCCGGCCTCGCTCTTCCCGGCCGCGCTGGCCGAGCTCGCGCGTCGTACGACGGCGCGGGGACCGGAGGCGGACCGATCCTCGAAGGGGTCCGCCGGCGCTTGATCGAACGTTCGGTCAAGCACGCCAGTGACCGTCTGTTCGATCAACCCTCGGAGGACGTGCCTCCGGTGGGGGCCCGGTCGGCCTCGGCCTCCAGCAGGCGGCTCGGCCGGAAGCCGTCCCACCGCGACCGCAGCCGCTCCGGGTCGAGGAAGAAGTCGAGGTCGGCCTCCCAGGTGTGACCCGTCGAGCCGCGCCGGAAGAGGTAGCCCAGGCCCTGCGTGCGATAGACGGAGCCGCCCGCCGCGAGCAGGTCGGAGAGCAGCGAGGCGTCGACGTAGCGCCGCACAGGCCGGAAGCTGCCCAGCTCACGGAGCGTGGCGCGCGAGATCATCATCGTGCCGCCCGCGACGAAGCGGCCGAACTCCTCCGACCCGTCGTTGCGGCGCACGGTGGTGTCGAGCGGCTCGAGGTAGAGGTACTCCGCCGGCATCCCGACCAGGTCGGCGCCGCTGTAGCCGCGGGCGAGCAGCAGGTCGGTGACGAAGTCGGGGCCGTACCAGTCGTCGTCGTCCATCTTCAGCACCAGGTCGCCCGACGCGGCCTCCACGGCCGCGGCGAGCACGTCGCCGAAGAGCGTCTCCTCGGGGTGCGGGCTGACCACGGTGCGGACGTGCCCGCCCGCGAGGTCCGCGACCCGGGCCCGGTCCGCCTCCCACCCGTGCGGGGCCAGCACCAGCTCCAGGTCGACGCCGCGCTGGCGGGACACCTGGGCGAGCAGGTGCTCGAGGTTGTCGGCGCGCTTGCTGGCGACGACGACGCTCACGCTCGGGGAGTACGGCGGCCGCAGACCAGCGCCGGCCGCCACCCGCGACCGCCAGGCCGGCATGGAGAAGGCCGCGAGCGCGGCGCGGCGCAGCACCACGGAGTGCTCCTCGCGGGCCAGCTCGTCGGCCAGCTCGACGGGCGCCGCGAGCGCCGTGCACACCTCGCCACCCAGGAGGCCCTGCGCCCACCCCGGCGTCGCGGCGGACACGATCGGCACCCCCGCCATGGCCAGGCCCGCGACCGTGCGGGCCAGGCCCACCTCGGGCTCCTCCGGCCACGACACCTCGACCCCGAGGTGAGGCCGGACCGCGTGCACCATCTCCTCCGACGCACCCCGTCGGGCGGAGGTCGCGAGCTCCCGACCGGGCAGCCGCAGCACCGGTCCGGTCTCGCCCGAGGTCAGCGTCCCGACCGGCTCGGACACCGAGCGCTCGAAGCCGGTCGGGTGCAGGATCCGCTCCTCCAGCGCCCCGATCGCGAGCGCACCGGAGGTCTCGTCGACCACCACCGGGGCGCGGCCGGTGACGTGGTGCTCCTTGAGGGAGACGTCGGCCTGGTCGGTGACGATGACGTCGGGCGGCACGTCGCGGTCGGCGTCGCTGGCCGCGTCGAGCTCGTCGAGACGGATCGCGTGCACCTCTCCGGGAGGCGCGACGGCGCCGCCGTGGACGCCGACCCGCAGCCCCGTGTGCGGCGTCAGGCCGCGGCGGACGGCCTGACGGGCGAACTCCGACAGCACCGCCTTGCCGGCCATCCAGTTGGAGAAGCGCGCGACGGTGACGTACTCGTGGCGGTCCCGTCGGGTGCTCATCATCGTCATCCGCGGCCAGTCGTCGCGCGGGGTGAGCGTGACGACCTCGTCGGCGTACTCGAGGAAGACGCCGACGTTGCGGGTAGCCCGGGTCGCCGGGAGCGTGGCGACCGCGCGCTGCAGCGCGTCGCGGTCGGGGACGACCAACACGATGGTGCCCCAGCGGCCGGTGTCGGGGACCGACTCGGTGGGCAGCTGGACGACGGTCGTCCCCTCGGGCAGGCGGGGCACGAGATGGGCGGAGTCGGGGTGCACCAGGCCCAGCACGGGCTGCGCGGCGTTGCGCAGCGCCACCTGGAGGGGATCCATGGTCCGCCCGGGCTCGCTGGCCGCCTGACCGGTCGCCACCGGCGCCGCGGCAGGGCGGCTCCTCCCCACCAACGGGCGCTCCGCGCGGGGGAGCCACTCGCTGACGACGTGGTCGACGATGTGGACGCCCGGCGGCGCCACCACCTCGACGAGGCCGTCGATGTCGCCCGGACGACCCTCCCGGATCGCACGGTCGACCTGCCACTCACGCAGCTTGCGGGGCGAGCGCTGCGCGTTGAACTGGGACGGGTCGGTCCAGTGGGCGAACTCGTCGGCGTCGAGCCACTTCAGCTCGACCGCGAGGCCGTCGGGCAGCACGATCCGCTCGGCGGTCTCGGGCCACTCGCGCACCTCCCACTCGAAGGCCTTGACGAAGGTGTAGTCGGGTCCCATCGGATAGATCCACGGCTCGAGGTAGGACTTGCCCAGGTCGAGCCAGCCGGTGCGCTCGTCGACGACCGTGAGGGGATGCCGCGGCACCACCACGACCGCCTCCGAGCCCTCGAGCTGCCACGACAGGTCGCGCAGGGCGGCGATCCCGTCGGCGGTGAGCACCATGTCGCCGTCCCACTTCATGGAGTACGCCGTCCGCACGTGGCTGAAGGACCAGTTGTAGAAGTGGGTCAGCGAGTGCACCGAGTCGGCGGGCGTCTCGCGATGCTCGGCCCCGGCGCGACTGACCCGGAACGGGTAGCCGAGCCCCTGGTAGCGGTCGAGCGCGCCGCACTCCTCAGCGACGTCGTGGCCGACCTGTCCCGTCTCGTCGTCGCTGAGGTTGTCGACCAGCACCACCCGCTGCACGGCCTGGAACATCGGCGGCAGCACCCACGGCAGGTTGCGCGCCTCGTTCTTGACGCGGAACACGCAGGTGAGCCCCGGCTCGGGCGTGCCGGCGTGCCAGGGCCAGGTGACGTCGTACTCGGGGATGCCCTCGCGGCAGGGGATGTCGGGGCCCGGCGACGCGGTCACGACGCCGCCCTTCGCGGCTCCTCGATCGTGCGGTCCACGAGCGGGCGCGGCGCCTGTGGCAGCCAGGCGCGGGTCACGTGGTCGACGACGTGCACCCCGTCGGGTGCCTCGATCCTGGTGACACCGGGCTGGCCGTCCCAGCGGCCGGCCGCCAGGTCGGTGAAGAGCTGGTACTCGCGCCGCTTGCGCCGCGTGCGCGCGCTCTCGGCGAACGCGTCGGGGCTCGTCCAGTGGGCGAACTCGTCGGAGTCCAGCCACTTCAGCTCGACCGAGCTGCCCTCCGGGAGTCGCAGGTGCCGTGCGGAGTCGGGATAGAGCCGCAGCTCCCACTCGAAGGCCTTCACGTGCACGTAGTCGGGCCCCATGGGATAGCCGTAGGGCTCCGCGTTGGCGAAGCCGAGGTCGAGATAGGCGATCCGCTCGGACTCCACGTAGAGGCTGTGTCGCGGCACCGACAGCACGACGTCGCGTCCGGGCAGCTGCCACGCGAGGTCGCGCACCATCTCCTCGCCGTCGCGGGACAGGACCATGTCGCCGTCCCACTTCAGCGAGTACGCCGTCCGCGCGTGCGTGAACGCCCAGTTGTAGAAGTAGGTGAGCGAGTGCACCGAGTCGGCCGGGGTCTGGAGGTGCTCGGGTCCGCACCGGCTGACGGAGAAGGGATAGACGGCGACGGTGAGCCGCTCGTCGGCTCCGAGCTCCTTGACGACCCGTCGGGCGACGTCGGGGGTGTCGTCGTCGGACCCGTTGTCGACCAGCACGATCGCCTCGCAGCTGCGCACGAGGGGCGGCAGCACGAACGGCAGGCTCCGCGCCTCGTTGCGCACCCGGAGCACCGCGGTGGTCGCCTGCGGGAGGCGCTCACCGTCGTCGACGGCCGCCCAGGGCCACACGGCCTCGAAGTCCGTGCGTCCCTCGCGGTTGACGAGGTGCGCCGAGGGTGTCACCCGGTCAGCGCTCCCGGCCGAGAGCCTTGCGCACGCCGCGACGGACCGGGCCGGGCACGGCCGCCCGCATCCAGTGGGGGACCCGGTCGACCCGGCGCGGGGCGGGGGGTGGGCCAGGTGGGCCCGGCGGTCGCTGGCCGGTGCGGCGCGCGGCGATCACGCTGGACTGCGCGAGCGCCTCGGCCTCGTCGTAGAGGTCGGCGTACGCGACGCGCAGCTGGTCGAGCGTCTGGCGCACCAGCGCGGTGTCGCCACCCGGCTCGGCCATCGAGTCCAGCGCCTGCCAGGTCTCGTCGGCCACCTCGCGCAGTCGTGGCGGCACGCGCAGGTCGTCCCAGGTGGCCTGGACCCGGCGCAGGCTGGGGTCGATGAAGTTGTGCACCTTGCGGATGTCGTTGGCAGACGCCGTCTGGATGCTCTTGAGGTCGAACTGCTCGCCGATCGCGAACAGTGGGACGGTCCAGTCGGTCAGCAGGTCGTGGTAGCGGACGAAGGCGCGCACGCCGTCCCGGGTGGCCCGCTCGGTGTGCAGCATCATGTTGACCCAGGCGGCCGTGCGGCTGACCTCGCCGAAGCGTGACGAGTAGTACTTCTGCTTGCTGCCGACCACCTCGGTGACCGGGCGCAGCATGGTGATGTAGGACGGCGTCGCGTCGGCACGGATCGCGGCGCCGCGCCAGAGCCCCAGGAACCACGAGAGCCGCGGGTCCTTGACCACGATCTCCTGCCCGCCCTCGACGAACTGCTGCTCGACCCAGCCGTGCAGGCGATCCCTCAGCTCGTCGACGGTGGCCAGCTTGCCGGCCTCGAACCACGCCGACGGGCGCGCGTCGGAGACCTGCACCTGGCACCGCTTGAGCAGCTCGTCGTGGAAGTCCACCACCCACTGCGGCTCCCCGAAGCCCTTGGGGTTGGTGTCGTCGGCCAGCACCTCGGGCTGGGGGACGTGCACGCCCAGCGTCTGGAGGGTCCCCGACATCGTGCTGGTGCCGCTGCGGCCCGACCCGACGACGAAGACCAGCCGGCGCGCTCCCGCGGGGGCCGCCGGCGCCGGGCTCGCCCCGGCGGATGCCTCAGGGCTCGCCGCGGCAGGATCTGCGGTGCTGCTGGACATGCCGGACAGCCTACGGCGTGCCGGTCGCTGCGCCCGCACCGACAGGGCGCCAGCGGGAGTCGCTCGCTACTGTTCCAGGGTGCCGGAGCCGTCGTACCTGTTCGTGATGACCTACGGTCGCTCGGGCTCCACCCTGCTGCAGGGCATCCTCAACGCGATCCCCGGCTACCTCGTCCGGGGCGAGAACCGCGGTGCCCTGCGTGGCCTCTACGAGTTCCACACCACGTGCGTCGCCGAGGCCGACCACCGCAACCACGAGCGGACCGAGCGGTCGACGATGCCGTTCTTCGGGATCACCGGCTACCGCCGCGACGAGGCGCTGACGGCGATGCGCGCGATGGTGGTCGACACGCTCCTGCGCCCGGCGCCCGACACGCGGGTCACCGGCTTCAAGGAGATCCGCTGGGCCTACGACGACCTCGCGGCCTACGTCGCCTTCCTCCGCGAGCTCTTCCCGGGCGCCCGCTTCGTCGTCAACACGCGCGACCTCGACCACGTCGCACGGAGCAAGTGGTGGGCGGACCGCGACGACGCGCTGACCGTCCTGGGCGACATCGAGCGGCGCATCCTGTCGGTCGCCGACGAGCTCGGCGCGGCGGCCTACCACGTGCGCTACGACGACTACGTCGACGACCCCGCGATCCTGGGCGGGCTCTTCGACTGGCTCGGCGAGCCGTTCGACCTCGAGCGGGTGCGCGCCGTGATGGCGGTGCCGCACTCTTTCTGAGTCCGGCGCCCGCCCCCGGTTCGCTCAGCGGGTGGCGGCGACGACCGCGGCGTACCAGTCGAAGGAGCGCTTGGGCGTGCGCTTCTGGGTCTCGTAGTCGACGTGCACGAGCCCGAACCTCTGGGTGTAGCCCTCGGCCCACTCGAAGTTGTCCAGCAGGCTCCACACGTAGTAGCCGCGCACGTCGATCCCGATCCGCACCACCTCGGCGATCGCCCGCAGGTGCGCGTCCAGGTAGTCGATCCGCGGCTGGTCGTCGACCACGCCGTGCTCGTCGGGCCCCATGCCGTAGGAGCAGCCCGACTCCGTGATGTAGATCGGCGGGAGCGCGGCGCGGTAGCGCGCGCGCAGCGTGATCAGCCACTCGCGCAGCGCGTCGGGCACCACCGGCCACCCGAAGTCGGTGGTGGGGTAGCCCACGACCGGCACCTGCTCGAACGGCAGGGCGGCCTCCTCGTCGGTGGCCGCGATCCGCATCGGGTTGTAGTAGTTCATGCCGTAGAAGTCGAGCGGCTGACGGATCGTCGCGAGGTCGCCGGGCTGCACGAGCTCCTCCATGAACGGCGCCAGGTCGACGGGGTAGCGACCGAGCATCATCGGCTCGATGAACAGCCCGTTCCACAGCGCGTCGAAGAGCTTGGTCGCGCCGACGTCGGCGTCGTCGTCGCTGGCCGGCCACATCGGCGCGTGGTTGTTGGCGCAGCCGACGCTCTCCGCGCCCGCGGCGCGCAGCGCCTGCACGGCGCGGCCGTGGGCCAGCAGCAGGTGGTGGGCCACGGGCAGCGCGTCGAAGAGCAGCTGGTGGCCGGGGGCGTGGATGCCGGTGGCGTAGCCGAGCATGGTGACCACGTTGGGCTCGTTGATCGGGATCCAGTGCTCGACCCGGTCGCCGAGCCGGCTCGCGACGATGCCGGCGTACTCGCCGAAGACGCCGGCCATGTTGCGGTCGAGCCAGCCGCCGCGGTCCTCGAGCTCCTGCGGCAGGTCCCAGTGGTAGAGCGTGACCATCGGCTTGATGCCGGCCTCGCACAGCTCGTCGACGAGCCGGTCGTAGAAGTCGAGCCCGGCCTGGTTGACC
>CAZQCA010000013.1:0-26991 GCA_964591845.1 uncultured Nocardioides sp.
CAACCACACCCGCTCGTGGCCCATGGCCCAACTCGCCGACGCCTGCGAACACGTCATCGGCACCCTCCAAGCCGTCTACGGATTCACCGACCACGACGCCATCGCCGTCTACCTCGACCCGTTCACCTGAGCTGGTGGAACGCCCGCCCGCCCTCGCCCCTGATGCCATGAGTGACCGGCAGTGCCCCGTCTGCGGCGAGACCCGCTTCCCGGGATGGGACCACTGCCCCGCCTGCGGCCACCCGTACCCCGATGACGACGAGGGCTGACACCCCCGCCCGGCCCGGCACGGCACCCGGCCGGTCTGGTGCCGTGCCGGCACCGACAAGCGACGACAATGGGACATGGCCCGGCTGATCCCCGACGACTTCGACCTCAGCGCGGTGGAGCCTTCCGAGCGGCGGGTCCTTGAGGCGCTGCTGGTGTCCCTCGGGCCCGGCTGGCTGCTGTTGCCCCAGGTGCCGTTCGTGGACCGGGGCCAGGACGGCGAAGCCGACCTGGTCGCCCTCAACGCCGAGCACGGCGCGGTCGTCTTCGAGGTCAAGGGCGGCACCATCACCGTGCGTCAGGGCGCCTGGTATCAGGACGGCCGCCGACTGGCCAAGACCCCCGCCGAGCAGGCCGTGCGGGCCAAGCACGCCCTGGTCCGCAAGGTCCGCGAGGTCACCGGCGACGAGCACGGTAGCGGTCTCTGGTTCACCCACGCCGTGGCCTTCCCCGACGCCGCCGCCACCCCCACCCAGTGGCTCGGCCCCGACCTCGAACCCGCCATGGTGTTCACCACCCACGAGCTGACCTGGCCCGAGGCCGCCCTCGACGCCCTGATCGAACCACGTCCCGAGCCGGTGCCCGAGGCGACCATGCGCTCGACGCTGGGAGCGTTGCGCCCCACCCTCGACTTCCGCACCGGGCCCTGGCCCCCCGCTGAGGTGACCAGCCGCCGCCTCGACGAGCACACCGAAGGCGTGCTGACCACCGCCGAGGGCCTCGACACCAACCTGCGGGTCCACGTCGAAGGGCCCGCCGGCGCGGGCAAGTCCCGCCTCGCCATGCGCTGGGCCCGACGGGCCAGCGCCCGCGGCGAACGCGTCCTGCTCATGTGCTTCAACCTGCCGATGGCCGCCCTCTTCGAGAGCACCTTCGAGGACGACCCCAACGTCACCGCCGGCAACTTCCACCAGGTCGCCCTGCGCCTCCTCGACCAGACCGGCTTCGAGACCCCCGACCAACCCTCCAAAGAGTTCTGGGACGACGAGGTCGCCACCGCCCTCTTCGACCGCCGGCCCCTGCTCGGCGACGGCTTCGACACCATCATCCTCGACGAGGCCCAGGACTTCCGGCCCCACTGGCTACCCGCCATCGAAGCACTCCTCGACCCCGACGGCGCCGGCCGCCTCTACCGGCTCGGCGACCCCGCGCAGAACGTCTACCGGGTCGACCCCGACGCCGCCGACGGCTGGTTCCGGTTCCCGCTCACCACCAACTGTCGCAACAGCAAATCCATCGCCGCGGTCGCCCAACGCCTCGGCGGCGGGCCCCCCTTCCCCACCAGCCCCGACGGCCCACCCATCGCCTACCGCAAGGCCGGCGCCCTCAAGGAGCTCCGCAAGCGGGTCAGCCACGAGATCCTCACCCTGCGCCGCGACCACGGCATCGCCCCCTCCGACCTCGCCGTCATCACCACCCGCGCCACCCTCCGCGACGACCTCCTCGACCCCCCACTCAACGCCGGCACCCTCGTCCGCTGGGAGCAACGCGACGAATCCTCCATCGCCTGCGAAACCGCCCACCGCCTCAAAGGCACCGAATGGGAAGCCGTCATCGTCGCCAACCTCGAGCCCACCACCACCGACTGGCTGCCCGACATCCTCTACGTCGCCGTCAGCCGCCCCCGCACCTGGCTCACCGTCGTGGGCCCACCCGACACCGCCGAACTCCTCGGCCTCCCTGTCGAATGACCTTCGCCACCACACCACACCAGCGCCCACGCTGCGCAGCTGTCCGCCGCCGACCCATGACGACGACCTCAAGGAATGAACCTTGACCAACCTGAAGGGACCCGACGAGTGGTGCACTGTGCTCCGGTTCGTCCGGACCGTCTTGCTCACCAGGAGCGGGCTAACGGACCATTCGGTTTGTCTCGAGAGTGAGGCGATGCATGCCTGAAGTCGATGAACTACGCCAAGAGGCTCGGCGAAACACCCGGGGCCGGTTCGAGCAGTGGGCGAAGAACCCGACCTGTTCGGCGAACACATTGTCGGCGGTGCACAACGTGCGGCTCGACGCGGCGGCCCGTGCCGTTGGGCTGACGCCGAGCTTCGGTCAGTCCCCCTTCGCAATCGCTCGCGGGAACCGTTTCGAAGCAGGGCTGTTCTACGACGAGGCTGCCCGGCTGCGAAGCGCTCTGGAACGGAAGCATTGCCTCCCAGACGGATCGAGCGGCTTCCTCGACCTTCGGCTCCGCATGAACGGTGGGGCGAACATCAAGTCGGTCGACGAGGCCCTACAGGAGACTGAAGCCTGGCTCAAGGGCCTGGCTTCAGGGGGTCCCGACCTCGCCTCGATCATCGCGGCGCCGATGATTCGGATCCCGAAGGGGGTCATCCTCCCCGAGGCGCTGCTGATCATCGACGTGGTGACGGTGAGGGGCGACGGCAATGGCGTTCGCATGCAGGTCGGCGAGATCAAGGTGTTCCCCGATCGCGGCGGTCACACCGACCCGCACCAGCTGGCAACGGCGCGTGCGCAGGCCGGCGTCTACCAGCACGCGCTCGTGCTCGCTGTCGACTCACTCGGCGTGGCCGACGCCGTAGATGTCTCCCCGGACGGTTTGCTGATCTTCACGTGGCCCGGATCGAACTCGCCGGCGATACGTCCGAACGAGGACCTGACCTACCAGGCCATCCGGGCGAAACGTGGGTTCGAGCGGCTCGAGGAAGTAGCGGCATCGCTTGTGCGCGACGACGACTGGTCCGCAGACAATCCGACCCTCGTGCAGCGAGTGCTCGATGCAGACACCGAGTATTCAGAGGCGTGCTTGTCGTTCTGCGATCTGGCTCCCCGATGTCACGAGCGAGCGGTGCTCGCTGACGACCCCATCATCCTCGGCGCCGACGTCAAGCGAGTGCTTGGCGACACGACCTTGACCCGTGCCCTCGAACTGCTCGACGGCGCCGAGCCTGCGGGCGATCGCGAGGCCGACCTCCAGCGCTCGTTGGAGGACGCATGACAACGAGGGACGTTGTGCGGAAGCTTCGGGCCTGGCAGGCCGGCGCACCGCTGACGCGCTTCGAGACCCTGCACCATGCCGTCGTCCCGCCTCAGCGTGCGATGGTCGTTGCGTTCGTACGGATGGCGGGAGAATCACGTCCCTGGGGGATCGCGTGGGGGACGGTCGGGACGGACCCCAAGATCGTCTCCGTGCCCGATGGCCGCGTCAGAGACGACGTTGCTGTTCTGTGCGCGGACTTCGCCGAGGACCTACTGGCGCACATGCGGGTCCACAACTGGACCTACGACCCGGTGGGGCAGACCGCTGCGGTCGAAGATCTGCGCCAGCTCTGGCTCCCCAACGGCCAGCACCTCGCGATGCTCCACCAGCTGAACTACACGTACTCGCAGACCAAGTTCGGCGGCGCCAACCAGGACATCCTCCAGGCGCTGGGTCGACTTGCAGGATGGATGTTCCGCGACTGCAGCCGAACCGGCCACCAACACGTGGTCGACGCCAGCGAGGCTCTCGGCTGCGCGTACGTGTTCCCGGCGCAAGATGCCCGAACGGCTCACCTCGGCTACCAACTGGCGTGGCTGACCGCGAGCGGCGATCGAAACGAGCGGATCGCTGCTGCCGACGCCGCCGAGCAGCTGACCGTCTCCCCGACCATGGATCCGTCGCTCGAGCGTGAAGAGCTCACCGACCTCGTGGAGAGGTGGCAGGCAGGCCGCCGTGAGGGCAGTCCACCACCTGATGTCGATGCGGGGATCGCCGGCATCCTCTCCATCGAGCTTGACCGAAGGTGGCGACTCACTGAGCAGGCCTACCGGCTGCTCTCGGATGGCTCGCTGCCCGTCAATCCCGGTGTCGACGCCCTGGTCGCCCAAGCCCACAGCGAGTTCTGGTTCCAGCACCAACGGATCGAGCTTCGGCAGAGCGACCCGAGTCAGGGCCCGGCCTTCATCGCCCACCCGGAGACGGACTTTCATGGGTCTTCGGCGGCGTCCCGCTATCTGACCCACGCCTCCTACGACGAGGGGCACGACGGCCATCTGATCCACCACGACGCCGAGCTGATGCGCGATGCCCTGGCCGAGGGGCGCGCCCTTCGAGCATCCGTGGTGGCCGTGGCGAACCATGGCTCCGGCCGGTCGACCATCCCGGTGTGGACGATCCGAGTCGATACCGACTCCCCCCATCGGCTCCGTGAGAACAGCCGGCTGGTGCCGTATGGCTCCCGCGGCCACGAGGCGACCGTCACCTCGATCACGATCGACGAGGACGGGCTCGAGCTCGATCTGCAGTGGACAGCCCGCAAGACCATGAACCTCGCTTGCGGGATCGAGGCGAAGCCTGTCGATCCAGCCTGGACCGGCGAGTCCATCCAGTTCGTTATCGGTGACGCTGCCGATCTCACCAAGCGACGGAGTCAACGGGTGTGGGCAGCCAAGGACGGCCCTGGCGCGTGGCTGACCCACGGTAAGGCGCCGCCTCCGGTGCAGATCACCGATGACGACGGTGCCGCTGACCTGCTCGTCGACGACGTCACCCAGATCGCCGGAGCAACCTCTTGATCGAGGACATCGACCGGCAGTACGCGGACCTCCGAGCGGGTCTCGTGGCGCACCTGTCCGGTGAGGGCCGCCTCGCCGTCGTGAAAGCGCCACCCGGTTCCGGCAAGACACACACGCTGATCGAAGTGCTGTCGGCCCTCGCCGGAGCGGGTCGACGGGTTGCAGTCGCCGCCCAGACGAACAGCCAGGCAGATGACATCTGCCGTCGGTTCGCCGCCGACCATCCCGAAGTGCCCACGTCGCGGTTCTCGAGCAAGGGCTCGCTCCCGCCGGCGAGCTTTCCTGTCTCGGTGCCGTGGCTCACGGCGACTGCTGAGCTTCCGACCTCACCCGGCGTCACCGTCGGAACCACCGCGAAGTGGTCGCTCACCGACGTAGCTTCGCCCTTCGACCTTCTCGCTGTCGATGAGGCCTGGCAGATGAGCTGGGCCGACCTGATGCAGTGCGCCCTGCTCAGCGAACGTTTCTTCATGATCGGCGATCCGGGCCAGATCCCTCCGGTCGTGACGATCGATGTGCGGCGATGGGAGACATCACCCAGGGCACCCCATGAAGCTGCACCCGAGGTCGTGCTCGCCGAACCCTCGTTCGTCGAGGAGATGTTCGTGGGCTCACTCCCAGCCTGTCGGCGGCTGCCTCATGAGTCGGTCGAGTTCGTTCTGCCCTTCTACGACTTCGACTTCCATGCGTTCGTCGAGCCCGGAGCTCGTGGCGTGGATCTTCCTGATGGTCACCAGCTCGCTGATCTGTCTGACGGCCGCCCGCTGGTGCTCACCGTGCCCACACCAGAGCACGGGCCGCCCCTGGAGGTCGACCCCGACATCGCAGCGACCGCGGCAGCCGTGGTGAAGCAGCTCCTGACGGCTGGCGCAACCGCCCGGGTCGCTGCTCTCGGCGACGCCGGCCGAAGCGTCACTGCCGCCGACATCGGCGTGGCAAGCAGCCATCGAGTGATGAACGCTGCCATCGCCAAGGCCTTGGCCCCGCTGGGCGGGCCGATCCGGGTCGACACGCCCGAGCGTTGGCAGGGCCTCGAACGCCCGGTGATGATCGTCGTACATCCGCTCTCGGGGGTGACCGATCCGTCTGCGTTCGATCTCGAGACCGGGCGGCTCTGTGTGATGGCGTCCCGCCACCAGTCAGGCTTGGTCGTCCTCGCGAGGGATCACATCGGCTCAAGCCTGGCCGATTTCGTCCCGAGCGCCGAGCAGGCCCCAGGGCGGCCAGACTCGGTCGGCCGAGGTCACGATGCCCACGTTCGGTTCTGGGCTGCTCTCGAGAGCCAGGAGCGGATCCGGCCCTTCAGTTGAGCGCGGCCTTGCAGACGTGGCGAACGTCGCAACCTCCACACTTCGACTTCTCGGGCGAGGGGGTGAAGTCCCGTGCTCGCAGCGACTCTGCGGCTTCGAGAACAGTCGCTTCCGCGGCGTTGATCGTGCCGTCAGTGACATCCACGACGTGTCGCTGGGTCGCCGCCATGTCATGGACGAAGGCTCCCTGCACGGTGAGACCTTCCCTGCGGCCGGCGTCGGCGTACACCTGCAACTGGAGCGGCTCGATCGAGCCACCGGTGGAGGTCTTGTAGTCGACGATCACGAGGTTCTCCGGTCGCGAGCCGTCGCCGTCGTAGATCACGTCAGCCCGGCCGCTGACGACGACGCCGGGGAGGTAGAGCTCGAAGGGCCGCTCGGTTGCCCAGGTTCGGAGGAGGTCGGGTTGGTGATCGTTGACGTACCTGAAGACGAGCTTCCGGGCGTTCTCCCGCATCTGCTTGTGCGCCGGCTTGTTGGCGAAGGGCAGGAAGAACTCGAAGGTGAGGAGGTCATTGATCTGGCGCGGTGTCGGGAGCGCGCCGGTCGCCTTCGTCTGCTCAGCGATCATCCGCATGATGTGGTGGACGGCGTTGCCGTAACCGAGCTCGCCGCGGATCGGGGCCTGGAACCCAAGCTGGTTGCGCAAGAGGTAGCTCTGCGGGCACTCCAGATATGCAGCGAGCTCGCTGTAAGTGAGGGCCACGTCCGGAGAGTCCATTCCCGAGGGCTCGACTCCGGTCGGGTAGCCACCACTGGCGGCGAAGCCGGCGCACTCCGTGAGGTACGGCGATGGGCGTCGGCCCTGCGTGTTCACCTTGAGGTGCGACGAAAGCGCGATCCAGTCGCGCGCCCGAGTGAGAGCGACGTAGAACAGGCGGCGTTCGTCGGCGTCAGACCCTTCGTACCGGGCGGCGTCGAAGCTGCCGGCTGGGAGGAGCCAGGTCTGGGCTTGTCCCGTGCGGCTGGATGGGAACCGGCCGTCGGTCAGCGAAGGAAGGAAGACGACCGGCCACTCGAGTCCCTTGGCGCCGTGGACCGTTCCGAGCGCGACAGCATCGGCGTCGAGGTCTTCTTCCCCGTCGAAGTCGTCGTAGCTGCCGATGGCGTAGTTGACGAGAAGGAGCGCGAGGTTCCGGTAGAACCACTCGCTTCCGATCGCTCCCCCCACTTGCTCGCCCGGGTTGGCCGGATCGCGCCGTGCTCGCCTGGCGACCGCCTCGTAGTCGCCGAGCACGGTGGCGAAGCGGGCAATCGTCCCGAGCCGGTTCCGAGTCAGCTCGTCGTCGGTGTCCCAGTCTTGGACGCCGAGCAGCCCGAGGAGTCCATAGAAGTCGCCGACGAGGCTGACATCGAAGTCCTCGAGGAGGGAGCGTTTCTTCCAAGCCTCGAGGTGGTCGCGAATCACGTCCGCCGCACCGCTGTCGAGATCGAACTGGTGTCGAAGGCTGTCGACAAGATCGTCGAGCTCGACGGTCTCGCGCCTCGTCCATCGTCGAGCGGACCAGTCGATGTCCGCGAGCCAGGCGTAGGTAGCACCGAACACGGCGGCCTCAGCCTGCTCGAAGAGTCCCGATCGACCACCTGGCTGTACCGGGACGCCAAAGGCTTCGAGAGCGTCGAGAATGCAGGGGTAGGCGACCTTGCCCCGCACGAGGATGGCGATGTCCCGGTACGGGACGCCTTGGCCGTGCAGGCTCACGATGTCGACCGCAAGCGCGTCCGCCTCGGTCTGCTCGTCGACGTGTCCGGCGGCGATCGAGATCGCAGGTCCATCCGGCTCCCGATGCGTGAGCATCTTCTTCGCAAGTCGCCCCGGGATGGACTGGGCGAAGCTGTTCGCCAGCTCGACGATCGGCGCGCGGGATCGGCGGTTGGCCAGCAGCCGGAACTGCTTCACGTTCGGGTACCGGCCCGCGAAGGTCACGATGTTGCTCACGTTGGACCCGCGCCACTGGTAGATCGCCTGGTCGTCGTCGCCGACCACCACGAGGTCGGCCGATCCGTTCGGATTCGCCAGCAGCGAGATCAGTCGTTCCTGCGCCGGATTCACATCCTGGTACTCGTCAACGATGAGATGCCGGAGCTCCGAGGTGATTTCCTCGTGGACCGCCGGATCACCGAGCGCCTCGACGGCCCGGACGATCTGGGTGCCGAACGACATGAAGCGGTAGGCATCCAGCCGGTCGTAGTAGTCGACAAGAGTCGTCTTGAAGTTGCCGTCCGGAATGGCAGAAAGGTCGAGGCGTTCGTTCTCAACCACGTCGACGTTGCGGAGGAAGGCCTCGATTCCCTGGAAGAGCTTTCCGCTGCCGAAACGCTGCTTGAGCTCGAGCTGGGTTCCCTCCCGGTAGAGGAAGTTGACGAGCTGGTTCGCGTCAAGTGGCGTGTACGTCTCGTACTTCGGGACGTGCGTCTGCAGCAGCCGGAAGCAGTACCCGTGGATGGTGCCGACGTACAGCCGCCCGAGCTGGTCCGTGGCGCCTTCCCCCAGCCTCGCAGTGACCCTCCGCCGGATGCGCTCCTTCAGCTCCTCGGCGGCCTTCTCCGTGAACGTGAAGGCAACGATGCTCTCGGGCGGTTCGGTCTCGAGCAGTGATGCGACCCGCTGAGCGACTACCTCAGTCTTGCCGGCGCCGGCAGCGGCGATGATCTGGATGTGGGACCCTCGATGAGCGACAGCCTCGGCGGCCTCGCCCTCCAGGACTGGGATCACGTCGGTAGGCGTCTCCGTCACGGCACTACCGTACCGACAGGTACCACTTCACCTAAGTGGCGATCGCCGTCGCCCCCGAGCCTGAAAGAAGGCGGATGACCGAACAGACCGAGAGGGTCGATCTGTCGACCCCCGACCTGGCCGCAGCCAATCGTGACGCCCTGGCGGCCCTGTTCCCGGGGGTCCTAGCCGACGGTGTCCTCGACGCGACTCGCCTTGGCGAGCTGCTGGACGTGCCGGTCACGGCCCCTACCGACGGTCGTGAGCGTTTCGGCCTGATGTGGGCCGGGAAGCAGGAAGCGGTCCGGTCTCTGCTCACACCGAGCCGGGGAACGCTGGTACCCGACATGGAGCGATCAGTCGACTTCGATAACGCCAAGAATGTCTTCATCGAAGGCGACAACCTCGAGGTCCTCAAGCTGCTCCAGAAGGCCTATAACGACAAAGTCAAACTGATCTACATCGATCCGCCGTACAACACTGGCAACGACTTCGTCTACAACGATGACTACAGCGATGGGCTTCGGGGCTACCTGGAGTACACCGGACAGACTGACGACGAGGGAATGCGGACTTCCGCAGCCGCCGACACCGCTGGTCGACGTAACAGCAAGTGGCTATCGATGCTCTACCCGCGACTAGTATTGGGCCGCAATCTCCTTCCAGCTAATGGGCTAATGGCCATCAGTATAGACGACTGGGAATTGCCGAATCTATTGAGCATCTGCCGTGAGGTCTTCGGCCAGTCCAACGTCGTGAACGTTGTGGCGGTGAAGTCCAGCGAGGCCTCTGGCGTGAAGATGTCTCACGTAGACCGTCGGCTTCCCAAGATCAAGGAGTATGTAGTTCTCTGCGCACGGAACTCCGAAGAGCTCCGCCTTACTCCGATTGAGATACCGAAAGGAGGCTCGGGAGCTGCCGGGCTTGAGAAGTATCTCAAGTACTATGGGAAGTTCATTGTCAATCCAGAAGAGCCAGTAGATCAGTGGGACATCCGATCCATTAAGGAGTACCTCTCGTCAAACGGCGAGGAGCCAACGCCCGAGAGGATCCAGGAGTTCCAGCTCGAGAACGCCGACCGGGTGATCTACCGTACCAACAACTCGAGCCTGGCCGATTTGACCTTCGAGACGGCGACTGCAGAGGTGACATCTGCTACCGGACTCCGATACATCTGGTGGGAGGGCAAGCAGATGTTGTTCTTGGCCGACCATCTGAAGGAGTCGCTGTGCGATTTGTGGTCCGACATCTCCACCATTAACCTCAACAAGGAAACACTAGGTGTCCGCGGCTTCAAGAACGGCCAGAAGCCACTCGGGCTAATTGACAGGTTGATGCGCCTCCTTTCGCTTTCCTCCGACGACGTCGTCATGGACTTCTTCGCGGGCTCGGGAACAACAGGACATGCCGTATTGGCACGACACTCTGACGTCGATGGAGGGCCGACATTCGTACTAGTCCAACTGCCAGAACCCGTAGATCCCACCAAGCCCGAACAGCGGGATGCCGCCGATTTCTGCGACGAGATCGGGGAGCCGCGGCTGATCTCATCGATAGCTAGAGAGCGGTTGCGTCGCGCAGGTGAGAGCCTTGGTAGCGGAGACGGCCTCAGGTGTCTTTCGCTTCGTGAGTCCAACTTCAACGACCACGATCCATCGGCGGATATCGAGTCGCTGCTTCAAGAGTCATCCTTGGTTTCTAAGGATACATCTCTGGAGTCGCTGGCAGCGGAGATACTGATCAACGAGGGAGTGCCGCTGAATGCCAGCTGGCAGCGCCTCACGGCTGGCTCCAGCGATGTCGTCCTCGCCGGCGGCGTTGCAGTTGCGCTCGGTCTAGAAGTCGATGACCTAGCCGTGACTCAGGTGTTCTCGTTCGAGCCGCGTGTCGCCATATTTTTGGAAGATGGCTTCGCCAGCAGAGACGCCGTCAAGGCCAATGCGTTCACACGAGCCCGTGAGCTCGGCATCACTATGAAGACGGTCTGATGGCCGTCGAGATCCGGTTCAATCCGAATCAGGCGTACCAACGGGAGGCCATCGACTCAGTGGTCGAGTTGTTCGCTGGCCAAGAAGGACTCGACCAGGGTTTGGGGATGCCGACCCTATGCGAGGACGGATCACTCTTCGATGAGCTCGTGTTCGGCAACTCCCTCGACTTGAGTGCGGAGACGGTTCGCAGGAACCTGCGACGCGTGCAGGACCGTTCGGTCTTACTCGACGATGGCACCGAAGTGCCGGCGGTCGGTGAGCCCCTTCGGCGTGCAGTCGAGGAAGGAGAGCTTCCGGCGCACTTCAACATCGAGATGGAGACTGGCACTGGCAAGACCTACGTCTACCTACGGACCATCGTCGAGCTCCACCTCAAGTACGGGTTCCGCAAGTTCGTGATCGTTGTGCCGAGCGTCGCCATCCGGGAGGGTGTCCTCAACAGCCTGGCGCTGCTCCGAGATCACATCCGGGACCTCTACGAAGGACTCCAGTACGACCACCACGTCTACGACGGTGGTGCACCGGGCCGAGTGCGCCAGTTCGCAACCGCTTCTCACCTGCAGATCATGGTGATCAACATCGCCGCGATGACTGGCGACGCGAACACCCGGCTCATCCACCGGCCCACCGACGCCCTGAACGGCTACGCCCCGATCGACTTTCTGCGTGCGTGTCGGCCAATCGTCTTCATGGACGAGCCACAGAGTCTTGACGGCCCTACGCAGGTTCCCGCCATCGACGCCCTGGATCCGCTCTTCCGGGTGGGGTACTCCGCGACGCCCCCAGACGGTGCTCACCTTCTCTACCGGCTGACGCCTGTTGACGCGTACAACCAACGTCTCGTCAAGCGGATCGGCGTGTTCTCGCTCACCAAGGACGACGACCTCAACGAGGCCTACGTCGAGGTGAAGAAGGTCAACGCCACAAGGGGTTCAGTCACCGCGACTGCCGTGATCCACGTTGCCACCAGGCAGGGCACGAAGCCCACGCAGAAGACCCTTCGCAAGGACGACGATCTGTTCGAGCTCAGCGGGGAGCTTGGGGTCTACGCCGGGTGGGTCGTCGAGGACATCCTCGCCGACAAGGGAATCGTCCAGTTCGCCAACGGCCGCAACATCGCCGCCGGCTCGACGAGCTCAGGCTCCGACGATCAACAGCAACGGCTGATGCTGCGGCAGGCCATCGTGAGTCACTTCGAGAAGGAACTCCAGCTGTTCCTGCTCGACAAGCGTGGCCAGCTTGCCGCAGCGATGAAGCCCCTCACGCTGTTCTTCATCGAGCGGGTCGCCGACTACCACCCGGCCGATGCGAAACTCCGGACCTGGTTCGTCGAGGAGTACGAGTCGGTCCGCAACGACGCCCGGTTCCGTGCCATCGCCGAGCGGATGCCGCCGGTGGAGGACGTTCACGACGGCTACTTCGCTGAAGCCAAGGGCGTGCCGAAGGATGCGCGGGCAGAGTCGAAGGACGCTGCCGATGCCTTCGAGCGGATCATGCGGCGAAAGGAGGATCTCCTGGGCTTCGAGGAGCCGCTCCGCTTCATCTTCAGCCATTCCGCACTTGCGGAGGGATGGGACAACCCGAACGTCTTCACCATCTGCAACCTGCAGGAGGGCAAGTCGGTGATGCGCAAGCGGCAGCAGGTCGGCCGAGGGCTCCGTCTGCCGGTGATGACCAACGGCGAGCGCTGCCACCTCGAGGACGTGAACCTGCTCACCGTGGTGGCCAAGGAGTCGTTCTCGTCCTTCGCCGACAAGCTCCAGAAAGAGATCGAGGAGGAGACCGGCGTCACCTTCACGGGTCGGATCATCAATGTTCGAGACAAGAAGAAGGTCGAGCTCAAGGAGGACGTCCTCGAGTCGGCTGAGTTCGGCGAGCTCTGGCATCGCATCTCGCGCCGCACGTCCTACCGGCTCGCATTCGACACGGAGGTCGTCGTGGCGGACGCCATCCGACGGATCGACGAGATGCCGCCGGTGGAGAGAGCGAAGTTCCACCTCTCCAAGAGCGACGTGACCATCGGTGCGGCTGGTGTAGGTGGGCAGGGAGGAATTGACCTCGGGACGGTGGAGTCGGAAGCCGTGATCAGGGTCCCGGATGTGGTACGTGACTTGTGCCGGCGACTCCCGTTGAGCCGAGCAACGATCGTTCGCATCCTGAAGGGCTGCAGTCGCGTCGAGGAAGTGAAGGCGAACCCGGCGGTGTTCATCGACCAGGTCGCAGACTGCATGAGTCGTGCCCTCTGGGGCGAACTCAGCGAGACCATCGAGTACACACCGTCGGGCGAGTCGTGGGAGCCAGCGATGTTCCGCGACCGGCACCAGGACGAGACGATCGCTCCGAGAGTGGTGCCCGTCGGCCGAAGCGTCGTCGACATGGTCGTCTGTGACTCCGAGGTGGAGGAGAAGTTCGCCCTCTACCTCGATGGGCGCGATGACGTTCCCCTCTTCATCAAGTTGCCCGAGTGGTACAAGATCCCCACGCCACTCGGGAACTACAACCCGGACTGGGCGCTGGTCCGGGACCGGGAGGGCGACCGCCGCTACTACCTCGTGCGGGAGACCAAGGGCGGTTCCGACATCGAGAAGCTCCGCTGGGAGTCGGAGGGATGGAAGATTCGGTGCGGTGAAGCCCACTACAACGCGATCGACGTCGATTACACGTTCGGAAATGACCCCGCGGAGCTGATCGAGCCGTCCGGGCTGGCACCGGTCGTTCCGATCCGGGCCCTGCGGCTCGTCGCCGACGTCGACCCCGCCGATCGGTTCGAGACCTACTTGCCCGTGTACTCGCTGCAGGCCGCTGCTGGGTACTTCGGAGAGGGCCACGACGTCGAGGTCGAGGGCTGGGCCGAGGTGCCCGTCGACGTGGCCCGGATCGACGAGTCCATGTTCGTATGCCAAGTAGTGGGTCGCTCCATGGAGCCCTTGATCCCCGATGCCTCCTACTGCGTCTTCCGGCGAATACCGGCAGGTTCCCGGCAGGGCAAGATCGTCTTGGCTCAGCACCACTCGATCGACGACGTCGAGACCGGCGGTTCCTACACGGTCAAGCGCTACGAGAGTCGTAAGGAGGAGTCCGATGGCGAGCTCGTTGGCTCCATCGAGCTGTGCCCGGTGAACCCGGAGTTCGAGCCGATCGTCCTAGATCCCGGGGATGACGCCGAGGTGCAGGTCATCGCGGAGTTGGTGACCGTCCTCGGAGAACCCGGCGCCTGACTCGACCCCTGGTAGTTCGACGTCGAACAGACCCTGGCGTTCGTCAGGGCCAGCCGACCTGAACCGACGGCTTCGCTGCGGGTGGCGGCTGGCTGGCTGGCCGCCTCGTCATCTGGCGACCTCGCCGTCCTCGGCCGAGTGCTGTCACTTCAGCCAGCCGAGACCCCGTAGGTCACCACGTAGCCGTCGGCGGTGCGGATGAGCCGTTGCTCATGGTGGAGGGCGACGGGGTCGACGAGGAGATCCATGCCGGTGGGGTCGCCGGACCGGTCGCGGGTGACGACGAGGATGGCGTAGCGCTCGCCGAGGCGGGTGGCTTCGTCCCATTCGTGCGTGCTGATCAGCGCCTGGCGACCGAGGCTGGACTTCACCTCCAGGAACAGCGGCCTCGGGTCGTCGTCGGGATCGGGGCGTAGCCAGCCGAGAAGATCGCACCCGAACATGTCGCTGGTACGGGACAGGTGCAGGAACTCGGCGAGCGCCTCGGCACGGTCGTCGTCATCCACCCAGGGCGAGGCCGCATGGTCGGCCTTGGACCGCAACTCGTCGATGCAGTCACCCTTGTAGGCCGCTTCGAGAGCACCGCTCAGGCCGCTCAGCGCGTCTTCGAGGGCTGCCTGGTCCATGGCGAGCAGAGGACCCATGACGGCGGCGAGGGCCCAAGCTTCGCCTTCGTCGCCGATCTGCTTCAGGCGTCTCGGATCTCGCTTGACGTGGCGACGCTCGATCGGTCCCCTCGGCCCCGACCGAGGCGTCTTCTTGCGTTCGTCGGCGACCGGGTCGGGCTGAAGCGGCGTCGGGGCGAGGTCCCAGTCGGCGAGCTGGGTGGTGCGGGCACGGAGGTTGTCGATGCGCTGGCGGGAGCCCGCTCGCAGGATCTCGATGACCCGGTGGAGGTGCGCCTCCTCGCTGTAGCCGGCGAAGAGGGTGTCGAGGTCGGCGGCGGCGGGCAGGAGGCGCGCACTGTGACCGGCGAGGCGTGAGCGCAGGGCCTCGATGAGCTCGCTGTGGGACGCTGCCAGTGCCTCGATGCTTGCCGTGAGGTCGTCAGGCCCGGCCGGGTTCGCAGGAAGGTCGCTTGCGACGCTCTCGGCGCGGGCCCGGATGGCATACGGCGGAACGTTGACGGCGACGGTGAGCGCCGTGAGTCGCGGGATGAGAGCGTTCCGCCAGGCCAGGGCGGCCTCACGGCGCTGTCGCTGGCCACCGTCGCCGGCGTCAAGGTCCTCGGCGGCGGCGGCAAGGTCGTCGATGCCGACCGTTCGAGCGAGTTCGGCCAGGTAGCCAGCGGGGTCGGGTCCGGCGAGATGGGCGGCGTCGACATCGGCGCCCACCGCTTCTTGGAGCTCCGCGGCAACCACATCGAGCACCAAAGCGGCGTCAGGCTGCGTGAGCCACTTGGTGGCAGGGGGTGCCTGCCAGCGGCGGGGGCGGGCCCGGGCGCCGTCGGGGTCGAGTGGCTGTCGGCCGTTGGTGAGGATGGCGGCGACCAGCCGACTGTATTGGGCTGTCCACTCGCGCAGCAGACCGGCGGCGCTGTCGATGCGCAGACCGGCGTCGCCTGCGGCTCGCAGTCTCCGGTCGAGCTCTTCGAGGTCGATCCGGCTCTCGAGGGCAGCGAGGGCACCCTCGGGGCTGGTGTTGCGGCGGACGTCGCTGCCGCCACCGGCGGCTACCAACACCGCACACAGGTTGTCCTCGACCCCGGCCGTGGCGAGGGCGGCGGCGGCGGCCTCGTTGGGGTCGCCGTCCTCGGGCAGTTCGGCGGCGGCGCCGAGCATCGGCAACAGGGCCTGCCACCAGCGTCGGTGCTCGGCGCGGGCGACGAGGCCGGCGATGGCGAGCGCGTCGCGTACCTGTTCCAGCTCGATGTCGCCGATGCCCAAGTCCAAAAGCCAGGCCTGACGCTCGTCGGGGTCGTCGTGTTGGAGCAGGAGGGCGAAGGTGGCGGCATAGGCGGGGTTCTCGACCAGCTCGGCCAGATGGGGGGCGACGTGGCGGCGGAGCTGGTCCAGCCAGTCGTCGCCGGGCAGGTCGTGATACAGGACGGGGTGGGCGGTGGTGACGCCCTCGACGTGGAGGTCGCGGGCGCTGCCCTCCCCCACGGCCACCGTGACCGGGGGGTCGGCGCCGACGACAGCGAGGTCCAGCACCAGGTCGTCGACGTGACGGACCTGGAGTTGGGTGAGGCGGGTGGCGCGTTCGCGGAACGCGTCACTCCCCAGGTCCAGGGTCGGGCCGCCGAGGCTGTGGAACACGAGCACCGCCATCATCTCGTCGATGCGGTCGTGCAGCAGCAAGCGGGCCGCCGGGGTGTCATCACGCTCGTCGCCGCCGTCACGGCGGTTGACGTTGAGGCGGAACCGTGGGATGGCGAAGCGGCCGGCGACAGCCTCCTGGTCCCGGCTGAGCGCGGCGAAGGCGAGCCGGCCGACGAAGTGGCGGCGGTGGCCGGCGTGGCGGCCGTCGTCGAATCGGCACAGTGCCGGTGGCGCATGGATCAGGGCGGTGCCGTCCTCGGCGAGCACCTCGGCGGGAGCGGGGGCGTCGAGGGCGACCAAGCGTCGGTAGATGAGCCGGTGCAGGCCGATGAAGGTCTGCCGTTCGGCGGGGCCGTCTCCGGGGCCGGGGTGGGCGCCGTCCTCGAGGAGCCGGCGGAGCTCGTCGAGAAGGTTCATGAGCCGGTCGGGGCCGGCGTTGTCGATGCTGGGGATGTCGGCGAGGTGCCGGAGCGGCTCGGGGACGCCTGTGGCGAGGGCCAGGTACCGGTAGGGGCTCTGGCGGGCCGCGGTGCCGGTGGGCGGATCGGCCCGCCACCACGCCTCACCGGGCCGGCAGAACCCGGCAGGCTCGCCGTGGCGGATCACCGGCACGCACGCCGACCGTGCCAGCGCCCATCTCAGGGTTGAGGGCACGGCTCCGGTGTCGTCGTGGTAGGTGTTCTTGTGGTTGTTGCTGCAGCCCGGACAGAACCGGCGGAGCCGCTGATATCGCCGGTAGCACCCGGCGCCGTCGGCGAGTGCGGCGAGGTGGCCCGGGTCGCCGCTGGTGTCGAGAGGCCAACGCAGCCGGTAGTCCTCGGCGACGTGGACCCGGTCCGGGTCATGGGGGTACTTGACCCCGAAGGTGACCCCGTCGACGGCGAGTTGGTCGGCCCGGTCGAGCCCGTGGGGCCACGGGTCGACCTCGCCGGGACCGCGGCTGCGGTAGTCGACGGTCGCCTCCAGCGGCGGGATCTCCCACACCCCCAGCCGCAGTAGGAAGGCGTGCACCAGCCACCGGTGGGTGACCGTCGGGTCGACCTCGTCGTCGGCAGCCGCCCGGTCGCCCAGGGGCGGCGCCTCCTCCTCGGCCAGCCAACTCAACTCGCCGGGGTCCAAGGCGAACAGGCCGGTGAGCGTGTCCGGCCCGGCCACCACCGCCGAACGATCGGGGGCCACCGCCTCCAGTCGCCGGTAGCGCTGCGCCCGCTCGGCGGCGTGCTCGCTGGGCTGCCCGTCGAGCCAGTCCGCCCAGTCGGCACCGAACGCCAGCGCCGTGGCGGGCTGCCAGGACCCATCGGCGGCGGGAAGCCGCAAGTGGGCCAAGGCCCGGGCGCGGCGCTGGTCGGCTCGGCCGTCGTCATTGCGGGCCCGGCCCGGCTCGCACCAGAACCACGCCCCCGGCACGGCATCAACCGCGTCGAACAGCGTCTGGCGCAGCCCGAAGCGCGAGTCGCGCTCGCGGGCCAACAACCGCCATACGAACACCGCCGTCGCCGGCTCCTCGTCAGCTGGTGCGCGGCGCTGGTCGGAGGCGGCGGCGAGACGGTCGAGCACCGCGTTGGTGGTGTACTCACGGATCCCAAGCCGGCCGCCCGGTGAGGCCAACAGGTCCCGGTCCAGGGTGCCGTCGGGGACGAACTCGAGGCCCAGCCCCGCTGGCGGCACCAACTCGGCGCCGCCCCGGTCCCGGAGCCGAGCGAACACCGCCTGCGCCCCGGTCGGCTCGTCGATGCCGGCAGCAGGCGGCGCCACACAGGCCGTCTCCCGGTCGGCGCCGCCCACCACAGGGACCACCTGGGCCTTGGGGTCGCCTCGCAGCCCATCGACCAGCTCGCCGGCCCCGTCGGGGTCAGTCGCCAACAAGAACCCGAGGAGCCGGCACAACGCCACGAACCCTTCGGCTTCCTTGCCGTCGGCCCAGATCGGCACCGGCCCCGGCCGCAGCAGCCGGCCCAGCACCTCCACACTCACCGCGCCCGGCTCCTGGCGGGCCCCGTCCTCGGCCTCGCCGGCGGGATTGGCCCGGCGGGCCAGGAACCCCCGGCCCTCGGCCCCGATCTCCGGGTGGGGGTGCCGCATCGGCGCACCGAGCCGGTTCAGGTACGTGGGCGGGAACGCCACCGGCAGCCAGGCCGCCACTTGTGCGCGGTGATCGACCAGCAGGCCCCGGGGTGCAGCCAGGGTCACCGACCCTGCCGGAGCGTCCGGGTCGTCCGCCACCACCCAGGCCAGGTCGTCGAGACGGGCCAGCACCCGCTGTCGGAACTCGCCGGCCAGGCCGTCACCGACCTCGCCGTCGGCGGCGGCGAACAGCCCGGCCAAGCCCACCGGGTCCACCGCCGGGTCCCCGACCAGGGCTGCCACCGCGTCGGCGACCAGCACCTCAAGTCCGTCGAGCAGCAGGGCCCGGTTGTGGGCCTCGGCGTCACGGGCGAAGCGGGTGCGGCTGGCGTTGACCTCGAAGTAGGCGTGCAGCAAGAACGGCAGCCCGGTGCGGATCTCGGTGGGGAAGAACAGGTGAAAGCAGCCGCCGCCGTCGCCGCTGCCGTCCACCCAGGGCAACGTCGGGCACAGCCGCCCCGCCCGCTTCTCCAGCCGCACTCCGACTGCCAGGTCGCCGCTCAGGCCCTCGTGGCCTACCAGTGAGCGCTCGTAGAGCCGCCACCGGCTCGACAGCACTCCGCCGCGGGCCACCTCGACGTCGCTCACCCCGACCTCGCCGCCGTCGTAGGCGAGGACCCGCCGCTCGATGACCTGCTCGGCCTGGCCCTCCACTGCGATCTCGATGCGGTCGAAGACCGCCAACAGCACCACGATCTGGTCACTCAGTGCCTCCACCGCCGAGGCCGCCCGACGTTGCCACTCGCCTGCATCCAGGCCCAACAGCTCGTCGAAGCGCCGGTCATGGACCAGCCGCACCACGGTGTTGAACCCCTCCCATCCCGAGACCGGCTCCTCGACCCACTGCGGGAACGCCAGCACCGGCACGGTCGCCACCGGGTCATCCACGGTCTCCGCCGGCAACTCCTCCACCAGCGCCGACAGGTTCTGCGAGCGAGCCCGAACCAGCTCCACCGCCCGCTCCGGGTCGAACCGCACCGCCAGATCGAACGGCCCCTCCGGCGCCTCCCGTGAATACAGCTCCGGGGTCAGGGTCACCTCGAGCACCGACTTGAACCCGATGCCCTTGTGCCCGATGCCCTCCCCGTGCGGCTTGGTCGACTCACCGAACTTGCCCAACGAGTACAACAACACCTTCGGCGTGACCGCCACCCCCTGGTTGGCCACCACCAGGCATCCCTTGCCCAGCTCGATGCGGAGGCGCCCGCACGACCCCGCCCCCTCGCCGGCCGCCGCCTTCATCGCCGCGTCACGGGCGTTCTGCAGCAGCTCGATCAGGAACCGGCCGTGGTACTCCGAACGCACCGTCTGCTCGGCATGACCATCCGAACGCAGGCTCGCCACCTCATCCAACGAGTCCCGCCGAGCCCGCTCCTCGACAACCGCCTCGATCTCGTCGCGCGCCGACCTCATGACCCATCACCCCCGCCCGCACCCGTGTGCACCAACTCGCTCGCCAACCTCATACCAGCAAGATGCCAGAGAAGCCCAGGTAACCTCCCGTGCCGAACCGGCGAGCACCCTCAGGCGAGCCGCCCCGCCGAGCGAGCGCCCCCACACCCCCAGGAAAGAGCCCCGCGCTCATCGGGCACACCGGCGACAGGACCCGACCGGCACCGACCTGGCACACCGGGTTGTTGCCCCGGCCCCGCAGTTGCCCACCCCACCGGTTGGGACCCGACCGCGGGACCGCCGGCCTGACAGGGGCGGCGGTCCCGGCGGGCACCACCCACCAGGCCCGTCACCGCCTCGCCCCCTTTCGCCCCGAACCGCCGCTGGCCCGGACGCCCTTGCCTCGGGGCCGGGTCTCAGGCAGCGACGGGGACCGACTTGAACACCTCCGAGGTGTGCCAGCCGACGTTGGCCGGGTCCGGACCTGGCCGGCCCGATTGGCGGTTCCGCAACAGCTGACCCTCGAGAACGTGCACCTGGGCCCGGGCCGCCTCCGAGGTGCCCACGAAGCGGGGCGACACCCGGACCCGGCCCTCGCCGGTGACTCCCAGCACCCCCAGGTCGAACAACGTGTGATGCAGGCTGCACAAGGCCAGGCCGTTGTCGACCTGGTCCGCGCCACCGTGGCCGTGCCAACGCACATGCGCCGCCTCGATCCCGCCGGGTCACGGCCCAACCGGCCGTCGAACCCACACATCGCGCACGTGAACCCGTACGCGGCCAACACCGCCTCCCGAAACGCCGGATCACGAGGCCGCACCACCGACACCCGCGTGACCAAACCCGCCCCCAGATCGGCCCCCAGGTCGAGGCCCACCGCGCTGGTGATCGGATCGGTATAGCTCTCGGTGAAGTGATCGTCCAACAACAGGCGCGCCGCCCTCGACAGCACCTCCGGACGCCTCAGGAGCTGCTCGACCTCCGGCCGCAGCCGACCCCGCGCCTGGGCCTTCGCCAAGCGGCCCGGCTGATCGGTCAGCTCGGCACCCGGCTCGCGCTCGAGGTCCCAAAGGTCCTCCTCGAGATGAAAGAACGGCATCGCCGCCCGCCGCCGCGAACGCGCCGGCGGACCGAACTCGTCGATGAGCACGCTCACCGGCTCCTCCGCCTCCGCATAGGACACCGCCGAGGACCCCGTGGCCTGCAACCGGCCGAACAAGAACAACAACAGCAATGGCTTGTGGGGCGCCCGGCGACCACTCGCCAACGGCGCCTTCCGCAACGACGCCAAGCGGTTCAACAACTCGTCCTCGCTCACCCGAGCGCCACCCGCTCCCCCACCCCTTCATCATGCCCCGCGTCGCACTCCCCCGGCCCCTGGCGGCGATGCCGGCCAACTGCCCGCCCCCCACCTCGGCAGCTCTTTCCGACGCCACGACCCGACCCGTGCCGCCACCGGCCCGACCGCTCTGCCCACCGTGCCACCGACGCCCTCTGCCTGCGATCCGCTCGCGGCGACAACGCACCGCCAACGACACGACCCCGGCACGCACGAACCGCGCCCGGATCGGACCGGACCGGACCGCCACCGACCGGGTCCCCGACGCCCCAAACGTGCACCTCGCGACGCTCCCGCGCCACCCCGACCAGGGCGCCCCGGGGCCAGCTCCCCGATGACGCGGCCAAGCCACGTCCGCGACACGCGATCACACCGGTGACCGCCACCCCTGAAGCACCCCGCCGACCGACCACCAACCTCGCCGACACGAATCAGCCGGCACGCCGCCATCGACCGTCAACCCGAGCAACCCACCGCACACGACCCACCGGCCAGAACCTCGTCACCACCCGCCGCACCACGACGGCCGACCCCGCGGCGACAACACTGCTGCCCCGGCACGGCACATCGGGCACGACCCGCATGCCAACAACCTCGTCAGCGACACCGACCCGCCCCCTGCCGCACGGCCCGAGGCCAACCGACTCGCCCCCCTCACCAACCCCTACCAACAACCGGGGGGTACCCGCCCTCGACGAGATCGGCGTTTTCCGGGGCCAAAGCGGGGTCTCGTGCTATACGTATTAATACGTATAGCACGGCCGCGCGGGCAGGGATCGTGCCAATCGGGTCGGCCTAGCGACGGCTTCAAGGTCGCCACGGTGGACCCGGAGGGGGCCGATCTCGCGGGGGGTGGTCGGGCAATCGACGCCCCACCACCACCGACGATCTCGCCGGATTCGCGACGACCCCGAACCCATCTCGAGCCCACCTCAGAACCCGACTGCTCACCCGGTTTTCGACACCCCCCGGTGCCGATCGCGAGCCGGTCTCAGAGGGCCGCGCTCACCCCGATCGCGACCGCGTTGCCCACCCGGTTCTCGACGACCCCGCACCCCATCCCAGAGCCCACCTCGGACCCGGCCGCGCACCCGAAAACGAGCGGGGGTGGGTCGGGCGTCGGGACACCCTCGGCGTCGGTCACCTGCGGCCGTTTGCGACGACGGTCGGGGCACTTCCGGCAGGCCAGAGGCCGGTGGTGATTCGACGGAGTCCTCGCAGCAGCGGCGAGGGCGACGGAGCCCCGCCGGGAGGCCGCCGGCGCTGCTGGTGTCGACCGGGCTGACGCGCCATCGGTGCGGCCCGTGCGAAGGCGTTCGCGATGGGGTGCGGTGGGCCCAGTCGGGCTTCCGTCAGGATCGTTGGCGGCGCTTCTTCTCGGAGGCGACGTTGGCGAAGAGGCGCGCCGAGGAATAGCCGGATTCGACCTCGCCCAGCATCAGGTCGTCGGCGACGGCGGCGGTGTCGGCGTCCATGACGACGCCCTTTTCGACCCAGTAGTCCGACGCCGCGGCCAGGTGCCGGCGGCTGCGCAGATCGGTGCGCTGGAGGTAGTAGTGGCTGATCATGTGGAACACCTCGCCCTGGCCGTGGTCGAAGGTGACCGCCACCGCCTCCTCGCCCCACCGCTCGGCGAGCTCCCGGCTGCGCAACAGCACCCGCACCCGCTTCGGGTCCAGGACCGTAATCGGGTACGACGACGCCTCGAGCCACCACTGGGGGTCGTCGTGCTCGTCCATCACCCCGGCCAGATAGGGGCTGTCGGCGTCGAGGACCTCGACGCGCACGACGGCGTCGGCGGTGGGGTGCTGGTTGTAGGCGAGCACGCCGGGGAACACCGGCTCGATCACATGGCGCAAGGCCCAGTCGGTGCTGAACAGGGTCCCGCCGGCGGCCACGAACTCGCCCACGTGGGAGAGATCGGCGCGGGGGAGCTGACCGGGGCAGTTGACCACCAGCAGTTGGCCAGGGTGCAGGCCGGCGCCGCCGAGTTGGCCAGGGTGGACCACCACGTAGGGCAGGTCGAGCGCGTCGAGCACCTGCTCGACGTGGTCGTAGGTCCCCGGCACCACCACGATGTCCGAGCCCTCGATCGCGGCGAGGGCCTCGGCCGCCAAGGGCTCCTCGATGGCCATCCGGTCCCGAGCCAGCCGAGACGCCGCGGCATAGGCCCGACGCTGACGCTCCCCGCCTACCCCACCAGCCATTCCCACTCCTTCGTCGTCGACCCATCCCGTCACCTCGATGGGTACGGGCCACCCGTGACACCGACCGTCGCCACCGCAGCGCCAGGTCCCCTGATCGACGACTACGGGGCGGCGGATGTCACAGGACCCGAGTATCAGACGGCCATGAGCACCCGGCGCGACCGACCCGGCCCCGATCCCACGGCCCCGGCCGGGCCGGCAGCGGGGTTCCATCTCGGGGTCGACCTCCCCGACGGCGCTGCCAGCGTGGCGGTTGGCCCGGACGGTGTGGAGGACCCGGCGCTCATCGTGGTTGACCACGACGCCGGCCCGGTCATCGACGACGCCGTCCGGCGCTTCCTCCGCGACGAGCGCCTCGACCCCGGCGTCGTGACCTCGGCGGTGATCGTGACGGATCACAACACGCCGGGCCCCACGCAGCGACGTTGGCAGGACCGGCTCGGTGCCGTGCTCGGCCACGGTCCCGTGTTCCTCCTCGACCGCAGGCACGCCCAGGCCCGGGTCGCCCTCGCCGGGGTGCCTCATGCCGGGGCCGCGGTCGGCGCGGTCCTGGTCGCTGCCGATCACCACCGCGGGCGCGACCCCGTCAGCGACCTGGCCGGAGCCGAGGCGCTGTTCGGCATCGACCCCGAGGCCTTCGAACGCTGGGCGGTGAGAAGGCTCGGCGGGCACCCCCTCGACGATCCGGGCGACCGAGGCGTCGACGGCATGACCTACACCACACCCGGTGACACGGGCCGACCGCGGCGGCTGTTGACCGCAGTCAAGGGCGGCCACCGAATCCAGTCGCGGACCGTGCTCGACCTGGTCCACGCCGTCGAGACCCACGAGGCCGACGGCGCCGCGCTCGTCGGCCTGGCCGCCCCCGGCCCCGAGGTCTACGCCACCGCCCGCCAGGCCGGTGCCTCGCCCCGATGGCCCGACGCCACCATGCCGCTCGTGCAGATCCTCACCATCGCCGAGGTCCTCGACGGGCGCCGTCCCCTCGGCAGCCGGTCCTGACCGCCCACATCCCCAGCCGCTACCCCGCCGGCGCCGTGCCGAAGGTGGCAGTGGCGCCATCGAAACGGGCGGCCCGGACCCTCAAGCCGACCGGGTCGACGACCACCCGTCACCTGCGTGCGCCATGCGAGTCGGCGATCACAGCGACCGCGTACCGTTCACTAATGGCCCGCCGACCGATTGTCTTCGGTCGTCCGCCGCCGCGAGACGATCCCGCCCACGAGCAGTGGATCGCCGAGTTCGTGGCCCAGTTGAAGGCTGGCGCCCGGTCCGTCTGCCCGGCCTGCGGCGAGACCCGCCGGAGCGATGACGGCTGCTGCCTTGCGTGCGGTGCTCGCTTCGGGGACGACGGCGAGGCGTGATGATGGACCTCGCACCCGAGTACGTGCATCACCTCTGCTCCAGACGAGTGGGGTCGTCCAAGGTGACCTCCATCATCGCCGCGAGAATGTGGGCGGCCAATGGCGCTCTTTGACCCCGTCGCAGAGCGGCAGCGGCGGCGAAGCCGCGAGGGCTACATCCAGTACCTCCTCGCCTGCCTGATTCTGGGCCGCCGGCCCGATGGGTGGAACAAGCCGGTGCGACCCTCCACCAGGGGAGCGCGGCTGCTCGAGGCCGTCGACGCCACGGCGTTCGGCTCGGCAGGCGTGGGCGCCGCAGCGGCCTTCACCTGGGAGTTCGACCTGACCGGCCGCGGCGGTGGGGAACTGAACGCGTGGCCCGACCTTGCGTCGCAGTGGGACCACCGCCTGCTCCTGTTCGAGCTCAAGACCGAGCCCGGCAGCCACCGCGAGGGCCAAGTCGACTGGTACCTCGACCTCGGCCTGCACCATCACGGGGGCAAGGGGCGCCAGGTCGACCTCATCTACCTGACTCGGGACGAGGTCGCCGGCTCGCCGGCCGATCTCCCCGAGAACGCCCGCTACGCCAACCTCACGTGGAGGGCGGTCAACGAGTTGCTACGGACCTGGGCGGACGAAGTGGCCAATCCCGAGGAGCGGGCGTTTGCTGAGTTCCTGATCGAGTTCGTGGAGGCGGAGCTTTACGAAGGCCGGACGATGATCGAGCTGGGACCGCCACCGCCACGCGCCCCCCGCCGCACCGCACTCCGGGAAGTTGCGAGTATTACGACAGCATCCGGGCAGCCGCTCTCACCGGGGTCATCGGAGGCGATCGCCGAGGCCGAACGAGTGGCCTGGGAGGTCGAGGAGTCGCGGCGGCCTCAGGCCCTGAACGTCCGGTTGGAGAGCTGGGAACAGGCGCACGAATTCAAGGAAGACGTGCTGGCCGCGCTCGAAGGCAATCCGCCGCCACACGCGACCCCGTGGTGCTGGAGAACCAAGTCCCTGGGACAACCGCAGTCCGACGCCGGCCGCGCGACCGGCTTCGAGCTTCGCTTCTCATGGCACAAATGAAGACCACGCCCGGGCGCCGAACACAGAAGCCCAGGCACTGCCCGCCATCTGAGGGACCGTGGCTCCGAAACGCCTGCGGGGTGCCGAACGGGCGACACCCCGCCCAGCGCCCGGTCGTCGGTAGGTTCGGTCAGCGGCGTGCTCCTCGATGCCGCCGGGCGGTCCTTCCGCCGTGGCGCCTCGGCGGGCGCGGGCCGACTGATCGGGCCCCTGAGCTACGCCGATGGTGACCCGGCGGTGTCGGCTCGACGCCGACGGTGACCCGGCTCAGTCATGCCGACGCTTGGAGTTCGTCCCAGAGCGGCAGGGCTCGCAGTTCGTGGCCCGAGATCTCGAGGATGGGCCGCTCGAGCAGGCAGGCCAGGTGGTGGACGTCGAGTGCGTCTCGCCAATGGATGCGAACGACGACGAGGCCACTCCTTGCGATCAGGCGATCTCGAAGCGCGTCGCCGGCCCGGGTCCGGCCGTGCTGGCTGCCGTCGATCTCGATCGCCACGCCGCCGTTGGCACCGACGATCACCAGGTCGGGGGTAATCCGACACCGCTGCTCGCTCGACCAGACACCCTCAGGCTGGGGGATCACGCAGAACGCGTTGGCGTGCCGCTCAGAGATGGCCTGCTGGAGCCGAAGCAGCAGGAGCATCACGCTGCGTTCGCTGTCGTTGAGCCCGGCCAGGCAGTCCTGCACCCGGCCACGGCCGTCGACCAGGGCGAGACCCGACGCCCCGGCCGCCATGTCGTCATAGATCTGTGACATGCCGCCATAGTACCTGTCTGCACTAGACCTAGTGCAAGCATCTCGGGATGGCATTCCTGTCGGCGGCCACCTACCTTCGCCGGGATGGGCGAGCGGGTCGACGTCTCCGAACTGGTCGGGACCGCCGAGATCGCAGACCGGCTCGGCATGAAGCAGCAGGCCATCGTCCACACCTGGCGCCGCCGCTACCCCGAGTCGTTCCCCCCGCCAGTGCTCGTGCTGACCCAAGGGATGATCTGGCGATGGCCCGATATCGAGCGCTGGGCCCGCTCGACCGGCCGCCTGCCGGCTGACTGACCCGGCTACGTCCTCACGCCGACCTCCGCTGGGCGGAGAGGTTGCGGCGCAGGTCGGTGGTGTCCTCGGGCAGCAGGTGCCCGTAGAAGCGGTAGATGGTGGTGATGCTGGTGTGGCCCGCCCACCGGGCCAGCTTGTAGGGGTCGGTGACACCGGCGGCGATCCAACGGGCCA
>CAZQCA010000014.1:0-26434 GCA_964591845.1 uncultured Nocardioides sp.
GCGGTGCACCTGCCGCTGTCCGCCGAGGCGCAGGCCGAGGCGCGGATCCTGATGCTGTCGACCAACAACATCCTCAAGCCCTCCGACGGGCGGCCGGTCACCATGCCGACCCAGGACATGATCATCGGCCTGTTCTTCCTGACGACCGACCGTGAGGGCGAGTCCGGTGAGGGTCGCGCGTTCTCCTCGCCGGCCGAGGCGATCATGGCCTTCGACCGGGGTGAGCTGACGCTGCAGAGCCGGGTCAAGATCCGCTTCGCGGACGTCGTACCCCCGCTCGGCGAGGAGGGCGACTGGGTGGAGGGGCAGCCCTTCACGCTCGACACCACGCTGGGCCGGGCGCTCTTCAACGAGACCCTGCCGGCCGACTACCCCTACGTGAACTACGAGGTGGGCAAGAAGGCCCTGGGCGCCATCGTCAACGACCTGGCCGAGCGCTACACCAAGGTCGAGGTGGCCGCGTCGCTCGACGCGCTCAAGGACGCCGGCTTCCACTGGGCGACCCGGTCGGGTGTCACCGTGTCCATCGACGACGTGGTCACCCCGGGCGAGAAGGCCTCCATCCTGGAGGGCTACGAGGCCCAGGCCGCCAAGGTCCAGCAGCAGTTCGAGCGGGGCCTGGTCACCGACGAGGAGCGTCGCCAGGAGCTGATCGAGATCTGGACCCAGGCGTCCAACGACGTCGCCAAGGCGATGGAGTCGACGTTCGACCGGTCCAACCCGATCTACATGATGGTCGACTCGGGTGCCTCCGGCAACATGATGCAGATCCGTCAGGTGGCGGCCATGCGTGGCCTGGTGGCCAACCCGAAGGGCGACATCATCCCGCGGCCGATCAAGTCCAACTTCCGCGAGGGCCTGTCGGTGCTGGAGTACTTCATCTCCACCCACGGCGCCCGCAAGGGTCTTGCCGACACCGCGCTGCGGACGGCCGACTCCGGCTACCTCACGCGGCGGCTGGTCGACGTGTCGCAGGACGTCATCATCCGTGAGGACGACTGTGGCACCGAGCGCGGCCTGCCCAAGCGCATCGGCGCGCGGGGCGAGGACGGCGTGGTCCGCAAGGACGAGAACGCCGAGACCGCGGCCTACGCCCGCACCGCGGCGGAGGACATCGCCCACCCGGAGAGCGGCGAGGTGCTCGTCGGCGCGGGTGAGGACCTGGGTGACGTCAAGATCGGCGAGCTCGTGGCGGCCGGCATCGAGGAGGTCAAGGTCCGCTCGGTACTGACCTGCGACGCCCGCACCGGCACCTGTGCCAAGTGCTACGGCCGGTCGCTGGCGACCGGCAAGCTGGTCGACATCGGCGAGGCGGTCGGCATCATCGCGGCCCAGTCGATCGGCGAGCCCGGCACGCAGCTGACCATGCGGACCTTCCACACCGGTGGTGTGGCCTCCGCCGACGACATCACCCAGGGTCTGCCGCGTGTGGTCGAGCTCTTCGAGGCACGTCAGCCCAAGGGTCTGTCGCCGATCTCGGAGGTCACCGGCCGCGTGGAGATCGAGGAGAGCGACAGGGCGCGCAAGGTCATCGTCACCCCCGACGACGGCTCCGACGTCAAGGAGTACCCCGTCTCCAAGCGGTCGCGCCTGCTGGTCCACGACGGCGACCACATCGACGTGGGCCAGATGCTCACGGTCGGCACGCCCGACCCGAAGGAGGTCCTGCGGGTGCTCGGCGTACGCCGTGCCCAGCAGCACCTCGTCGACGAGGTGCAGGCGGTCTACCGGTCGCAGGGCGTGTCGATCCACGACAAGCACATCGAGATCATCGTCCGGCAGATGCTGCGGCGGGTCACGGTCATCGAGTCCGGTGACACCCACCTGCTGCCGTCGGACCTGGTCGACCGGGCGCTCTTCGAGCAGGAGAACCGCCGGGTCGTCTCCGAGGGCGGCAAGCCGGCCTCTGGTCGTGCGGAGCTGATGGGCATCACCAAGGCCTCGCTGGCGACCGAGTCGTGGCTCTCGGCGGCCTCCTTCCAGGAGACCACCCGGGTGCTGACCGACGCGGCGATCCACGCGCGGTCCGACTCGCTGAGGGGTCTGAAGGAGAACGTCATCATCGGCAAGCTCATCCCGGCCGGCACCGGCCTCGAGCGCTACCGCAACATCCGGGTGGAGCCGACCGAGGAGGCACGGGCGGCGGCCTATGCCGTCACGGGCTACGACTCCTACGACTACGAGTTCGGCAGCGGTGCGGCCCAGGCCGTGGCGCTGGACGACTTCGACTTCGGGTCCTACCAGAACTGACCCTGGTCAGCCTTCGGGCCGGGCTCCGCGTGCTGCGGGGTCCGGCCCGCTGCATTTCCGGTCCGCTGCATTTCCGGCAGGCGCGCCCAGCTGCACCACCGAGGTCCACAACCGAACATCCGGAATCGGCGTCCCACTCCCAGGACAGTCGGACCGATCGTGAGGAGGACGTCATGGGCACAGGAGGGTTGCGCCGCGCCGCGGCGTTGGCAGTGATGGCACTCGGTCTGGCGGCGGCCGGACCGATGGTGGCCCCGTCCGCCGCCGGAGGAGCGGCGCCCCGGGCGCCCTGGTGCCGCAACGCAGACCTGAGGGTCGGCTACCACTCGCTCGGGGCGGCGGCCGGCTCGGCGTACGGGCGCATCCGGATCGTCAACGTGTCGGGCCACACCTGCCGGATCGGCGGCTACGGCGGCGTGTCGTACGTCGGCCACGGCGACGGCACCCAGATCGGCGCCGCGGCGGACCGTGAGCCGGGACGGGTGAGGATTTTCGCTCTCGCGCCGGGTCAGCGGCTGGTGAGCCGGGTCCGGGAGGTCAACGCGGGCAACTTCTCCGCAAAACGGTGCCGGCCGAGGCACGTCGACGGGTTCCGGGTGTACGTCCCGGACGCCACGAAGTCGCAGTTCGTGGCGCACCCGACGACCGGGTGCAAGAACGCCAAGGTGCACCTGCTGAGCCACCGGCCCTATCGCCGCCCCTGAGCGGCTGGCCAGGGAGCCTGCGTCAGGGGGAGACGCGCCTCTTGCGGCTGGCGTATAGTACTAGTACGATTAGTACCATGCGCTGGAACATCGACGCCGCCTCCGGCGAGGCGCTGCCCGACCAGATCGCCGGGTGCGTACGCCGCGGGGTCGCCACCGGCGAGCTGCGCCTGGGCGAGCAGCTGCCGCCCGCCGCCGAGCTCGCCGTGGCGCTGACGGTCGACCGCAACACGGTCCTCGTTGCCTACCGCCGGCTCCGCGACGAGGGCCTGCTCGAGTTCCGCCGCGGGCGCGGAGCCCGGGTGGCCAGCGTCGAGACCGACATCGGGGCTCTTCGCGAGCCGGTTCGCGCACTGCTGGCCACGGCGCGCCAGCACGGCTTCGGCCCCCACGACGTGATCCACCTGATCGAGGAGCTCTCATGAACGCCACCCCGTCCGCGCTCACCGTCTACACCGGCCGCGCCACCAACTGGCCGGTCCTCGTCGCGACCGTGCTGCTGCTCGTCCCACTGGTGGCCCTGAGCCGCGCGGCCGGCGACGACTGGCGCGGCTTCATCCTGCCTGTGAGCGTGGCCTTCGTCGGGGTGCTGCTCGACGTGCTCACCGCGTCGAGCGTGCGGGCGACGGCGGGGCCGCAGGGGGTGACCGTGCACTGGGGCGCGATCGGCTGGCCGCGGATGCACTACCGGCCCTCCGAGATCGCCGAGGCACGCGTGGTGCGAGTGCCGTGGTGGCTGGTCACGTTCGGCTTCTGGTGGACGCCGTGGCGCACGACGTGCACGACCCGGTCGGGCCCGGCGCTGCGGCTCTTGCTGACGTCGGGGCGCATCGTCACCGTCACTGTGCCCGACCCCGCCTCGGCGGTGGCCGCGCTGCCCTGAGCAGCGTGCGAGCGGTGCTGCGGACACCCCGATGCCGATTCGATGGGCGCCTTCGCGCCTGAGACAATCGGAGCGTGTCCCCCACCCGGCCCGCGTCGACCGACGTGCTCGTCGTGGGCGCCGGGCCCGCTGGGTCGGCGGCGGCCGCCTGGGCGGCTCTGCTCGGCCTCGACACCGTGCTCGTGGACGCCGCCGTCTTCCCCCGCGACAAGACCTGCGGGGACGGGCTGACGCCGCGGGCGATCGGCGAGCTGCAGCGGCTGGGGCTCGAGGACTGGCTGCGCGCGCACACCGTCAACCAGGGCCTGCGTGCCCACGGGTTCGGCCATACGCTGCTGTTGCCGTGGCCGGGCGGCACGCTCCCCGACTGGGGCTCCGCGGTCGCGCGCACCGAGCTCGACGACCACCTGCGCACCACGGCGACCAAGGCGGGTGCCACGGCCGTGGACGGCGCGCGGGCGGTCGGCGTACGTCGTGAGGGTGGCCGGGTCGTCGCGGTCGAGCTGGACAGCGCGGGGGAGCGGTGGGAGATCGCCTGCCAGCGGCTGGTCGTGGCCGACGGCGTGCGCTCGCCCCTCGGCAAGCAGCTGGGACGCGAGTGGCATCGGGACACCGTCTACGGCGTGGCCGGCCGGTCCTACGTCACCTCGGGGATGAGCGACGACCCCTGGATCAGCTCGCACCTGGAGCTGCGCGGGGTCGACGGCGAGATCCTGTCGGGCTACGGCTGGATCTTCCCGCTCGGCACCGGCGAGGTGAACCTCGGCGTCGGCACGCTGGCCACCGCCAAGCGACCCGCCGAGGTGGCGCTCCGGCCGCTGATGCGGCTGTACGCCGACGAGCGCCGCGACGACTTCGAGCTCTCCGGGGAGTTGCGTGCGCCGACCTCGGCACTGCTGCCGATGGGCGGCGCGGTGTCGCAGGTGGCCGGGCCCAACTGGGCTCTCATCGGTGATGCCGCCGCCTGCGTCAACCCGCTCAACGGCGAGGGCATCGACTACGGGCTCGAGTCCGGACGATTCGTCGCCGAGGCCCTCGCCCACGGCGACCGGGATCTGTCCACCACGTGGCCGGCGCTGCTGCGTGAGCACTACGGCGAGGCGTTCTCGATCGCCCGCCGGCTGGCCGGCCTGGTGACGGTCCCGCGGCTACTGCCGGCCCTGGGGCCGGCCGGGATGCGCTCGGACTGGCTGATGACGCTGGCCCTGCGGTGGATGGGCAACCTCGTCACCGAGGAGGACCGGGACCGGGCGGCGCGGGTCTGGCGGTGGGCCGGGCGGCGCTCGATCCGCTTCGACCATCGGCCGCCGTTCTCCTGACGCGGTGCGGCCGGGTCAGCGCGAGCGGCGGTGCTGCAGGGCGGTGTTGACGGGGTCGACCACCCAGCGCAGGACGCCGGTCGCGGGGCGTGAGGCGAGCGCCAGGGCCACGGCGACGGCGAGAGCCGTGTTGACGGCGATGCACGCCCACGGGTGCCCGGCCGGGAGCAGCTCGGTCCAGCCCCAGTACTCCAGCCCGAGCACGACGAACGCGTGGCAGAGGTAGACCACGAGCGTGTGGGCGCCGCGATCGGTCAGCAGGGTGCGGCCCCGGGGGACCAGGGCGAGCACGGCGGCGGTCATCAGCAGGGCGAGGGCGATCAGCCGGATCCGCATCCACGCACCTTCGCCGAGACTCATGCCGAGCTCTCCGTAGCTGGTGCGGTAGAGCAGCGACTCGGTGCTCCACCAGTCGTCGGTGTGGCCGGAGACCCACCAGGCCAGCAGCACGGCCGGGACCGCGGCGAGCCGGGCGACCCGGGTCCGGAGCAGGTCCAGGTGCTCGCGACGCAGATGGAGGCCGATCACGAAGAACGGCAGGAAGCTGAGGAACCGCGTCAGGTCGAGCAGGTCCTCGTCGGTGACGCCCGCGAGGAGGCTGACCCCGATCGAGGCGGGGATCATCAGCCAGTGGAGGCGCAGCACCGGGGTCGCCAGCCGCCACAGCGCGGTGACGACGAGATACCACATCGGCCATCGCGGGTCGGACCAGATCGGGTCGAGCAGCTCCTCGTGCCCGACCAGGTGGCGGAACCACACCAGCAGCCAGGAGAAGACGAAGTACGGCACGACCAACGTCGTCAGCACGGAGAAGAGGTGGCGGCGACTGTAGCGGAACGTGCGCGACAGGTAGCCCGTCACGACGATGAACGCCGCGATGTGGAAGCTGTAGAGGAAGTCGTAGACCCGGCTCTGCTGGTCGCTCGGTGGCATCACCAGCAGCAGGTGGCCGACCACGACGAGCGTGACCAGCGTCATCTTCACGTTGTCCAGCCACGGGTCGCGCGTGGCTGAGGTGGCGGCGCCTGGTCGCGCGGCGGGCGCGGCGGGCCGCGGGGCATGCAGGCGCTCAGCGAGGGACACCCGGGTCAGTACCCCGTGCGGGCTAGGTTGAACGGGTGACCTCACTCCCACGTCGACAGCGCGTGGCGGCGTACGCCGTCGTGCTGAGGTCCGACGGCGAGGGCGACCGGGTGCTGCTGTCCCGGCTCTCGCCGCGGATCGCGCCGGAGGAGATCTGGACCCTGCCGGGCGGCGGGATCGACCACGGGGAGCATCCACGCGACGCCCTGATCCGGGAGATCAAGGAGGAGACCGGGCTGGACGCCCTCGTCGGCGACAGCGCACGCGTCTATTCCGCCCATCTGCCGACCGTGTGGCGGGAGGGCGCGCGGCTGGACTACCAGGCGCTCCGCCTCGTCTTCGAGGCCTGGGTGGCTCCCGACGCCCCCGAGCCCCACGTGCTGGAGGTCGACGGCTCGACCGTCGAGGCGGCCTGGGTCGCGATCGCCGATGTCGTGGAGGGCCGGGTGCCGGTGACGGCGCTCGTGCAGGAGGCGCTGACGGACCACGAGCCGTTCCGGCTGCAACGGCTGGCGGCGTACGCCGTCATCCGGCGTGGGCAGGCCATCCTGCTCACCCGCATCTCGACTCTCGGTCACCACACCGGCAGCTGGACCCTGCCTGGTGGAGGGGTCGACCACGGTGAGGCGCCGAGCGACGCCCTCGCCCGCGAGGTCGCCGAGGAGTGCGGCGTGGAGTGCCGGGTGGGCGGGCTGCTCGGCGTCCACGACGTGCACTTCTCCGGGACTGCCCCCTCCGGACGTCACGAGGACTTCCACGGGATCCACCTGCTGTTCTCCGCGACCGTCGCCGACGACGCCGAGCCGAGGCCGGTGGAGCTGGACGGCACGACCGACGCGGCCGCCTGGGTGGACCTCGGCGACATCGAGTCCGGACGCGTCGAGGTGCTGGACGTCGTCCGTGCCGCCCTCCGCGCGGGCGTCCCGTCCTGAGGGACGGGCCGAGGAGGTGTCCGCCGGCCTCCCTAGGGTCGGACGTGTGACCCAGGGGCTGCTGCTCGACATCGGCGTGGTGCTGTTGAAGTCGGCGTGGGAGATCGCCGACGAGTTCGAGCGCCTCCACGACCTGCCGCCGCGGACCGTCCCGGGGCGCGGCCCCTTCGACGGCGGGGCGGACCCCCGCTGGGAGCGACATCTGGCCGGCGAGCTCACCGAGCGGGAGTACTGGCTCGGCAACGCCGACGAGGCGGTCCGCCGCGGCGCCCCCCTCAACGGGCACCCCCACCTGATGCGCGCGATGTTCCAGACGCCGGGGGTCGAGGTGGCGCGGGTCGCCGGCGTGGAGCTGGCCCGGGCGGCCCGGGCGGCCGGCGTACGCACGGCGATCTTCACCAACGAGCTGATGGACTTCCAGGGGCGCACCTGGGTCGAGGCGCAGGAGTGGTTCCCGCTGTTCGACGTGGTCTGGGACGCGACCGAGCAGGGGGTGCGCAAGCCCGACCCGGAGGCCTACCGCCAGGTCGTCGCCGCGGTGGGGCTGCCCGCCGAGGACCTGGTCTTCGTCGACGACAACCCTCGCTACGTCGCCGCCGGCGAGGCCGCCGGCATGCGCAGCGTGCTGCTCGACGTGATGAAGCCCGACGCCGCGTTCGCCGAGGCCGGTCGGCTGCTGGGGCTCTGACCGGGCTGCGCCCAGCTGGTCCGCCAGCGTGGTCGATCCGGTGCACCGGGTGAGTCGGATCGACCACGATCAGCGTCGCGGGCCGTTGGTGCCCGACCTCCGCGCGCACTCCGGGCCGCACACGCGAGGCGATCCCGTCCATCCGCCGTGCGCCAGGAGGCGGGCGAGCGTCTCCGCGGTCTCGCACGGTCGGTCGAACACCTGTCCCCACGAGAGGCGCACGGTCGTGCGGTGGATGAGCGCCGTGGCCAGGTCTCGCTCCATGTCGCGGTCGCGGGCGCGCGGGTTGTCGTGGTGGAGCCGCCCGTCCAGCTCGACGACCAGATCGCCGTAGACCACATCCCGGTAGACCTTCCCGGCGGCTGTCCACGCCGCCTGCTGGCGATCTCCGACAGGGAGCCCGTGGGCGCGTTCGACCAGCGTGAGGTAGCCGTGCTCGAGCACGGAGCCCGTTCCCACCGCGACATCGCGCAGGACTCCCTCGAGCAGGCCGCGTCCGGGGACTCGGGCGCGCCTGCGGCTGGCCTCGAGAAGACGCGCCGCCGTCGTGCGACGAGCGCCGACGGCCTCGGTGATGGCGGCCACCATGCCGAGGGTGTCGACCGAGTCGAGAGCTACGTCCAGGACCGCATCCTCGAGCCTCTGTCGCGGCGGAGCGAGCTGCCACAGGACCTGAGCGTCCAGGTCACGCATGCGGCGGACCACCACTCCTTCGGGCGTCCGGAGGTGTCGCGTTGCCGCGACGGCCACGTGGATGGGCCGCCGACCGGCGTGCGTGGAAGGCCCCGTCGCGGCCGTCACCGCCGACTCGCCACACAGGGCGGACGGTGCCGTGGCCAGTACGGCGGCCCATGCTGCCTGCCACCAGGTGACGCTGCCGGTGTGGTCGACGTAGACGCCGGGGTGCACCGTGACGAGCTCCCGCCGACGCTGCCAGCGTGCCAGGTCATGTGGACGGGCGCCCAGGCCGAGGAGCTGGGAGCGGGACACCACTCCTGACTGCTCGGCGAGCAGTGACACGAACGGGCGGGGCAGCACGCCGGTCATGCTGCCCGGGCCACGCCTGCCCGCGCAGGATTCCCCTGCGCATCTGTGGAGGACCGACGTCCCTGCGCCCACCGTGGTCGATCCGGTGCACCGGGTGGGTCGGATCCACCACGATCCGGTGCCTCCGTGACGCCTCGCCGGTGGGGCAGGATGACGGCATGAGCCCCACGCCGCAGGAGACGGTGTTCACCTATGCGTCGCCGGCGCTGAAGTTCGGGCCTGGGGCGTCGCGTGAGCTGGCCTTCGACCTCGCACGGCTGGGGGCGGAGCGGGTGCTGCTCGTCACGGACCCCGGGGTGGCGGCGGCGGGGCATCCGGGGCGGATCGCGGAGCGGCTCACCTCCGACGGCCTCGTCGTGACGACGTACGACGGCGTGCACGTCGAGCCGACCGACGAGTCGATGCGGGCCGCCGCGGCCTTTGCGCGCGCCGCGGGACCGGTCGACGTGATCCTGGCGGTGGGAGGCGGCTCGTCGATCGACACCGCCAAGGCGGTCAACCTGCTGATCACCAACGAAGGGGACCTCGAGGACTATCTCAACGCGCCCGTGGGACGGGCGCGGGCGCCCGAGCGGCCGCTGCTCCCGCTCGTCGCGGTGCCGACCACGACGGGCACGGGCAGCGAGAGCACCACGATCTGCGTGCTCGACGTGCTGCGCCTCCGCGTCAAGACCGGCATCAGCCATCCCGCGCTCCGCCCGACACTGGCGGTCGTCGATCCCGACCTGACGCTGAGCCAGCCCGCCGGCGTCACGGCCGCCGCGGGTCTGGACATCGTCTGCCATGCCCTGGAGAGCTACACCGCCCGCGACTACGCGTCGTACGCCGCCAAGGACCCCGGCGAGCGGGTGCCCTACTGCGGTGCCAACCCGATCTCCGACCTCTGGGCGGAGCGAGCGCTCGACCTGCTGTCGGGGGCGCTCCGCGGCGCCGTCGCCGACGGCGCAGACGCAACGGCGCGCGAGCGGATGGCCCTGGCGGCCACGTTCGCCGGACTGGGGTTCGGCAACGCCGGGGTGCACATCCCCCACGCCAACGCCTATCCCGTCGCCGGGAGGGTCCGCGGGTTCCGTCCCGCCGGCTACCCCGATGCCGAGCCGCTGATCCCGCACGGCATGGCGGTCGCGCTCACCGCGCCGGCGGCGTTCCGGTTCACCTACGCCTCCTCTCCATCACGACACCTCCACGCCGCCCGCCTGCTGGACCCCCGGGCGGCGGATGCCGAGGGCCCCGACGTGCTGCCGGGCGTCCTCTGCCGCCTGATGCGCGAGGTCGGGATGCCGAGCGGACTCGCGGCGGTCGGCTACGACGACGCGGACGTCCCGGCCCTGGTGGAGGGGGCGCTGCGTCAGCAGCGGCTGCTGGACACCGCTCCCCGCGCGGTGACGCCGGAGGCGCTCGGAGAGATCTTCGCGGCGTCGATGGAGAACTGGTGACCGACGCCGACCGCGTCGTCACGGCCGCCCTGCGGGCCGCCGGCGTGGCCGACGTCGACGACTCCACGCTGGCACGTGCGCTCGCCAGCACCGACGCCTCGCTCTATCGCGTCGTCCCGCGGGTCGTCGTCCGGCCCCGGCATGCCGACGAGATCCAGGCCGTCCTCGCCGTCGCCCGCGAGACCGGCACCCCGGTCACGGCGCGCGGCGCGGGGACCTCGATCGCCGGCAACGCGGTGGGTCCGGGCATCGTCGTGGACTGCTCGCGGCATCTCGACCGGGTGCTGTCGGTGGATCCCGAGAGCCGGCGCGCGGTGGTGCAGCCCGGCGTCGTGCACGCCAGCCTGCAGCGCGAGGCGCTCCGGCACGGACTGCGGTTCGGACCCGACCCGTCGACGCACAACCGGTGCACCGTCGGCGGCATGGTCGGCAACAACGCCTGCGGCTCGCGGGCCCTCGGCTACGGCCGCACGGCCGACAACGTCGACGGGCTCACCGCGCTGCTCGGCACGGGCGAGGTGGCGCGCCTGGGGGCGGAGGAGCCGACCGCGGGCACCGCCGCCCGCCTGCGGGACCTGGTCGCCGCGGATCTCGCCCACGTGCGCACCCACTTCGGCCGCTTCTCCCGGCAGGTCAGTGGCTACTCGCTGGAGCACCTGCTGCCGGAGCGGTTGCGTCCCGACCGCTTCCTGGTCGGGTCGGAGGGCACGCTCGCGCTGGTCCTGGAGGCCACGGTCAGGCTCGTGGAGGAGCCCCCGGCCCGGTCGCTGGTGGTGCTGGGCTTCGCGTCGATGGTCGAGGCGGCCGACGCCGTGCCGGCACTGCTGCCCCTGGCGCCGGTCGCCTGCGAGGGCCTCGACTCCCGACTGGTCGACGTGGTGCTCGCGGCCGGCCGGCCGGTGCCGGAGCTGCCACGGGGCGGGGGATGGCTCTTCGTCGAGACGATCGGCGGCTCCGACGCGGAGTGTCGCGCCGCCGCCGCCCGTGTCGTCGGGGTGGCGGGTGCGCTGGACCATCGTCTCGTGGCCGACCCGGGCGAGGCGGCGACCCTGTGGCGTCTCCGGGAGGCGGGCGCGGGACTGGCGGCGCGCAGCCTGGACCGGCCGGCGTACCCGGGCTGGGAGGACGCCGCCGTCCCCCCGGAGCGGCTGGGCGCGTGGCTACGCCGGTTCGACGAGCTCCTGGTGGCGCACGGCCTCCGGACGGTGCCCTACGGGCACTTCGGGGACGGGTGCGTCCATGCGCGGATCGACTTCCCGCTGGACGCCGACGACGGCCCGGCGAGGCTCCGGGCGTTCGCCGAGGAGGCGGCCCGGTCGCTGCGCGACTTCGACGGCAGCCTCTCGGGCGAGCACGGCGACGGCCGCGCCCGGTCGGCCCTGCTGCCCCTCATGTACGACGACCGGTCGCTCCGGCTGTTCCGGGCCGTGAAGGCCGTGTGCGACCCCGACGGCCTGCTCAACCCCGGCGTCCTCGTCGACCCTGTCCCGCTGGAGGCGGACGTCTGGCCCGCGCGCGCGCGCGAGGAGCCGGTGACGGTGCTGCGCCTCGCCCGCGACGGAGGCTCGCTCGCCACCGCGGTGCACCGGTGCACGGGGGTCGGGCTCTGCCTGGCGCCGACGGACGGCGTGATGTGTCCGTCGTACCTCGCGACGCGTGAGCAGCGTGACAGCACACGGGGCAGGGCGCGGGTCCTCCAGGAGGCGCTCGACGGGACCCTCGTGCGCGGGCTCGGCGACCCGGCCGTGCGCGACGCGCTCGAGCTGTGCCTCGCCTGCAAGGGCTGCCGTCGCGACTGTCCGACCGGCGTGGACATGGCGACCTACAAGGCGGAGGTGCTTGCCCAGGCGCACGCCCACGGCGGGCGGCCTCGCAGCCACCGCACGCTCGGGGCCCTGCCGCGCTGGCTGCGCCTGCTCCAGCCGGCCGCGCGCGTGGTCAACGCCGCGCTGCGGACCTCGGTCGGGGCGCGGGCGGCCGCCGCCGTCGCCGGCGTCGACCCACGCCGGACCCTGCCGCCGCTCGCCCCGCGCACGCTGCGGTCGCTGTCGCCGTCCCCGCCGACAGGGGGTCCGCCCGACGTGTGGATCTGGGCCGACACGATGACCGACCGACTGCGGCCGGGACCGGCGCTCGCGGCGATCGAGGTGCTGGCGGCGGCCGGGCTCACCGCGCGGGTGGTCCCGGAGGCGGCCTGTTGCGGGCTCACCTGGTTCAGCACCGGGCAGCTCGACACCGCCCGCGCCGTCGCGTCCCGTGCCGTCGCCGCGCTGGCGCCGTACGTCGCCGACGGCACGCCGCTGCTCGGCCTGGAGCCGTCGTGCCTCGCCTCGCTGCGCTCCGACCTGACCGAGCTGACCGACGACCCCCGTGCCGACACGGTCGCCGCGGCCACCACCACGCTGGCCGAGCTGCTGACGCGGCACGGCTGGACACCGCCCGACCTGACCGGGCTCACCGTGGTGGCACAGCCCCACTGCCACCACGCGTCGGTGCTCGGCTGGGAGGCCGACGAGGCGCTGCTGAGGCAGGCCGGGGCCTCCGTGGTCCGGGTGCCGGGCTGCTGCGGTCTGGCGGGCAGCTTCGGCATGGAGGCCGCGCACTACGACGTCTCGGTGGCCGTGGCCGAGACCCATCTGCTGCCCGCCGTGCGCGCCCATCCCGATGCGGTGGTCCTGGCCGACGGGCTGTCGTGCGCCCACCAGCTGGCCGACCTCGCCGGCTGCCGGACCCGGCATCTGGCCGACCTGCTCGCCGATAGGCTGCCCGGGTGAGCCCACGACAGCGTCGTCTCGTCGTCACCCTGGCGCTGGTGGCTCTCCTGCTCGTGGTCGTGCTGGGAGCGGTGGTCTCGTGAGCGACCTCGCCGCGGCCCTGGCCGAGGTCAGGGGCCGGCTCCTCGACGACGCCACGCTCGTCGGCGCGGTGGCCTCCGGGCGACGCCGCGGAGCCGCGCCCGCGTGGCGACGGGTCGAGCTGAGGTACGTCGACCTCAAGGCCGGGCGTCGCCTCCAGCTCACGTCGTACGACGAGACGCAGGCGCACACCGCCAACCACCCGCCGGGGCCCGAGGCGGGCCGGGCGGTCGACGAGCTGCTCGCCGAGCCCTTCGGCAACTGGCACGTCGAGACGACCACCCAGGTCCACCAGCTGCGGGTGACCAAGAAGGGCGACGCGGTCGTCCACACCGGCGATCGGACCGCCGAGGTGCCCGTCGTCCGCGGGCACGACCGGGACAAGCGTCGGCTGCTGGCGGAGGACGATCCGGTGCTGCAGGCGCTGGGCATCTCGACCGCCGAGGGACGGGTCCGGTCGGGCCGGCGCGACAAGTACCAGCAGGTGGAGGAGCTCGCCCGCGTCCTCGACGCGACCGTGGGCGAGGCGCTGGCCAAGGGGCGGCTGCGCACCCCGACCCCCGACGACCCGCTCCGCGTCGCCGACCTCGGCTGCGGCAACGCCTATCTCACGTTCGCCGCCCACCGGGTGCTGGCGGGCTTGCGCGGGCTTCCGGTGGAGCTGGTCGGAGTCGACACGAAGGAGCGGTCGCGCCGGCACAACGAGGAGGTCGCCGCCCGGCTGGGACTGGGTCCCGGCGAGGCGCGCTTCGTGGTCGCCCGGATCGACGACGTCGAGCTGGACCCGCCTCCCGAGGTGGTGCTCGCCCTGCACGCCTGTGACACCGCGACCGACGACGCGCTGGCCCGGGCGGTGACCTGGCGGGCGCCGGTCGTGCTGGCGGCCCCCTGCTGTCACCACGATGTCGCCTCGCAGCTGAGGCGCCATCCTGCTCCGGCGCCGTACTCCCTGCTGACGCGTGACGGCATCCTCCGCGAGCGGCTGGCCGACACGCTGACCGACGCCCTGCGCGCGGCTCTGCTGCGCGACCTGGGCTACCGGGTCGACGTCATGGAGTTCGTCGACAGCGCCCATACTCCTCGCAACACCCTGCTGCGCGCCGTGCGCACGGGGCACCACTCGCCCGCGGCCAGGGCGGAGTACGACGAGCTGACGTCCGGCTGGGGTGTGCGACCCCGGCTCGCCGAGCTGTTAGGAGACACCGCATGAGGCCTCGACCGACCCCTCCTGCCGGGCGGACGTTGCTGGCGGCAGTGGCGCTGGCCGCGCTGGCCGGATCGTGGGCGGCACCGGCGTGGGCCGACGGCGAGCGCGAGGTGATGACCTGGAAGGACAAGAGGATCGCCGAGTCGAGCGGCCTGGTCGTCCTCGACGACCGCTTCGTCACCGTCAACGACTCCGGCAACGACGCCGACCTCTTCGTCGTCGACCGGGCGACCGGCGAGACGCTCGACGTGATCTCGTGGGCCAAGGAGCAGACCGACGTGGAGGCGCTCGGTCCCGGGCCCGACGACTCCGTGTGGGTGGCCGACATCGGTGACAACCTGGGCCAGCGGGTCCGTCTCGACGTCACCCTGGTGCCGCTGGACGGATCACCGGCGACGACGTACAAGCTCTCCTATCCGGGTGGCGCCTCCAACAACGCCGAGACGTTGCTGGTGCATCCCCGCACCGGCCAGCTGTTCGTGGTGACCAAGAACCCCGTCGGCGGCCAGGTCTACGCCGCCCCACGGCAGCTCACGAGAGCCAAGACCAACGTGATGACCGCCCTCGGAGGGGTGCGCGGTCTGGTCACCGACGGCGCCTTCTGGCCCGATGGCGACCACATCCTCCTGCGCGGCTACGGGCGCGCCTTCCTCTACGCGTTCCCGAGCCTGAAGATCCGCGGGAGCTTCGAGCTGCCGTCGCAGCCGCAGGGCGAGGCGATCGCGGTGACGCCCGACGGCGACATCTTCCTCAGCTCCGAGGGTGAGCGCACCGCGGTCTGGCGGCTGCGGCTGCCCCAGGAGCTGGTCGACAGCCTCGACGACCCGGCGCCGAGCGAGGCGCCCGGCCCGAGCGAGAGCCCCTCGCCCTCGCTGCCGACCCCCTCGGACTCGGCGACGCCCGAGCCGTCGCCGAGCCCGGCACCGCCCGCCGACGCCGACGCCGACGCCGGGTCCGAGGACGGCGGCGGATCCGCCGCTCTGTGGGTGCTGGGCGGGTGTGGCGTGCTGCTGGCCGGAGGCGCGGGATGGTGGTTCACCCGGGGGCGACGCGAGCCGTGACGCAGGTGACCCTGGTCGAGGGTGACATCACCGAGCAGCGGGTCGACGCGGTCGTCAACGCGGCCAACCGGGCGATGCGCGGGGGCGCGGGGGTCGACGGGGCGATCCACAGGGTCGGGGGCCCCGCCGTGCTCGAGGACTGCCGTCGGCGGTTCCCCGACGGGCTCGAGACCGGCCGGGCCGGCTGGACCACCGCGGGCGACCTCCCGGCCCGCTGGGTGATCCACGTCGTGGGGCCCAACCGGCACCTCGGCGAGACCGATCCCTCGCTACTCGTGTCGTGCTACGCGCAGGCGCTGGCCGTCGCGGACGAGCTCGGGGCCCGGACGGTGGCGTTCCCCCTGGTGTCTGCAGGCGCCTACGGCTGGCCGCTCGCCGACGCTGTCGCCCTCGCCGTCGACACGCTCACCGCGACGCCCAGCCGGGTCGAGGAGGCTCGGATCGTCGCCTTCGGGCGGCCGGCGTACGACGCGGTGGCGGGGCGGCTGGGTGGTTGACGTTTGAGCCCAAACGTCAGCCATTCCCGTCACCTACCTGCCGTTTCGGCACAATCGTGGGCCCCGGGGGGACCCTCTGCGCGAGCGGTCGGACGTCGCCGCGGATGCCCCACGGGCACGATCCGGAGCCGTCAGAGGCGCTCGACGACCCAGTCGACGCAGGCGGTGAGCGCCTCGACGTCGGCAGGGTCGATGGCGGGATACATCGCGATCCGCAGCTGGTTGCGGCCCAGCTTGCGGTAGGGCTCGGTGTCGACGACCCCGTTGGCTCGCAGGACGGCCGCGATCGCGTCGGCGTCGAGGGCGTCGTCGAAGTCGATGGTGCCGATCACCAGCGAGCGGTGGCTCGGGTCGGTGACGTACGGCGTGGTGTACGACGTCCGCTCGGCCCACCCGTAGAGGGCGGTCGACGACGCCGTCGTGCGCTCGACCATGCCGGCGAGCCCGCCGTGCGTGTGCATCCAGTCGAGCTGCTCGCGCATCAGGAAGAGCGTGGCCACGGACGGGGTGTTGTAGGTCTGGTTCTTGCGTGAGTTGTCGATCGCCGTCGGGAGGTCGAAGAACGCCGGGACGTGTCGCCCCGACGCGGCGATCTCGGCCGCACGGTCGAGTGCCGTCGGCGACATCAGCGCGACCCAGAGCCCGCCGTCGGAGGCGAAGCACTTCTGGGGGGCGAAGTAGTAGGTGTCGACCTGGGTCGGGTCGAGTGGCAGCCCTCCCGCGCCCGAGGTGGCGTCGACCAGCACCAGCGCGCCGTCGGTGCCCGCGGGGCGCTCGACGGGTGCCATCACGGCCGTGGACGTCTCGTTGTGGGCCCACGCGTAGGCATCGACACCGTCCTCGGCCGCGGGCTGGGGGAGCGAGCCCGGCTCGGCGCTGACGACAGACGGGTCGGCGAGCCACGGCGCAGCGGCCGCGGCCTTGGCGAACTTCGACGAGAACTCCCCGAAGGACAGGTGCTGGCTCCGCTCGCGGATCAGGCCGTAGGTGGCCACATCCCAGAATGCCGTCGCGCCGCCGTTGCCGAGGACGACCTCGTAGTCGTCGGGGAGGCCGAACAGCGACGCCAGCCCCTCGCGCACCTGGCCGACCAGCGCCCTCACCGGGGCCTGCCGGTGCGAGGTGCCCATCAGCGACGAGCCGGTGGCCGCCAGCGCCGTGAGGTGCTCGGGCTGGATCTTGGACGGGCCCGCGCCGAAGCGGCCGTCCGCGGGCAACAGGTCGGCGGGGATCTGGAGAACGCCGCTGGCGTCGTTCATCTGGCAACCTTTCGCAAGGGTCAGGGCGTGATGCCGGACGACGCTGTCGGCCTCGCCGCTCGCGCGGCCTGTCTATTCTGTCATCCCGGCAACCAGGCCGGGCGAAGGGGGATCCGCCATGAACACCGTTCCCGAGCCGGGGTACGCCGACCAGTCCACCAAGCGCACGGTGCTGCGCGTCGTCGGGGTGGTGTCGATGGGCACGGCCCTGCTGCTGATCGGCATCGCGGTGGCCGACTTCTTCCGGGCCTTCGGCTCGGACGACCTCGGGGCCGAGCCGACGAAGTTCTGGATGTTCTTCGCGGCGCTGCCCTTCTTCGCCGTCGGCGGGTGGGCGCTCCAGGCGGGCTTCCTCGGGGCCGCCGCACGCTACACCGCCGGCGAGACGATGCCCGTGGTCAGGGACTCGGCCGCCTACCTCACCGACGGACAGGGCCTCCTGGGGGTCGGCCGCACGGTCGACGACGCTCCTTCCGCAGGCCGGGCCGCGGGCCCCTACTGCCGGCAGTGCGGCACCCGCAACGACGCCGATGCCCGCTTCTGCGACTCCTGTGGCCAGTCCCTCGCCTGACCCCGACCTCGCCGGCGACTGGGTGGTCCGACGGCTGCCGATCACCCACTCCGACGCGCAGCTGCTGGTCGAGGAGGTCCAGGCGGAGTACGTCGCCCGCTACGGCAACCCCGACCGCACGCCGCTCGACGCAGGCGTCTTCGACTCGCCGTCGGGGGCGTTCTTCGTGGTCTACGACGCCTCCGTCGAGCCCGCTCGTCCGGTGGCCACGGGCGCCTGGCGCCGGCGGCAGGACGTCGAGGCGCTCGGCTCGCGCGACACCGCGGAGGTCAAGCGGATGTACGTCGCCGCGAGCCACCGTGGCCGGGGCCTGGGCCGGTTCGTGCTCGCCCACCTCGAGGCGACGGCCGCGGCCGACGGTGCCGCGGTGATGGTCCTCGAGACGGGGACGGCCCAGCCCGAGGCGATGGGCCTCTACGAGTCGTCGGGCTACGCGCCCATCCCGGGCTTCGGGCACTATCGGGGGTCGCCGCAGAACCGCTGCTACGCCAAGCCCCTGGGCTGAGCCGGCAGGGCGGTCATGCCTGCCAGTCCAGCAGCTGCTCGCCCAGGGTGAGCGTGAGCCACCAGACCGCGGCCGCGACGATCGGCAGCACGAGCACCACCCACGGACGGCTGGTGAACCAGCGCAGCGCGAGCACCGCCAGGGCGATCCAGAACACCCAGAGCAGCAGGATCGCCCACAGCGGCGCGACCAGCCCCGAGGCGATGTAGAAGGGCGCGGCGGCGAGCAGCCCGAGGACTCCCACGAGGGCGGCCACCCGGCGGATGATGGTGTGTGCGTCCACCCCAGCAGGATGGCACGGGCTGGGCCGGGTCGATGGCTCCCCGCGTCAGAGCGTCGCCGGCGCGGCGTGGTGAGGGAGGTCGGCGAAGTCCCTCTCGACGACCTCGCGGTCCTCGGGGTCGCCGACCGGGACCGCGCGCGCGGCCTCGGCGGCCGCGGCCGCCTCCTCGTCACGGCCCAGTCCGCGCAGCGCCCGGGACCGGGCCTCGTGGGCGTAGGCCAGGTCGAAGTCGCCGACGCCGTGCTCCTCGCACAGCGCCACGCAGCGGTCGGCCGTGACCAGTCCGCGCTCGCCCTGCCCGGTGGCGACCAGCGCCCGGCTGATCATGTAGGACGCCCGGATCTCGTTCTCCGGCGCGGCCCCGGTCGCCCGCTCCCAGTGGTAGGCCGCGGTGTAGGCCCGGCGCAGCAGCTCCTCGTCCTCTGCGGGGGTGCGCTTCGGCAGGCCGAGCAGGTCCCACACCGAGTTGTTGGCCTCGACGCCCTGCCGCCGGTGCCAGTCGCCGTCGCCCGGAGCGGGGGTGGCGGTCCCGTCGTCGTCTGCCGCGGGCAGCGGCTCGCCGGTCTCGAGCAGCGTCTTGAGGCCGTCGAGGATCCAGACCCAGCCGTCCTTGACGCTGGCCCAGGTGAGCGGCGACAGCGCGAGGTCGCCGTGCAGGAGGCGGACCCGGGTGAGTCCCTCGCCCACGCCCTCGACCGTCCACTCCACGCGGCTGGGCGGCTCGGCCGCCATCGCGGCGTCGTAGAGCACGTGCCAGGTCTGCACGAAGCGTCCGGGCTTGCCGTCGCCGGGCGGGGTCATCTCCTCGATGACGCCGTCGATGGCGTCGGGACCGCCCCCGCCGACGACCGTGCGATAGGGCTCGCCGACGGCGAGGGGCTCGGCGAAGCGCGTCGAGTGGAAGTAGCGCTCGGTCCAGTCGGAGTCGGTGATCGCGGTCCAGACCCGGTCGGGGTCGGCGGCGATGTAGATCTGGTAGACGTGCGCGGTGATGGCCATCAGGCGTGCTCCTGCCGGTCGCGGGTGTGGTCGGTGCCGGTGCCGGTGCCGGTGCCGGTGTCGGTCGTGGTGCCCTCGATCTCCTGCTGGAGCTCGACCAGGGCGCTGGTGAAGCGGGCGGCGTACTTGCTGATCCAGCGGTTGGCGACCTGCTCGATCGGCACGGGGTTGAGGAAGAGCCGCTTGTGACGGCCGCTGCGCACCGCCACGACGAGGTCGGCCTCCTCGAGGACGGCGAGGTGCTTCATCACGCCGAAGCGGGTCATCTCGAACCTCTCGCTCAGCTCGCCCACCGTCTGGCCGTCCTCGGCGAAGAGCGCGTCGAGGAGCGCACGGCGGGTGGGATCCGCGAGGGCTCGGAAGACGGCGTCCACGGCCCAGAGAATAGGTGACCAAAAGGTCACATGTCAAGCATGGTCAGGCACCGGCCGGACGCCTAGCGTCGTCGACATGATCGTCGCCCTCCACGCCCTGATCTACGCCCACGATCCCGAGGCCACGCGCGCGTTCTTCCGCGACGTGCTGCAGCTGCCGTACGCCGACACCGGGGGCGGCTGGCTGATCTTCCGGACCGGGCCCAGCGAGCTCGGGATCCACCCGTCGCGATGGGAGCACGAAGGCGAGCGCGGCGGCACCGACCAGGCCTACGACGTCTCGTTCGTGTGCGACGACCTCGAGGCGACGATGGCCGAGCTCGCGTCACGGGGCGCGACGTTCGGCCCGGTCACCGAGCAGGCTTGGGGTCGGACGGTCGACCTGGAGGTCCCCGGGGCGCGGGCGGTGCTGCTCTACCAGCCGACCTACGCGCCGCCCGCACTCAGCGAGGGGTGACCCGGCCGCGCCGCCGGCCACACGTAGGCTCGAGGTGTGACCCGGGGCCTGATGCTGTTCGACGCCGACTGCGGCTTCTGCGCGCGCACGGCCGGCCTCGTGCCGCGGCTGCGGGCCGACGTCGAGATCGCCTCGATCCAGGAGACCGACCTGGCGGCCTACGGCATCGATGCCCGGCGAGCGCTGGTGGAGATGCCGTTCGTGGGCGCCGACGGTGCGGTGGCCTACGGCCACCGGGCGTGGGCCCAGGTCCTGCGGGCCACGCCATGGCCGCTGCGCTGGCTGGGCGCGGCGCTCGGGTCGCCCGCCGCGGCACCGCTCGCCTCGCGGGTCTATGGCTGGGTCGCCGCTAACCGCGCCCGGCTCCCGGGGGGCACCCCGGCGTGTGAGCTCGGCGACCGGACCGGCGCGCCACCGCCCGCGGGCGGGGCTCAGCCCGCCCAGGCGTCGTCCCAGCCGTCGACGGAGGACGCGGGCCGCGAGGCCGGACCGGCGTAGACCGCCGAGGGCCGGATCAGCCGGCCGGTCGTCTTCTGCTCGAGGATGTGGGCCGACCACCCGCCGGTGCGGGCGCAGGTGAACATCGAGGTGAACATGCTGGCCGGCACCGCGGCGAAGTCGAGCACGATCGCCGCCCAGAACTCCACGTTGGTCTCGAGCACCCGGTCGGGTCGGCGGGCCCGCAGCTCGGCCAGGGCAGCCTGCTCCAGCGCCTCGGCGACCGCGTAGCGGGGCGCGCCGAGCTCCTGGGCCGTGCGACGCAGGACGCGGGCCCGCGGGTCCTCCGCGCGGTAGACGCGGTGGCCGAAGCCCATCAGCCGCTCGCCGTTGTCGAGCAGCTCCTTGACGTAGGACGCGGCGTCTCCGCGCCGCTCGACCTCCTGGATCATCCCGAGCACGCGGGAGGGGGCGCCGCCGTGCAGGGGCCCGCTCATGGCGCCGATCGCACCCGACATGGCCGCGGCGACGTCGGCGCCGGTCGAGGTGATGACGCGGGCGGTGAAGGTGGAGGCGTTCATCCCGTGCTCGGCGGCCGAGGACCAGTAGGCGTCGATCGCCCGCGTGTGCAGCGGGTCGGCCTCGCCTCGCCAGCGGATCAGGAAGCGCTCGGCCAGCGTGTGCCCCTCGTCCACCACGCGCTGCGGGACGACGGGCCTGCCGAGCCCGCGGGCGGCCTGGGCGGCGTACGACAGGACCATCACCGCCACCCGGGACAGGTCGAGCCGGGCCTGCTCGTCGGAGATGTCGTAGGTCTGTCCCATGCCGAGCATCGGGGCCAGCATCGCTACGCTCGCCTGGACGTCGGCGCGCACGTCACCGGTGTGGATCGCGATGTTGTAGGGCTCCGCCGGCGGCAGCCCGGGGTCGTAGGTGCCGTCCACGAGCAGGCCCCACACCTTCTCGAACGGCACCCGGCCGACCAGCTCCTCGATGTCGACGCCGCGGTAGCGCAGCGCCGAGCCCTCCTTGTCGGGTTCGGCGATGTGCGTCTCGAACGCGACGACACCTTCCAGGCCGTGCTGGATCTCGGTCATGGGGCTCCTTCGTCCGGCGGCGCCGAGAGGGTCTCGAGAGGCGCCTGGGGAGGGGTACGCCGACGCCTGGTGCGGCGTACGCTCTGGGCATTCTCCACCCCGTCGCTCCGCCCGTGTCCGGCGGGTCGCCTGGCGGTTAGGGTGCGGCCATGGACTTCGGTGAGCTCCTGGGCGGGATCGACCTCGACGAGGTCAAGGACGTGCTCGCGCTCGTGGCCGAGCACAAGGACCAGCTGGCCAGGCTCGGGGAGCTGCCCGCCTATCTCGGCAGGCTCGCGGACGGGCTGGACGGCGCGGGAGCACAGGCGCTGTCCGCCGCCGTCGCGCTGGTCGGCGAGGACGGCGCGTCCGGGATCCGGGTGACGCTCGCCGAGGCGGGCGCGGCGCTGGGCACGATCGTGGCCTCGGTCGGCGCCGGCGCGGACCGCCTGGCCGACGCCGCCGAGAGCGCCGCCCGCGTCCCGCTCATGGACGGGCCCGCCGAGCGGTTGGCGGGCGTGGCCTCGGAGATGTCGTCGACCACGGGCAGGCTCGGCGACCTCGGCGACGCGATGGGCGTCATCGCCGACACCCTGGGCGAGGTGGGCGCGGCCCTCCAGCGGCTGGGGGAGCACCTCGCCGACTCGGGGGCCCAGGCCCGTGGCTTCGCGGATCTCGGCTGAGGTGGCGATGGCCGAGGACGGCGGTCCCGAGGAGCGCTACGACTGGCAGGCGCTGCGGGAGGACTATGCCCGCGGCGGCCTCGAGGAGCACGACCTCGCGCCCGACCCGTTCGAGATGTTCGACCGGTGGTGGGGAGACGCGATCGCGGCGGGACTGCCCGAGCCCAACGCCATGGTCGTGTCCTCGGCGTCGCGCGACGGCGTGCCGTCGTCGCGGATGGTGCTGCTCAAGGGCGTCTCGCCCGCGGGCTTCGTGTTCTTCACCAACCTCTGGTCGCGCAAGGGCGAGGAGCTCCGGGCCAACCCGGCGTGTGCGCTGCTCTTCCCGTGGCACCCCCTCGAGAGGCAGGTGCGGGTCGACGGGGTCGCCTCCGTGCTGGACCAGCCCGAGGTGGAGGCCTACTTCGCCTCCCGCCCGCGTGGCTCCCGCTTGGGGGCGTGGGCGTCGCGGCAGTCGCGGGAGGTGGCGGGCCGCGAGGAGCTCGCGACGGCGTACGACGAGGCGCAGGCGCGCTTCGGCGCCGACGACTCCGCCGGCGAGGTGCCGGTGCCGCCCGAGTGGGGCGGTTTCCGGGTGCGTCCGCTCGCGGTGGAGTTCTGGCAGGGCCGCCCCGGCCGGATGCACGACCGGCTCATCTATCGGCGGGCCGAGCCCCATGCCGCGGGCCCCACGCCCCCGGTCTGGACGACGCACCGTCTCGCCCCCTAGCCCGGACACGAAGCGCGGCGGCGGTCCGGGGGCTGAGAGCTGGCGGTTCGTGAAAGGGAGTTGTGAGTGAGTGCTCACTCACTTACAGTGGTCGGGTGACTCCTCGTGCCACCCCGATGACCCCCGACGAGCGCCGGAAGGCGATCGTCGAGGCCGTCGTGCCCCTCATCCTCGACTCGGGCACGATGCCGACGACCAAGGAGATCGCGCGCGCGGCCGGAGTGGCCGAGGGCACGATCTTCCGCGTCTTCGACGACAAGCCGGCGCTGCTGATGGCGGTGGCCGAGCACGTCATGATGCCCCCGCCCGGCGCGGAGTCGCTCGAGGCGTTCGATCGCGGCGAGCGCGCACTGGCGGACGTCGTCACCACCCTGGTGGCCACGATGCAGGGCACGATGCGTCGGGTCGGCACCATCCTGATGGTCCTGCGGCAGCAGCTCGCCACACTTCCCCACGACAAGATGGCCGCAGGGCCGCCGCCGTTCATCGTCGAGGCCAACAGGGTGCTGCTCGACCGGCTGACGCTGGTGTTCGAGGCCTACCGCGACGAGCTCGCGGTCACCCCTCGGACGGCCGCAGTCGCCCTCCGCAGCCTGGTCTTCGGCGCCCACCACCCGGGGATGACCGAGGAGCCTCCGCTCCCTCCGGAGCAGATCGCCGCGATCGTCGTCCACGGCGTCGCCCGGACCGCCGCGCCGCCCACGGGCACCACTCCGCCCACGGGCACCACTCCACCTACCGCCACCTCCACCACCCTCATGGAGACCCACTGATGCTGATCCGCCTCCTGCGGCGCTACCTCGCGCCGTACCGCACCTGGCTGGCCGCCGTCGTGGCCTTCCAGTTCGTGAGCACCGTCGCGATGCTCTACCTCCCCAGCCTCAACGCCGACATCATCGACAAGGGCGTCACCGTCGGCGACACCGGCGAGATCTGGCGCCTCGGCGGCGAGATGCTCGCCATCTCCGTCGTCCAGGTGCTCTGCTCCGTCGGCGCGGTCTACTTCGGCGCCCGGGCGGCGATGGCCCTCGGCCGCGACGTCCGCCGCGACCTGTTCACCCGGGTCGGCGAGTTCAGCCAGCGAGAGCTCAACACCTTCGGCGCCCCGAGCCTGATCACCCGCACCACCAATGACGTCCAGCAGGTCCAGATGCTCGTGCAGATGACGGCGACCATGGCCATCGCCGCGCCGATCATGATGATCGGCGGGATCATCATGGCGATGCGGCAGGACCTCGGGCTGTCCTGGCTGTTCGCGGTCGTCGTGCCCGTGCTCTTCCTGACCGTCGGCTTCGTGGTGAGCCGGATGGTGCCCGGGTTCCGTCAGATGCAGGGCCGCATCGACGAGGTCAACCGGGTGCTCCGCGAGCAGATCACGGGCGTCCGCGTGGTACGTGCCTTCGTCCGGGAGCCGCTCGAGACCGAGCGCTTCGCGAGGGCCAACACCGAGCTCACGGCGGTGGCGCTCACCACCGGCCGGTGGATGGCCACGATGTTCCCGCTGGTGATGCTGGTCGTGAACGTCTCGAGCGTCGCGGTGCTGTGGTACGGCGGCCACCGGGTGGACTCGGGCGAGATGCAGGTGGGCTCGCTGACGGCCTTCCTCAGCTACCTCATGCAGATCCTGATGTCGGTGATGATGGCGACCTTCATGCTCATGATGGTGCCGCGATCGGCGGTGAGCTCCGACCGGATCGCCGAGGTGCTCGACACCGAGAGCTCGGTCCGGCCTCCGGCCGACCCGGTCGTGCCGAGCGGGGTGCGCGGCACGCTCGACCTCGACCACGTGTCCTTCTCCTACCCCGGCGCCGACCATCCGGTCCTGCAGGACGTCTCGTTCTCCGCGCGCCCGGGCCAGACCGTCGCCGTCATCGGCTCCACCGGCGCCGGCAAGACCTCGCTCGTCAACCTGGTGCCGAGGCTCTTCGACGCCACCGAGGGCGAGGTGCGCGTCGACGGGGTCGACGTACGCCGGCTCCCGGACGCCGTCCTCTGGCGGGCGATCGGCCTGGTCCCGCAGAAGGCCTTCCTCTTCACCGGGACGGTCCGCAGCAACCTGCTCCACGGCAAGGACGACGCCACCGACGAGGAGCTCTGGGACGCGTTGCGGATCGCCCAGGCCGAGGACTTCGTGCGCGCCATGCCCGACGGGCTGGACGCCCCGATCGCGCAGGGCGGCACCAACGTCTCGGGCGGCCAGCGGCAGCGGCTGGCCATCGCGCGCGCCGTCGTACGCCGGCCGGAGATCTACCTGTTCGACGACGCCTTCTCGGCGCTCGACCTGGCCACCGACGCACGGCTCCGCGCCGCGTTGAAGCCGGTGACCAGGGACGCGACCGTGGTGATCGTCGCGCAGCGCGTGTCGACGATCCGCGACGCGGACCTGATCCTGGTGCTCGAGGACGGCGCGATCGCGGGCAGCGGCACCCACGACGAGCTGCTCGCCGACAACCCGACCTACCAGGAGATCGTGTCCGCCGCGCTGAGCGCGGAGGAGGCGGCATGAGCGAGCAGACGACGTCGCACGCCGCCCAGCCGGGCTCGCAGGCGAGCGGGGAGCTGAAGCGGACCGAGCGGATCGTGCAGGGCCCGGGTCCCGGGCGTGGCCCGTTCGGGGGCGGCATGGTCGGCCAGAAGGCGATGACCTTCGGTCCGTCGGCCAAGCGCCTGGTCCGGAGGATGGGGCCGTCGAAGGTGAAGGCGAGCCTGGTCGTGGTGCTCGCCGTCGCCTCCGTCACCTTGATGGCGTTCGGCCCCAAGGTGCTCGGTCACGCCACCAACCTGATCTTCTCCGGGCTGATCGGCTCGATGCTCGGCGACCAGGGGTTCCCCGAGGGGACGCCGAAGGCCGTGGTGGTCCAGGCGCTGCGCGACGCGGGCCAGGACCAGTACGCCGACATGGTGTCGTCGATGGACGTGGTCGTCGGACAGGGCGTCGACTTCGCTCAGGTGGGCGTCGTGCTGGGCTGGGTGCTGGCCATCTATGTGGCCGCGTCGCTGCTGGGCTGGCTCCAGGGCTATCTGCTCAACGACGTGGTGCAGCGGACGATCTATGACCTGCGTCGGGAGGTCGAGGAGAAGATCCACCGGCTGCCCCTGCAGTTCTTCGACCGCCAGC
>CAZQCA010000015.1:0-25248 GCA_964591845.1 uncultured Nocardioides sp.
GAGTCGTGGGGTCTCAAACGGGTCCCGAGGAGGTCAAGATCTCTTGGCGGCGCAGTTCCTCGGGGGAGCACTACAGACCGGTCCCGAACTCGGACGGGACAGGGAAGCCAGTTTCCCTCGATGCGCCGCCTAGCCCCCGCTGGATGTATCAGCGACCAGAGATCCGGCTCTACCTCCCCGAGACGCATGGGGAAGTAAGGCAGCGCCGTTCGGCGTGAGCCTGCCGCCCCTCCTCACGGTGACGTTGGACACCAAGCCTGAGGGGGCCAGGGGGAATGAGTCAGTTGAGGTCGGCGCCTGACCTCGCCGTGCCGGTGCCGCGTGCGCCGGGAGACACTGTGCTGGAGGGCGTGCTCGCGCCCGCCCGCCCGGCGGTCGTCCCGGTCAACACGCGCCACCAGTGGCGGCGGTGGTTCCTGCCCGCCGAGGCCGTCACGGCGGCCGTGCTCGGAAGCGTGACCGCGCTGGCGTTGGGTTCGCCGCTGCGCTTCTCGCTGCCGCTCGTCGCGCTCGCGATGGTCACGAACTACCACATGGGGCTGGAGACGATCCGGCCCGGGCTGCCCCACCTGGGGCGGATCGTGCGTGACGCCGCGCTGCCGATGCTCGTGGTGACCATCGCGGTGGCCGCGCACCTGTTCAAGCCCGCGCGGCTGAGCGAGGCGCTGGCGATCGTGGCCACCGTCGCCGGCACCGCCGCGCTCGCCACCGTCCTGCGCCGGACCATCGAGGGTCCGCTGCGGATGGTCGTGGTCGGCGATCCCGAGACCGCCGCTCGCGCGGCGTCCCGCTGGGCCGGCGACCGCCGCGCGCGGGTCGTGGGTGCCGTCCTGGTCGACGGCAGCCGTCGCGACGCCCTGTCGCTCTCGGACTCCTTCGGCGTCGACGTCGTGCTCGGGTCCGACGACGTGGCCCACTGGGTCGACACCTGGCAGACCGACGTCGTCGCCGTCGTCGGCGCGGCGTCGGCCGAGAACGTCCGTCAGCTCTCGTGGGAGCTCGAGCGCAGCTCGGCGTCCCTGGCGGTGATGGGCCTGCTCGACCGGGTGGCTCCTCACCGGATCGACGCCTCCACGCTCGCGGGCGGCACGCTGCTCCACATCCGCAGCAGCCGGCCGTCGCTGTTCGTCCGCACGGTCAAGGCCGCGATGGACCGCGTGGGCGCCACGCTGCTGATGCTGGTCGCGGCGCCGATGCTGGGCCTGCTCAGCCTCGCGGTGCGGCTCGACTCCCCGGGCAAGGCGTTCTTCACGCAGGTGCGCGTGGGTCAGGACGGCGTCCCGTTCACGATGTACAAGCTGCGCACCATGCACGTCGACGCCGAGGCGCGCCGCGCGGCGCTGCTGGGGCTCGACGAGGGCAACGGCGTGCTGTTCAAGATCCGCAACGACCCGCGCATCACGCGCGTCGGGCGGCTCCTGCGCAAGACGTCGCTCGACGAGCTGCCGCAGCTCATCAACGTCCTCCGCGGCGAGATGTCGCTGGTCGGACCGCGCCCGGCGCTGCCCGAGGAGGTCGCCAACTACAGCGACCACGAGCGTCGTCGCCTCGCCGTTCGCCCTGGCATGACCGGGCTCTGGCAGGTCAGCGGCCGGTCCAACCTCTCCTGGGAGGAGTCGGTCGAGCTCGACCTGCGCTACGCCGACAACTGGCGGCTGGTCGACGACCTGGGCATCGGGGTCCGGACGATCGACGCGGTCGTCCGCTCACGCGGCGCCTACTGAGCCGTCCCGTCAGCGACCGCTCCACACATGTTCCACCTCTGCGTCACCTTGTGTTCCACCTTCTGTTCCACCTTCTGTTCCACCCGTCCATCACTGTTCCCTCGCAACCAAGGAGCATCATGATTCGCCGAACCATCCTGGCGGCCACCGCGGCCGCGATCGCTCTCGCCGGAGCCGTCAGCCCGGCGAGCGCCGACTACGTCCATCCGACCGTGGTCAGCGCGACCGCCGTCACCTACACACCGCACCTGGTGGTCGTCGCCGGGCAGGAGAAGCCCGTCGCCTACGGCATCGCCGAGGCCGGCAGCCTGATGGTCGTGGGCGGCAAGTTCACGATGGTCGAGAACGCCAAGCGCACCACGCAGTACGCCCGGTCCAACGTCGTCGCCTTCGACGCCGCCACGGGTGCCATCGACCCCAACTTCGCCCCGCAGGTCGACGGGACCGTCTGGTCGGTCCTGTCCGACGGGACGTCGGTGTGGCTCGGCGGCGAGTTCACCACGATCAACGGGACGCCGCGCGCGGCACTGGCCAAGCTCGACCTGGCCACCGGTCAGCTCGACCCCAACTTCAAGCCGAGCTTCACGGGCAAGCGCATCACCGACATGGAGCTGCGTGGTGACAACCTGTTCGTGTCGGGCTCGGTGACACCGCGCCTGACCGCGCTCAACAAGGACACCGGCAAGAGCGCCAACTACCTGACCCAGGTCATCGGTGGCCGGCTGCCCAACAGCGACAACGCCCAGGTGTTCAAGTTCGACATCAGCCCCGACGGCCAGCACCTCGTCGCCGTGGGCAACTTCCTCACCGTCGACAACCAGGCCCGTCCGCGGGTGTTCATGCTCGACCTCGGCGACACCGGTGCCACGTTGTCGCCCTGGAACTACGAGTCGCTGGCGATCAAGTGCACGTCCAACCGCGCCAACGCCCAGTCGTACGTGCAGGACGTCTCGTTCTCTCCTGACAGCAGCTGGTTCGCCCTGGCGGCGTTCGGCTACATGTACCAGTCCGGCTACCGCGGCAACCAGATCTGCGACTCGGTGTCCCGGTGGGAGACCAGCAACACCGACCCGTTCCGTCCGACGTGGATCAACTACACCGGCGGTGACTCGCTGAAGTCGGTCGCCATCACCGGTGCCGCCGTCTACGTCCAGGGCCACAGCCGCTGGCTGGACAACCCGTTCGGCCAGGACTCCAAGGGCCCGGGTGCCGTCGACCGGCTCGGTGGCGGTGCCGTCGACCCGGTGACCGGCAAGGCGCTCGACTGGAACCCGGTCATGCCGCAGCAGGCGGGTGGCTACCAGATCATCGCGTCGGCGACCGGCGTGTGGTTCGTCACCGACGGCTCACGGTTCGGGGGCAAGTACCACCGCGGCATCAGGTTCGCGCCGCTGCCCTGACGCGGCCTGCGCCGCACAGCAACCCGCAACGTCGGGACGCGGCCGGATGGCACTCCGGTCGCGTCCCGAGGCCGGACTGACTCCGGCCCAGGGCCCGGTCTGAGGTTGCACAGGCCGGGCCCGGCGGCTTGCCCGCTCTCCTCTCGAGGGCTCGAGGAGCAGCGCTAGGAGGGGAGCAGCTTGACGACGGTCACGCCCGCGGTGAGCGGGACGTCGACCGACTTCGCGCGGGTGAACGTGGTGCGCCGCGTGTGGTCGACCAGGTGGGTGACCACCCCGTCTCGGGCGCTCCCGAGGTCGAGGCGCACCTGGCCGACCTTGGTGCCGATGCTCTTGATGGTCAGCCGCTCTGCCTCGGGGTCCCAGATCGGGGTGTCGAGCCACAGGGCCAGCAGATGCGTGCCGTCCCGCTTGGCGAACAGCGCGGACTTCATGCCCCGGGGACCCGTGCCGAGGCCGTAGGTCAGCGCGGCCGGGGTGAACGCCCGGCCCGGGTCGCTGAACTTCTGGAGCAGACGCCGGGTGGCGCCGAACTCGGGCTTGGGTTCCCAGCTCGACGAGCGGGTGCGCAGCATGCCGAACGTCGCCAGGCGGTCCCACGAGGTGCCGCGCGGCTTCTCCAGGAACTCGTAGCGGAAGTAGCGCACGTTGCCGGCGACCAGGTGCTCGAAGATCTTCTGTGGGCCGTACGCCGACGCGACGCCCTCGGACACGCGGCGGGCCCCGCCGACGTAGTCGGGGGCCGTGAAGTAGCCGCCCTCGGTGACCGTGATCGGCTTGTCGCCGGCGACGACCTGCGCGCACTCGGTGAAGTAGTCGATGTCGGAGCTCGGGGGCAGCGCGCGAGGATAGACGTGCATCGTGCCGCCGTCGACCCAGCCCGCCATGCTGCCGAGGTTCTGGGCCTGCTCGAGCGTGGTGTCGCCCTCGACCTCACCGCCGTTCACGCGGGCCAGCGCCGGCGCGATGATCGGGATCGCGGTCAGGCCGTACTTCCTGCGGGCGTCGTAGAGGTCCTGGGTCTTCTGCCGGGTCTCCTCGATCCAGGGTCGCCCGTCGTTGTTGGGCTCGTTGATGCCCTCGAACGCCGAGAAGACGTCGGCGGGCCGCGGGAAGTAGTCCGCGACCTTCTTCATGAGCGAGTCCATGGTCTGCGGGTCGCCCAGCGCGCCGCAGACCGCGTTGACCTTGATGCCGTTGGCGGCGAGCCGGTCGAAGAGCCGCAGCACGTGGGTCAGCGGCGTGAGCCGGGTGCGCACGTGCCGGATCCGCAGCTTGACCAGCCAGTGCAGCAGCGCGTCGAAGTCGGCGTACGGCGAGTCCGCCCAGGACGGGTGCAGCACGACGCCGAACGCGTCGGGCACGCTGTCGGCCATCCGCGGCGTGACCGTGCTCAGCGACGCTGCCGACGCGCTCCACGGGATGCCGACACCGGTGGCGGAGACGCCGGCCGTGGCGGCGGCGCCGAGGATGAGGTTCCGTCGGCTCAGCGCAGGGGTCGCAAGCTGCGCGTGGATCCGAGAGTTCGTCATGGGGCTGCTCACTCGTTCCTCCAGGGGCGTCGCCTGAGAACCTAGTGAGGAACGGTGAGGGGGTGGGCGGAAACGACTAAGGGCGACTGGTTGACCGTCCAGAATAGTCCTAACGGACTACGTCGGCATACACGGCGAGTAGCCTGTTCAGGTCAGCGGAGGGTGAGTAACGCGTGTCATAGCTGGCGCGGGCGAGGGGTCGCAGCCGGGTCATCAGGCTCTGATCCGCGCAGATGTCGCGCAAGCGGGCCGCCAGGTCGGCGGCGTCCCCGGTGCGGAAGGTGACGCCCACGCCGTCGGCGACGACGTCCTCGCTGAAGTTCTCCAGGTCGGAGACGACCAGCGGGGTCCCCACCGACAGGCTGCGCAGGATGACCAGCGGCAGCCCCTCGTACCACTGCGAGGGCAGCACCACGACCTCCGCGGCCCGCATCAGCCGCGTGACCTCGTCCTCGCCGACCCAGCCCAGGAACGTGATCGAGGGGTCGGCCGCGGCCCGCTCCTCGACGAGGGGGCGCAGGTCGCCGTCGCCGGCGATCACCAGCTGCATGCCGGGGGGAGTCTGCTGCCAGGCATCCAGGAGCGTGCGGACGCCCTTGAGGTCGATCAGCCGGCCGACGAACAGCACGGTGCGGGGCTGGTCGGCGCCGGGCGCCGGCTCGGCGTCCATCCCCGGGTCGGGCACGGAGTTGGGCTTGACGACGATCTTGTCCGCCGGGAAGCCGTCACGGATCAGCAGCCGCCGGGCGAAGTCGGTGAGCGTGAGGTAGCGCGAGACGGCATGGTGGAACGTGCCGGCCGCGCGGTGGACCACCAGGCCCAGCGTCAGCGCGGCCGTGGCGCCGGCGCTGTCGTGGTAGCAGCGGTGCCGGACCCCGGCGAGCTTGAGCCGCGACCCGACGCAGTCCTCGCAGATGCGGTCGTCGCGCACGCAGGTGCCGACGACGCACGAGTAGCGGTAGCTGTGCAGCGTCGTCACCGCCGGTACGCCGGCCCGGTAGGCGGCCTGGAAGACCGACGGGGACATCAGGGGGAACGGCGTGTGCACGTGGACGACGTCGGGCCGGAAGGACCTGATCCGGCGGGTGGTCTCCCGCTGCGCCTCGACGTTCCAGACCGCCTTGGCCCCGGCCCGCCACCCTGGGAGCCCGAGCGTCTCGGCCGCCGGGAGGGTGAACTCCTCGACGTCGTGGCCGGCCTCGCGGAGCAGCTGGCCCTCGTGGGCCAGGACCTCCATGGCACCCCCGAGGGCGGCGTGGTGGTTGTGGAGCTGGAGGACCCTCACCGCGTCGCCTCCGTCAGCCAGGCCGGCGGTGGCGCGTCGAGACGTCCGTCGAGGAGCTCGGCGAGACGGCGCAGGTCGTCGGCGAAGAGCGGCCCCAGCTCCTCGCGAGTGGCGGCGGCGACGGTGTCCTGCCGCAGGATGCTGCGGCGTACCCGCTCGCGCAGGCGGTAGCTGGTGTGCTCCTTGACGAACTGCCGCAGCCGCGCGTGCCCGGTGGCCCAGGCGATCGCCCGGTGGGCGAGCGCGAACCGTGGCTGCCCGGAGACGTTGACGCGCGGGACACCCTCGCCCTCGCCCGGGGCGGGAGGCACGTCGAGGAAGCGCAGGATGCGGCTCACGGTCCCCTCGTAGTCGCGGTTGAGGTCGTCGTAGAAGAAGACGCCGACCTGGTCGGCGGGGAACGCGTCGAGGAACGCCGCGACCTGGTCGGCGTAGCGGCTGAGCGCGGTGTAGTGCCAGATGTGGTGCCACCCGTCGGCGATGCGCTGCTCCTCGAGGGCGACGGCCTCCAGGAAGTCGGCCACGGGCTCCAGGCCTCGCGCCGTCATGTACTGATGGCTGGAGTAGGCCCGGTCGACCGGCTCGCGGAGCATCACGACCAGCCGCATGTCGGGGTTGACCGCCTTGATCTCGGGGATGGCGTCCTCGTGGTAGTAGAGGGTCGAGACCGAGCCGTCGCCCAGCGCGAGGTAGTCGTGCTGCGCGGGGTAGAGCCCCAGGTAGGCCTCGCGCTCGGTGACGGCCACCCGGTTGATCGTGTGCTCGTCGCCGGGCGCGGTGAAGTGCGCGCCGATCCGGTGGAGGGCGAAGTAGTGGGGCTCCTTGGGGTCGGTGACGAAGACCCTCGGGTGCGAGCGCAGGCCCTCGACCAGGCCGGTGGTCCCCGAGCGGGCGGCTCCGATCACCAGGAAGGTGGGGATCGTCGTCACGGATGCTCCTCGCGGGGGTGGTCGGCGGCGGTGGCCGGGTGGGCGGGGTCGTGCCGGGCGATCGCGGCCCGGTAGGCCTCCTCGAGCCGGGCGGCGACGACGGGCGGCGCGAACAGGGTACGGGCTCGGGCGACGGCCGCCCGCGCCTCGGCCTCCCGGCCGGCGGCGTCGTCGAGTCGTCGGTCGGCCTCGACGAGGAGAGCGTCGACGTCCTGGGCCGCCACGACCGCCCCGGCGGCTGCCCCGGGTGGGTCGACCACGACCTCGCGGACGCCGTCGACCTCGGTGGCCACGACCGGCAGCCCGGTCGCCATCGCCTCCGCCACCACGAGTCCGACGGTCTCGTAGCGCGAGCTGAGCACGAGCAGGTCGCTCGACCAGAGCCAGGGCAGCACGTCATCGACGCTGCCGGGGGCGAGGACCGAACGCCCCCACGTGGTCGGGGCCAGCGCGGCGAGCGGCTCCTGCTCGCCGGGCCCGACCAGCGCCAGCACGGCCCTCGGCGGCCGGGCCCGCTCCCAGGCCGGCAGCAGGAGGTCCTGGCCCTTCTGGCGGGCCAGACGGCCGAGCACCAGCAGCACCGCCTCGTCCCCGAGGCCGAGGGTGCGGCGCGCCTGCGCGCGCTCGGCGTCCGTCGGCGGCCGGAACCGGTCGAGGTCGACGGTCACCCCCAACGGGTACGCCGGGAGGTGGACCCCGAACGCCGCGCCCCGCTCCACCTCGTCGCGGCAGTTGGTGACGAGCACGTCGGTGCGCGCCGCGCCCCGCCGCTCGAGCAGCCGCACCAGCCGGTTGAGGGACTCCTGGCGGAAGAGGTGGTCGGACCACGCGTGGGGCTGGTAGACGACCGCCGGCGGGTCGTCGCCGAGCGCGCCCGGCAGCCGCCCGAGCAGCCCCGCGAAGAACGAGTGCAGGTGGACCACGTCGGGGCGCAGCTCCCGGACCAGCCGGCGCAGCTCGCGCACGGCCGCCGGGTACCCGTGGGGGCGGCCACGCACCACCGACCAGGGGTGGAAGGTCGCGTCGTCGGTGAGGGCGGGACCCACCGGCGACGGGGCGAGCACATGCACCCGATGTCCCGCCGAGACCTGCTCGCGGGTGAAGTGGTCCAGGAGCGTGATCACGCCGCCCCAGTGGACCTCGCTCACGTGCAGGACCGTGAGCTGCTCGCGGTGCCGGCTCATGCGTGGTTCAGCTCGCTCACGAGCGCGCGGGTCCAGCCCCGGCGTGCGGGTGCGTCGGGCGCGTGGCGCCGGTCCTCGGCGTAGCGCGCATTGACCACCAGCAGATAGAGCAGCAGCGTGGCCTCGACCTGCTCGTGCGAGCGCCCCCACCGCTCGCGCAGGCCGGCGCGTGCCGTGGCCAGCCAGCGCTGCTCCTGCTCGGGGCTCGTGCCCTCGAGCCGGCGCAGGTGCTGGGCCGTGTAGTGCACGTAGTCCATGCCGAGCGGGACGTCCTGCTCGAGGTGCTCCCAGTCCCAGAGGGCGATCCGGTCGCCACTGCGGCGCTGGTTCCATGACACCCAGTCGCCGTGCCAGAGACCGAGCTCGAGCTCGGTGTCGCGGTGCCGGTCGAGCAGGCGCTCCAGCTCCTCCTCCAGCCACGACGCGGACGGGACGTCCCCGAGGTCGGCGACCCGGTCGCGGAGCCGGGTGACCTGCCCCGCAGAGCCCAGTGCCGAGGGCCGGCTGCCCTGGCTGCCGGCCAGCTCCTGCATGGCCGCGTCGAGGTGAGGGTCGTCGGGATCGAGCGACGCGGGATCACCGGTCAGCACCGTCATGGCCAGGAGCGCGTGGTCGCCTCGCTCCGCGAAGCCCAGCGCCCTGGGTGGCTCGAGACGGGCGAGCGGCAGCCCCTCGAGCAGCCGGAGATGACGGTGCTCGGCCGCGATGGCCTCGCGGGCGGCGCCGAGCCCCAGCTTGCCGACCGCGACCTGGTGGCCGCCGGCATCGAGGCAGCTCACGACGACGGCGCGCCCGGGGCGCGGCCGGCCCAGGCGCACGGCGACGTCGGCCGTCTCCGGCACCATCTCCCGGAGGGCGCCGAGCACGGGTGCGTCCGCTCCCTCCTCGACCTGCAGGCGGGCGACGGGCAGCAGCCCCAGCACGCCCGACCGGTAGGCCGCGGCCAGCGCGCGCCCGCGGGCGCCCGGTGCCGACGCCCTGATCGTGTCGCCGGCGCGCTGCTCGGGGACCAGCCAGATGGGGTTGGCCAGGCGCGGCAGGACGAGGTAGCCGGAGCCGGCCCGCCGGGCCGGCCGGTGCGAGACGCTCAGCGAGGCGGGGTCGGGCCACAGGGGCCCGACCCGGGTGAGGAGTGACGCCTCCGCCTCCCTGCCTCCCGGTGCCCGGGTCATCCGGGCCCTCCCGGCTGCCCCGAGGTGCCCCGGCCTCCGCCCGTCGCGCTCCACGGCGGGGTCTCTGCGGCCCAGAGCGCGGCCCAGTCGAGTCCGAGGCGTGCGTCCTGCTCCTCCAGACGCCCGGCCACGGCCAGCCGGGAGCGCTCGTAGAGCTCGTGCAGCGCCGACTGCTGCTCGGGCGAACACGTCTCGAGCGCCGCCGTCACGGAGTCCTTCGCGGCGGGACGGGTCATGGCTCCGCGGAGCCGGCGGAGGTTCTGCTGCCCCACGAGCCGGCGTACGGCGGGGTAGAGCCCGCGGCGGCGGACGGTGCGGCGCAGCCACTGGAACGCGGGGTGGCGGAACGACACCACGTTGTTCTGGTGGGCCGAGGCGCGCTCACGCGCGGCGTCGAGCGACTCGTCGGAGAGCCCCGCCATCGCCGCCACCTGGCGCAGCGCGGTGGCGTCGCGGGTCACGGCCGGGAACGGCACCACGAGGGTCCGCTCGAGCGGGAAGTGCCGCGCGATCTCGGCCATCCAGTGCGCGTAGTCGCCGGCGCCGGCGTAGACCCCGTCGTCGGCGAACGACAGCGCCTCGCCCAGGGTCGCCGCAGGCTCGTTGTGGAAGTAGTCGCGGTGGAGCTGGTAGTGCGAGACCAGCCTGTCGAAGGGATGCCGCACGACATAGACGACGAGCGCGTCCGGCGCGGCCTTGGCGAGCTGGGCCAGTGCGTCGGGGAAGTGCTTGAACGTGTAGGACATCGACGCGTCCAGGCGGAGCAGGTCGGCGGACCGCGGCCGGTAGAGCCCGTCGTACCAGCCTTCGCCGCGAGCGAGCTCGCGGCTGAAGTAGTTGGGCTCCTTCACGGCGCCGGGGTCGACCTGGGGGTGCTCCGACAGCGCGGCGGCGAGGAACGAGGTCCCCGAGCGCGCGGCGCCGACCAGCGCGATGTCAGGACCGACACTGCTCATACCAGACACTCCCCACCCCGGACGCCGTCCCGCGTCCTGCCCACGGCACACCCCACACCCCGACTATCCCTGGCCGGCGACGCGGCAGCCAATCGTCCACCCGGTGGTATAGAGGGGCTCCCGCTCCCGGCTACCCTGGTGGCATCCTGGATCGTCGCCCCGATCCTAGTTCAGACCAGTGGGGGGTCTGCATCTCGATGAGCAACACCGACGCTGACGACCTCGACCGCGTGCGCGAGGAGGCCCGAGCGCGCCCGATCGGCGGCGTGGAGACGCCGGGCTGGGTACGCCGGTTCGCGCCGAGCGTGCCCGAACCCGCCAAGGCCGCGGCCCGCACGGGCTTCCGCGCCTACGGGCGGGCCACCGCTGCCCTGCGCGACGGGCCCGACTACCTCGTGATCGGTGCCAAGAAGGGCGGCACCACCTCCGTGATCAACTGGCTGGTCAAGCATCCTCAGGTGATGCCGCTCTTCCCCCGGATGCAGCGGCACAAGAGCCCGCACTACTTCGACATCAACTACCACCGCGGCCTCGACTGGTACCTCTCGCACTTCCCCAGCCGGCCCGCCCGCGCCGCGCACGCCCGGCGCCACGGCCTCGCCAGGACGGGGGAGGCTTCTCCCTACTACCTCTTCCACCCCGCGGTCCCGGGCCGGGTCGCCGAGCAGTTCCCCGATGCCCGACTGGTGGCGATCCTGCGCGAGCCGGTCGGTCGCGCCTACTCCAACTACTGGGACCGGGTCGCCACCGGCAACGAGTCGATGCCGACGTTCGAGGAGGCGATCGACGCCGAGGAGTCCCGGCTCGCCTCGGCGACCGAGGAGTGGCTGTCGGTGCCCGGCCACTACCACTTCTGCCACGACCACAACTCCTACCTCGCGCGGGGGCGCTACGCGGAGCAACTGGAGCGCTACTTCGCGATCTTCCCGAGGGAGCAGCTCCTCGTCCTCCCTCTCGAGGCGCTGCACCGTGACCCGGGGGGCTCGTTCCGACGGATCGAGGACCACCTGGGGCTCGACCACCACGAGGTCGACCTGACCGCGCGCAACGCCCGCGAGAACAAGCCGCCGCTCGACCCGGCGACCCAGGAGCGGCTGCGCGACTACTACCGGCCCCACAACGAGAGGCTGGCCCAGCTGCTGGGCGAGGACTTCGGCTGGTGACCGACCTCGAGGCGCCCGCCGAGGCGGGCCCGGACGCGGGACCGCAGGTCCTGGAGATCCACGTGATCTGCCGGGCCAACCGGGGCCGCAGTCCGGTCGCCGCCCACCTGCTCAGAGCCGGGGCCGACCGCCAGGGTGTGTCGGTGCCGATCCTCGACAGCGGGCTCTACGTCGCCGACGCCCACCGGCCCGTCACCCGTCTGGTGCCGCTGGTCCGGCCGCTGGGGCTCGACCTCGCGGGACACCGACCGACCGCGGCGTCGTTCGAACGGCCGGAGCGGGTGGGTCTCGTGGTGACGTTCGAGACGTCCCTCAAGCACGCCGTCGTCGGGCTTGAGCCCGCTCTCAACGGCAGGGTGTTCACGCTGCGCGAGCTGGTGCGCCTCTCGTCGTCCCCCGCCTGGCAGCGGGGACGGCCGGGCGCGGGAGCCGACCTCGCCACGGTGGTGACGGCGCTGCACCGGCACCGGCCACTGGTCGACCCGGGTGACGACGACACGCCCGATCCGGCCGCCCTGCGCAGCCGGCGCGCGACCCGGCGCTTCCTTGCTCAGCTGGCGGCCGACACCGAGCGCGTGTCCGAGCTGCTCTGGGCTGGGTCGCCCTCCGCGTCGGTGGCGCCGGACCCCGAGTCCTCGGCGACCGCGGGACCGTAGCTGTAGGACTCGGTCTTGCCGGGGATCGCCGACCACACCACGCCCGACACGTCGACGCCCACCTGCTTGACCCGCTCGATGGCCGACTCCAGCAGGTGGACGCGGGAGACGCGGTAGCGGGTCGCGAGCAGCACGTCGTCCATCTGGGGCGCGATCTCGAGCGGGTCGGCGACCCGCAGCACCGGCGCCGCGTCGACGATGACCAGGTCGGCCTTGTTGCGGATCTTGAGCCACAGCTCACGCGCCCGCGGTGAGGCGAGCAGCTCGGTGGGGTTGGGCGGGATGGCGCCGGCTCCGACCAGGGTGAGGTTCTCCACGCCGGGGTCGACCATGACGTCCTCGAGCAGCTCCTGGCCGGCCAGCACGTGGGCCAGCCCGCGCGGCGTCTCCAGACCGAACTTCTCGCTGACCCGTGGGTGGCGCAGGTCGGCGTCGACCAGGATCACGTTGAGGCCGACCCGGGCGGCCGCCACCGCCAGGTTGCAGCTGACGGTGGTCTTGGTCTCCTCGGGGATGGCCGAGGTGACCAGCAGCAGCGTGCCCTTCGTCTTGCGGTTGGGCGACGCAGGTCGGGCGTCGACCAGAAAGCGGATGTTGGTGTTGAGCGTGCGGAACGCCTCGCTCACGGGGGAGCGGGCCGCGGTCAGGGCCGCGGGCCGGGTGCGGTCGTCGCGGTCGTCGAACGGGATGCGACCGACGATCGGGATCCCGCCCAGCGTGCGGCGCAGGCGGGACTCGTCGCGGATCCGGTCGTCGACGCGGTCGCGGGCGTAGGCCGCCACCAGACCGAGCACCAGGCCCAGGAAGCCGCCGAGCGCGAGGTTGCGATAGAGCCGTGGCTGGGACGGCAGGGCGGGCGGCTCGGCCTCCCGCAGCACCGAGCCCGGCAGCAGCACCTGGGCGGTGCCGGCCACGGCGATCTGGGTATTGAGCTCGGCCTGGCGGTTCGTCAGGCTGCGCAGCTGGGCGCGCAGGGACGCCCGCTCGGCCGCGTCGGTCGTCTGGACGAGGTTGGCCCGGACGTCGCGCAGCGCCTCCTGGACCCGGGTGAGCTCGTCGGTGTAGGCCTTGGTGGTGTCGACGGCCGTCTTGCTCGCCGCCTCCCGGCCGAGCTCGATGTAGGAGTCGGCGAACCCGTTGGCCACGTCGGCGGCCTCCTGGGCCGTGGGCCGGATCGCGGCGATCTCCACGACGCGGGTCTGCTCGATCTCGGTGACCCGCACGTCGCGCAGCAGCAGTCGCGGGTTGGGGTCGAGGTCGAGGGACTCGATGACCCTGCCGGCCACCTGCGTCGAGGCCACGACGTCGGCCTGCGTGGCCACCTCGTCGGGGGACATGATCAGGTTGCCGGTGGTCTCGTGAGTGGGCTCCAGGAGCATGCGTGAGACCGCGGTGTAGCGGGTCGGCTGGTTGAGGCTGATCAGCGCCCCGACCCCCACGCCCAGGATCAGCGCGGCGAGAAGGATCTTCCAGCGGCGCCGCACGACGGCGGCGTGGTCGGAGAAGCTGGTGACGTCGGAGTCCATGTCCTCTTCCCGTGGCCGAATCCCCGTGGGGCTGCGTGGCGGCGTGCAAGAATTGGCCGCTGCGGCCCCATGCTACGGGGCCGTTCGAGACGAGACGGACTGTTCCACGATCCTGGCCGTTGCCTGACGGTGGGCCGGTGGGATCCGGACGGGTGGGGTGAGCATGCGCTGGGTGCTGCTGGTGGCCACCGCACTGCTCCCGCTGCAGTGGTTCGTGGTCGGCGGCGGACTGCGCCTGCACGTGCTCGTCATCATGCTGCTGGGCCTGGTGACCGCTGCCGCCGTGTCGCCCCGCGACCTGGGACGCGTGCTGGCCGTCGCCCGCCCGTTCGTCATCGCCAACGCGGTGATCGTGGTGGTCTGGCTGGCGACGAGCCTCTACCACGGGCTCGGCATCAGGCCGGTGCTCCAGCAGGCCGCCTTCCTCTTCTCCTTCGTCACCCTCGCGGCCGGTGTGTTCGCGGTGTTCAGCCGTGACCTCGACCGGACCGCGCGCACGCTGCGGTGGGCGGCGGCCGCCTCCGCCGTCGTCCTGGTGGCCGCGCTGAGCTACTCGATGCTCGTCAACGGCGTCAACCCGGCGCGCGTGTTCGCCCGCACGATCGCCAGCGGAGACCCCGAGATCCTCCAGAAGGAGCTCTTCAAGTCCGCGTTCGTCGGGTTCGGCTTCGACGCCAGCGTCGTGCGCGGCAACATCCGGCACGAGGTGTTCGGGGCGCTGCTGATGGCGATGGGGCTGTCCTCCGTGTGTGCGTACCTGCGCCCGCCGGCGCCCGGGTGGGAGCGCTGGCTCTTCCGCGGGTCGCTGGCACTCGGGGCCGGGCTGCTGCTGCTGTCGATGAGCCGCTCGGTCATGATCGCCGCCGCCATCTGGCCGGTGCTGCTCCAGCTGCGCTACCTGATGGCGGGCCGGATCTCGCGCAACTTCCCCCTGATCGTGGCCGGCGCCGTGGCGCTCGTGTCGGGGCTGCTGATCCTGGGCGTGGCCCAGGTCGTCTGGGTCCGGTTCACGCAGGACACCTCGTCCTACGAGAAGCGCGACGAGCTGATCTCACGCGCCTTCGCCAACCTTTCCGACAGCGCGTTCTCGGGCGGGGTCGAGACCGCGTCCGCGAGCTCCCACAACTTCATCATCGACACCTGGCTGCGCGCCGGGTTCGTCGCGGCCGCCGCGGCCGCGCTGGTCGTGCTGTTCGTGGCCTGGCGCTTCGGGTCGCTCGTGGTGAGGCTCCCGCGGGAGCCCGTCTGGGTGGTCCCGATGACCGCTCTGCTGGCCCTGCCGCTGGTGCGCTTCGTCACGGCCGGCGGCGGTCTCGTCCCGCCGGTCAGCTGGGTGACCATCGCCGTCGTCACGGGGCTGGTCGCCTACGACCGTTCCTTGAGCGAGCCGCACGAGATCACCCAACCGGTCGCCGGCACGGCGGCCCGATGACCGAAGGTCCCTCCCGGGCCCGCGCCGTCTCGCTGGTCCGCGCGCTGGTGTGGTTCGCCGTCTCCTACGGACTGGCGATCGTGGGCTACGCGGCCACCAACTTCGTGGCGGGCCGCTGGTTCGGGCGCGAGGGCTACGGCCTGTTCGTCGTCCTCGTGACCGTGAGCGCGGCGGTCGGGCAGCTCGGGCTGCTCGGCACGCACCGCGGCGGGTTGCGGGCCGCAGCCCAGCTCGACGACGACGCCGCTCAGGACGAGACGCTGCTGCAACTCCGCCGGGACGCCGCGGTGGCCTCCCGCCTCAGCCTCCCGCTGGCGGGCCTGGTCGCCGGGGGCGTCACCTACGCCGTGATCGGCGGGGACCAGGAGACCCGGATCGCGATCGCGGTGGGCTTCGTGCTGCTCGTTGTGCTGAGCGGCCAGCAGAAGCTCTGGGCCAACTACCTCCGCGGCCTCGGCCGGGTGCGACTCGCGAGTCTGCTCGAGGGTCGCTCGGGCGGGGCGATCGTGTCGTTCGGGCAGGCGCTGCTGCTCTTCCTCGCGTGGCGGCTGGTGCCCGACCTCGGGCTCGCCGCGGCCGTGGGGGCCCTCGTGCTGGGGTTCGCCGTCCCCGTGGTCGCGTCCGGCCGGATCGTGGCCAGGCACTGGACCCACCTGCGGGTGTCGGAGCTGCAGCTGCTGCGCAGCCTGCCCGACGCCGTACGCCGCAACTGGCGGTTCGCCGTCAACCAGCTGGCGCTCTACATCGCCGGCACCGTGGAGATCTGGATCGCCGGCCTGGTGCTGAGCCAGGCCGGCGCCTCGGAGTTCGCCGCGGCGCAGCGGATGGCGCTGCTGCTGGTGATCCCGCTGACGTCGATCCAGGTGGTGTTCGCCCCGGTGGCCGCCCGGCTGCTGGGCCGAGGCGAGCGCGAGCGGCTGGAGAAGGTGCTGCGCACCGGAGCGACGCTGGCGACGGTGGGCACGTCCTTCCTGTGGGTGCCGATGCTGGTGGTGCCCGGCTGGCTCCTCGCGGTGCTCTACGGCTCCGAGTTCCGCACGGCCGCGCTCCCGCTGTTCCTGCTCACGCTCGGCAACATCGTCTACGTCGTCACGGGCCTGTGCGGGGTCAGCCTGGTGATGTCGAAGCACGAGGGCACGGTCGCGACCACCCAGACGGTGTCCTCGCTCGCCCGGATCGGGCTGGGCGTCGCCTCCGCCGTCCTGTTCGGGGTGGCCGGGCTGGCGGCCACGTCGGCGGCGATCACCGCGGTGACCTATCTGGTGCTCTTCGTGCAGGCACGCCGCCTGCTGGGACTGTGGACGCATCCCACCCTGCGCCCCCAGTGGGGCGTCCTGCGGCGCACCCGCAGCTGACTCCCGCGATTCGACGGCGCCCCCGGAGCAGGCCGTAGGCTCCTCGCTGTGACCGACGGCGTACTCGACCCTGCCTCCCTCGACGACCACGCGCTGGCCGACTGGCTCGCGACCACCGCCGGGCACCGTCTGCTCGAGGTGCGGCAGGAGGGGCTCGAGGGCCGCGAGCTCAAGGACGCGGGCGACCGCGCCGCCCACGAGCTGCTGATGGAGCTGCTGGCCGCCCACCGGCCGGGAGACGCCGTGCTCTCCGAGGAGGGCAAGGACGACAAGGCGCGGCTGCAGGCCGACCGGGTCTGGATCGTGGACCCGCTCGACGGCACGCGCGAGTTCTCCGAGGTGCCCCGCGACGACTGGGCGGTCCACGTGGCGCTCTGGGAGCGCGGTGCGCTGGTCGCGGGCGCCGTCGCCCAGCCGGCCCTGGGCGAGACGTTCAGCACCGCCCGGCCGCCCACGGTGCCCCCGCGCACCTCGTCCCGGCCCCGCATCGCCGTATCTCGCACCCGCCCTCCGGCGTTCGTCGAGGCGCTCGCCGCCGAGATCGACGCCGAGCTGGTGCCGATGGGCTCGGCGGGGGTCAAGGTCATCTCGGTGACCCGCGACCTCACGGACGCCTATGTCCACGCGGGCGGCCAGTACGAGTGGGACAACGCCGCGCCCGTGGCGGTGGCCCGGGCGGCCGGCCTCTTCTGCTCGCGGATCGACGGCTCGGAGCTCCGCTACAACCAGGACGACGTGTCTCTGCCCGACCTGATCGTCTGCAGGCAGGAGCTGGCGGAGCTGATCCTCGACTTCGTCCGCCGCCACGGCGTCGACTGAGCCGGTCGCGCGGATGGCACGGGGGATCCAGCATGTCCTGTTCGACGCCGACGGCGTGCTCCAGACGCTTCCCGGCGGTTGGATCGCCGCCCTCAGACCGCACGTCGGTGAGCAGGTGGAGGCGTTCGTCGCCGATCTCGACCTCGACGAGGAACCCTGCCTCGCCGGCGAGGCGGAGTTCCTCCCGCTGCTGGCTGCTCGCCTGACGGAGTACGCCGTCGACGTCTCGCCCGAGTCGCTCTTCGAGTCGGTCTGGCTGCGCATCCACGTCGACCCCGCGAGCCTGGCGCTCGTCGAGGCAGTGCGGGCCCAGGGGGTCGGCGTCCACCTCGCCACCAACCAGGAGGCGCGCCGGGCAGCCCACATGCTCGGCGAGCTCGGCTTCGCCGATCTCTTCGACGAGTGCTTCGTGTCCGCGCACATGCGGGTGGCCAAGCCGTCGGCGGCCTACTTCCTGCACGCGCTCGACGTCCTCGACGCCGACCCTGCCACCGTGCTGTTCATCGACGACCTGGAGGAGAACGTCGCGGCGGCGCGGGCCGTCGGCCTGCACGCGGAGCAGTGGCACCTCCGCGACGGCCATGCCGACCTGGCCACCCGGCTGCCGGCGTATGGACTCCACGCGGGAGACTTCGTCGCATGAGCTCGTTCATCTCCCACACCAGCATCGACTGCGGCAACGCCTACGCGCTGTCGGAGTGGTGGAAGCAGCTGCTGGGCTACGTCGACCACGCCGACGACCCCAACCAGCCCGGAGACGAGGAGTGCCTGATCCTGGACCCGGAGACCGGCCAGCAGCTGCTCTTCATCGAGGTGCCCGAGCCCAAGAGCGTGAAGAACCGTCTGCACTTCGACCTGCGCCCGCGTGCGGGCACCCGCGACGACGAGATCGAGCGGGTCCGCTCGATGGGCGCGACGGAGGTGGCCGACCTGCGAGGGAAGTACGGCCCGGGCACCGGCTGGGTGGTCTTCGCGGACCCCGAGGGCAACGAGTTCTGCATCCTGCGGTCGGAGGCCGAGATCTCCGACTCGGTGTCCGTCGAGGACTGACGCCCGGGTACTCCGCGCCCCTTCGGGCGTCGCTGCCTGTATCAGCGGCGCCGTTTCGCTGCTCCTTCTTAGGCAATCGCCTCGAGTGACGTCACGTGAGGCGATGAGTTCCGTCTCATCGATGGGTCAGAACTCTCGAGAGGCCAAGGAAGGAGGTCAGGGCCATGTGGGACCACCCCGGAGACAACACCCGCACCGACGCGATCGAGGAGCGACGCACGCTCTCGCACGATCGTCCGTGTCAGGAGTGCGGCCACGCCCTGCACACCTTCCTGCCCTGCTCGGACTCCTGCGGCTGCCGCCCCCAGTTCCTGCCGGGCGCGCTCGGCCGTCTGTCGCCCGCCTGAGACATCCTCGACCTCCGACCTCCGGGAACGCCGAGGCGCCGGCCGCCGTCGAACCCGCATGAGTGCCGTGCTGTCGCGTCGTGACCTGCTGAGGGCGCTGGCGGTCGCCGCGATCGCCGGCCCCGTGATCGCGGCGTGCGGTGACACACGTCGTGGGCCCGGCCCGGGCGACGCCGGACTGGTGGCCTCCGACGTCGAGCGCGCGGCTGCCGACGACGCGGCGATCCCGGCCACGGTCGAGGCGATCCAGCAGTTCGCGGGGAGGCTGTACAGCGTCCAGGCCCGGCGGGCGGGCAACCTGGCGCTGTCGCCGTACTCCGTGGCGGTCGCCCTCGGCATGTCGCTCAACGGCGCCGTCGGTGCCACGGCCGACGAGATCGCGGGCGTCCTCGGAGGCCTCGACCCGGCCGACCTGAACGCCGGTCTGAACGCCCTCGAGCAGTCGCTGGAGGGACTGGCCGGCGGCGTGCGCCGCGACGACGGCAGCGACGCCGAGATCGCGCTGGCCGTGGCCTCCGCGCTCTTCGGCGAGCGCACCGAGGCATGGAAGGCCCCCTTCCTCGACGCGCTGGCGCGCGACTACGGCGCAGGGATGCGTGCCGTCGACTTCAAGAAGGCCTTCGAGGAGGCGCGAGCCGCGATCAACGGCTGGGTGGCCGACCGGACCCAGGACCGGATCCCGGACCTCGTCCCGGCCGGCGCCCTCGACGACATGACGCGCCTGGTGCTGGTCAACGCCCTCTACCTCAAGGCGCCCTGGGAGAGCCCGTTCGAGAAGCAGCTCACGAAGCCGAGCGACTTCCGTCTCGCAGACGGATCGGTCGTCCAGGTCCCCATGATGCAGTCGTGGGACCTGGGCGACCGGATCACGAAGCGCGCGGGCTGGCGGGCCGTGCGGATCCCGTACGCCGGCCGCGCCCTCGCCATGACCGTGGTGCTCCCCGACGAGGACCTCGCCGCGCTGGAGCGGGTGGTCGTCCGGGAGGGCCTCGGCGCGTTCCTGGAGCTGGACGAGGAGGGCCCGCTGGCCAACCTGCGGATGCCGCGATGGACCTTCCGGACCCCGAGCCCGCTCGGCGACGCGCTCATGGCGCTCGGCATGACGACCGCCTTCGACCCGGACCGCGCCGACTTCTCGGGCATGACCGACGACGAGCGTCTCTTCGTCGGGGCCGTCCTGCACGAGGTGTTCATCGCCGTCGACGAGGAGGGCACCGAGGCGGCCGCCGCGACCGCCGAGGTCTTCGTCGCGGGATCGGCGCCGATCCTGGAGGACTTCGTCGTCGACCGGCCGTTCCTGTTCGTCGTCCACGACGTCGAGCACGGCACTCCTCTCTTCGTCGGCCGGGTCGCCGACCCGCGCTCCTGATCGGCTGCGGGCGGGTCGTCGGCGGGGGCCCGTAGACTCACGAGGCACCTCCGCGCGGCCCCACCCGGGGCCGAACGGGGGCGTTCGTGCTGCCCGCCGCGCCGTCGACACCACCAGGAGCCCGCGTGTCCCTGTCCGGACTCGTCCCCGCCGTCCTCGACGACCCGGCGCTCGCCGAGTCGGTCGCCGACGCCCGGGCGGGGCTGACGCCGGCTCTCGACCTCACCGGGCCCGCCGCCCTGCGCCCCTTCGTCGTCGCCGCCCTCGTCCGCGCCGGCCGGCAGGTGCTCGCCGTGACGGCCACGGCCCGCGAGGCCGAGGACCTCACCGACGCCCTGGGCAGCCTCCTCGATCCCGGACGGCTCGCCCTCTTCCCGAGCTGGGAGACGCTGCCTCACGAGCGGCTGAGCCCCCGGTCGGACACGGTCGGCCGCCGGCTGGCGGTGCTGCGCCGGCTGGTGCATCCCGATGCGGGGGACCACGGCCCCCTCGACGTGGTGGTGGCGCCCGTCCGGTCGGTCCTCCAGCCGCAGGTGGCGGGCCTCGGCGACCTGGAGCCGGTCGAGCTGGTGCCGGGCCAGGAGGTTCCGCTCGACGACGTCGTCCGGCGGCTGGCCGACGCCGCCTACACCCGCGTCGACCTGGTCGAGCGGCGCGGCGAGTTCGCCGTCCGCGGCGGCATCGTCGACGTCTTCCCGCCGACCGACGAGCACCCCGTGCGCGTGGAGTTCTGGGGCGACGAGGTCGAGGAGATCCGCACCTTCGCCGTCGCCGACCAGCGCACGCTGGCCGCCGTCGACCGGCTGTGGGCCCCTCCGTGCCGGGAGCTGCTCCTCACCGACGACGTACGCCGTCGGGCCGCGGAGCTGGGCAGCGCCCACCCGCAGCTCCTCGAGATGACCGACAAGATCGCCGCGGGCATCGCCGTCGACGGCATGGAGTCGCTCACCCCCGCGCTGGTCGACGACATGGAGCTGCTCGTCGACCTGCTGCCGGATGCCGCCCACGTCGTGCTGATGGACCCCGAGAGGGTGCGCACCAGGGCCCACGACCTTGTCGCCACGAGCGAGGAGTTCCTCGGCGCCTCGTGGGCGGCCGCGGCCGGCGGCGGTCAGGCCCCGATCGACCTGGGCGCGGCCTCCTACCGCTCCTTGGCCGACGTCCGGGCGCACGCCCTGGGGCGCGGGCAGGCCTGGTGGTCGGTGAGCCCGTTCGGGATCGGCGGCGACGAGCCCGACCCGGACGCGTCGTCCGCGCCGGTCCGCACGCTCGCGGCCCAGCCCGCTCCGGAGTACCGCGGCGACCTGCCGGCGGCGATCGCCGACCTCCAGGGCTGGCGGCGCGACGGCCATCGCCTCGTGGTCGTCCAGCCCGGCCACGGCACCGCGGAGCGCACCGTCGAGGCGCTGGCCGAGCACGACCTGCCCGCCCGCCTGGTCGAGTCGGTCGACGATCCCGCCGCCCTCGACCGGCACCTGGTGACCGTGACGACCGGCTCGCTGGGGCACGGCTTCGTCGACACCGCCCACGGGCTGGTCGTGCTCACCGGCGACGACCTCGCCGGTCAGGGTGCCGCCACGCGCGACATGCGCCGGATGCCGGCGCGCCGCAAGCGGCAGATCGACCCGCTCGAGCTGACGCCCGGCGACTACGTCGTCCACGAGCAGCACGGCGTGGGCCGCTTCGTCGAGATGCGGCAGCGCGAGGTCCAGGGCGCGACCCGGGAGTACCTCGTCCTGCAGTACGGCGCCTCCAAGCGGGGCGGACCGCCCGACATGCTGTTCGTGCCTGCCGACGCGCTCGACCAGGTGACCCGCTACGTCGGCGGCGAGCAACCCTCCCTCGACCGGCTGGGCGGCTCCGACTGGGCCAAGCGCAAGGGACGCGCCCGCCGCGCCGTACGCCAGATCGCCGCCGAGCTGATCAAGCTCTACGCCGCTCGCCAGGCCACCCAGGGCTTCGCGTTCGGCCCGGACACCCCCTGGCAGCGCGAGCTCGAGGACGCCTTCCCCTTCACCGAGACCCCCGACCAGCTCTCGACCGTCGACGAGGTCAAGGGCGACATGCGCCGGTCGGTGCCGATGGACCGGCTGGTGTGCGGCGACGTCGGCTACGGCAAGACCGAGATCGCCGTCCGCGCGGCGTTCAAGGCGGTGCAGGACGGCAAGCAGGTCGCGGTGCTGGTGCCCACGACGCTCCTCGTGCAGCAGCACCTCGCGACGTTCGCCGAGCGGATGAGCGGCTTCCCGGTCGAGGTCCGGCCGTTGTCGCGCTTCCAGACCGACGGCGAGGCCCGCGCCACCATGGAGGGCCTGGCCGAGGGCAGCGTCGACATCGTCATCGGCACCCACCGGCTGCTCAACCCCGACGTCAAGGTGAAGAACCTCGGGCTGATCGTGGTCGACGAGGAGCAGCGCTTCGGGGTCGAGCACAAGGAGCAGCTCAAGCGGATGCGCACCGCGGTCGACGTGCTGTCGATGTCGGCGACGCCGATCCCGCGCACGCTGGAGATGGCGATCACCGGCATCCGCGAGATGTCGACGATCACCACGCCACCCGAGGAGCGGCACCCGGTGCTGACCTACGTCGGGGCCTACGACGACCGCCAGGTCGCCGCGGCGATCCGCCGGGAGCTGCTCCGCGACGGCCAGGTCTTCTTCATCCACAACCGGGTCAGCTCGATCGAGCGGGCCGCGGCCCGGCTGCGCGAGCTGGTGCCCGAGGCCCGGGTCGGCGTCGGTCACGGCCAGATGGGCGAGCACCAGCTCGAGCAGGTGATGGTCGACTTCTGGGAGAAGCGCTTCGACGTGCTCGTCTGCACCACCATCGTCGAGTCGGGGCTCGACGTCTCCAACGCCAACACCATGATCATCGAGCGCGCCGACATGCTGGGGCTCTCGCAGCTCCACCAGCTCCGCGGGCGGGTCGGCCGGTCGCGCGAGCGGGCCTACGCCTACTTCCTCTACCCGCTCGAGAAGCCGCTGACCGAGACCGCGCACGAGCGACTCGCGACGCTGGCCCAGCACTCCGACCTGGGCGGCGGCATGGCGATCGCGATGAAGGACCTCGAGATCCGTGGGGCGGGCAACCTCCTCGGCGGGGAGCAGTCCGGCCACATCGCCGACGTGGGCTTCGACCTCTACGTCCGGCTGGTGGGCGAGGCGGTGCAGGAGTTCCGCGGCGACGGGGAGCCCGAGCCGGCGGAGGTCCGCATCGAGCTGCCGATCGACGCCCACCTGCCCCACGACTACATCCCGTCCGAGCGGCTGCGGCTGGAGATCTACAAGCGGCTGGCCGAGGTGCGGTCCGACGACGACGTCGCGCTCCTGGCCGAGGAGCTGCAGGACCGCTACGGCGACCCGCCCGAGCCGGTCGCCTCGCTGCTGCAGGTCGCGCGGTTCCGGGGCCGGGCCCGGCAGGCGGGGGTCGCCGAGGTCACCATCTCCGGCAAGTACGTCCGCTTCGCCCCGGTCGAGCTGGCCGAGTCGCGCGTCGTACGCCTGCAGCGGCTGCACCCCGGCAGCGTCGTGAAGGCCGCCCTCGGCACCGTGCTCGTCCCCCGGCCGCAGACCAGCGGCATCGGCGGACGCCCTATCGTGGGGCTGGCGCTGCTTGAATGGGCTCGCTCGGTCATCGACGCGGTGATCGACCCGGCCCCCGATCCAGCCACCAGCGCAGACACCAGCGCAGACACCAGCGCAGACACCAGCGCAGACACCAGCAAGGAGCCGTCGTGACGCCACCGCCTCGCCGCCGAGGACTTCGCCTGCTCGCCGTGGTGGGCGCCGGCCTCCTGCTGACCGGCTGCGGCGCCGCGCGCCCGGGCGTCGCCGCCCAGGTGGGCGACGAGTCCATCTCCATCGCCGAGGTGGACGACGCCGCCCGAGCCGTCTGCGGCTACGTCGAGGACCGCGGGTCCGGGCAGGCCTTCGCGATGCGAGGCGTGCGCGATGCACTCCTGGCCGCCATGGTCGACCAGGCCGTGGCCGACCAGATCGCCGAGACCTACGGCGTCGAGCCGGGCGAGGACTTCCAGTCGACCCTGGCCGACATCCGCTCCCAGTTCTCCGCGACCCGCACCCAGGAGCAGAGCGACGCCCTGGTCGCGTTCCAGAGCGCGGCCCCTTATCGCGAGGCCATCGTCCAGGCCGCCGCGAAGGCGTCCCTGGCGGAGGAGGGGGTCGGCGCGCCGAGCGACGACCAGGTGACGGCGCGCGCCAAGATCCTCACCGCCCAGTGGGGGGTCGACCACGACATCTCCATCGACCCGAGGTTCGGGCTCACCGTCGCCGACGGCGCGGTCGAGGAGTCCGAGGACCCGGCGCTCGCGTTCGCGGTGAGCAGCGTGGCCAAGACCGGCGTCAAGAAGGGCAGCGAGCTCAACGAGGACACGGCCTACGCCGACTCGCTCCCGAGGTCGCAGCGGTGCGGCGCCTGACCTCGCCGTGACCTCGTCGACGCCGCCGCAGTCCGGGGGCGACCTCGTGGTCGACCCCACCGTCGCTCGGCTGGCAGAGCTGACCGAGGTGATGCGGAGACTGCGCCGGGAGTGTGCGTGGAAGCGCAGCCAGTCCCACCGGTCCCTGGTGCGCTATCTGCTCGAGGAGACCCACGAGACGGTCGAGGCGATCGAGACGGGCGATCCCGACCACCTGAGGGAGGAGCTGGGCGACCTGCTGCTCCAGGTCTGGTTCCATGCCGTGGTGGCGGAGGAGTCCGGCGACTTCACCCTGGCCGACGTGGCGGCCGGCATCACCGCCAAGCTGCTGCGCCGCAACCCCCACGTCTTCGGCGACGCACCGGGCGGCGACGCGGCGACGATCAACGAGGTGTGGGAGGCGGTCAAGGCGACCGAGAAGCAGCGCGGCTCGGTCACCGACGGCCTTCCCGGGTCGCTGCCGGCGCTGCTCTATGCCGACAAGGTGGTGGACCGCCTGACGCGCGAGGGTGCCGCGGTCGACGCGGATCCGGCCGGCGACCTGGGCGAGCGGCTGCTCGCGCTCGTCGTCGAGGCCCGTGCTGCCGGCGTCGACCCCGAGCAGACCCTGCGCGACGCCGTACGCCGTCGTCTGTGAGGACCGTCGAGCGACCCGCGTCCCGGAGCGTGGCCCTCCCGGGTTCGGAGGCCCGGCCTGGATAGGCTGGCCAGGGTCCGGTCCCACGCCTTCGTCAGGAGCAGCACGTGGCTTCCATCGCAGCAGTAGGCGCCCGCGAGATCCTCGACTCGCGCGGCAACCCCACGGTCGAGGTCGAGGTCGTCCTCGACGAGAACGCGCTCGGCCGGGCCGCCGTCCCGAGCGGCGCCTCGACGGGGGCGTTCGAGGCGGTCGAGCTGCGCGACGGCGGCAA
>CAZQCA010000016.1:0-25231 GCA_964591845.1 uncultured Nocardioides sp.
AGGTGTTCCTCATGGACGAGCCGCTGTCGAACCTCGATGCCAAGCTCCGCGTGCAGATGCGCGCCGAGATCGCCGCGGTGGTGCGCTCGCTCAACACCACGACGATGTACGTCACCCACGACCAGACCGAGGCCATGACGATGGGCGACCGGATGGCCGTGCTCAAGGCGGGCGTGCTCCAGCAGCTGGGCACGCCGGGCGAGTGCTACGACACGCCCAACAACATCTTCGTGGCGCAGTTCGTCGGCTCACCGCCGATGAACCTGGTGATGGCGTCGGTCGGCCAGGACGGTGACGGTCTCACCATCACCTTCGGCGGCTCGACGCTGAAGGTGCCGGCGTCGGTGACGGCGGAGCGGCCCGCTCTCAAGGGCTACGTCGGCAAGAAGGTCGCGCTCGGCGTCCGCAGCGAGGACATGGAGGACGCCAGCATCCGGCGCTCCGAGGACCGTCAGACCATCAACGGCACGGTCAACCTGACCGAGGCCCTCGGCTCGGAGATCATCGTTCACTTCACCTTCCCCGGCGAGGCGGTCGTCACCCAGGACACCAAGCTCCTCGAGAAGGAGGCCGGCCGCGACGAGCTGCACATCGGCGAGGACAAGGGCGTGCGGTGGGTGGCGTCGTTCGCGCCGCGGTCGCGGGTGCACATGAACGACGAGATCGAGGTGTCGGTCGACGTCGAGCGTGCGCACTTCTTCGACGCCGAGACCAGCGAGGCCATCCGCGGTTGACGGTGGATCCGCTCGACCCGCACCACGACGGGTCGCCGCTCTACCGACCCGAACCACCCGTGCTCGGGGCGCGCCTCCCGCTCCGAGTATGGGTGCCACACCTGCCCGGAGGCGCCCCGGCGGCCGACCAGGTGGTCCTGCGGTCGGTGCGCGACGGCGAACCGATGTTCGTGGCCGCCCGCCCGGCGGGCACCGACGCGGCGGGGACCTGGTGGGCGGCCGAGCTGGAGCTGCACAACCCCCTCACGCCCTACCGCTTCCTGCTGTCGGACCGGCGCGGTGGCTATCGCTGGCTCAACGCCGCGGGCGTCCACGATCGTGACGTCACCGATGCCTCCGACTTCCGGGTGAGCAGCCAGCACCACGTGCCCGACTGGGTCATGGACCAGGTCGGCTACCAGGTGTTCCCCGATCGCTTCGACCGCACCGACACGGGCGAGACGCTGCCCGACTGGGCGCTGCCGGCGGAGTGGGACGACCCCGTGGTCCACGCCGGCCCGGGCACGGGCATCCAGCTCTACGGCGGCACCCTCGACGGCGTGACCCGCCGGCTCCGGCACCTGACGGAGCTCGGGGTCTCGTTGCTCTACCTGACCCCCGTGTTCGAGGCGAGGTCGAACCACCGCTACGACGCCGTCTCGTTCGACCGGGTCGATCCCCTGCTCGGCGGTGACCGGGCGCTGGTGGGGCTGCTCGAGGCTGCCCACGCCCATGGCATCCGCGTCGTCGGGGACCTGACGACGAACCACACCGGCGTGGGGCACGAGTGGTTCGCCGTGGCCCGATCTGACCACGAGGCTCCGGAGCGTGCGTTCTACCGGTTCGACGGCGACGCCTACGCATCGTGGCTCGACCACCCCACGCTGCCCAAGCTCGACCACCGCGACGCGGAGCTCGCCCGGCGGCTGTACGACGGCCCGGACTCGGTGGTGGCCCGCTGGCTGCGCGAGGGCCTCGACGGCTGGCGCGTCGACGTCGCCAACATGACGGGCCGGCTGGGCGCCGACGACCTGGCGCACCAGGTCGCCCGGGCCATGCGTCGCACCATGGGCGAGGTCGGTTCACAGGCGTGGCTCCTCGCCGAGCACGCCCACGACGCGAGCCTCGACCTCGACGGCAGCGGCTGGCACGGCACGATGGACTACGCCGGCTTCACCAGGCCCGCCTGGTGCTGGCTGACGAGCGGTCAGCGCGACCTGCCGCACTTCCTGGGGCTGCCGGTCGACGTGCCCCGGCTCCCGGCCGAGGCGGTGGTGGCGACGATGCGCGAGGTGCACGCGGCCATGCCCTGGCAGTCCTACGTGTCGTCCACCATGCACCTGGACTCCCACGACTCCGCCCGATTCCGCACCGTCACCGGCGGGGGCCCGTCGGGCTGGATCGACGCCGCGGGGGAGGGGCGGGACCGCCATCTCGTGGGGCTCGCCCTGCAGATGACCATGCCCGGGGTGCCGGTGGTCTTCATGGGCGACGAGCTTGGCCTGACGGGGGTCGACGGGGAGCACGCGCGCAGCCCGATGCCGTGGGGGCGCCGCGACGAGTGGGACGACCGCACGCTGGCGGCGTACCGCTCGTGGATCGATCTGCGCCGCGCCCATGTGGCCCTGCGCCGGGGCGGGCTGCGCTGGCTGGGTGCCGCGGGCCACTCCATGACCTTCCTCCGTGAGCACCCCGACGAGACGATCCTCGTCCACCTGACCCGAGGAGACGGACCGACGACCACGCTCCCGCTGACGGCGCTCCCCGCGGGTGCCCGCGAACCCGCGTCGCTGGTCGGCGCCGCTCCCGAGATCCGGGGCGACTCGCTGGTCCTGCCCGGTGATGGTCCGTCGGCCGCGGTGCTGGCGATCGGCTGAGGGACGGGAGCGCCACGATGCTGGTCAGCGAGACGCACTGGATCTGGGACAGCTGGATCGCCGACGACGGCGACGACTACCACCTCTTCTACCTCCAGGCCCCTCGTGCGCTCGGCGACCCCGGCCTGCGGCACCTGAATGCGACGGTCGGCCACGCGCGGTCTGCCGACCTGGTCGAGTGGGAGGTGCTTCCCGATGCGCTCGGGCCGACCCCGGGCTCGTGGGACGACCTGTCGATCTGGACCGGATCGACGGTCCTCGGCGACGACGGCGTGTGGCGGATGTACTACACGGCCACCAACACGCGCGGGTACGGCGTCCGGGACCAGCAGGTCGGGCTCGCGGAGTCCGTCGACCTGGTCACCTGGCACAAGGTGGGCGACTCCCCGCTCCTAACCGCGGACCCACGCTGGTACAAGACGCTGCCGGAGGACGTCACCGCGAGCGAGACGTGGCGCGACCCCCAGGTGATCCGCGACCCGGGCGGCGACGGGTGGCACATGCTCATCACCGCCCGCTCCCTCACGCACGGCACGAACGACGACGGCGTGCTGGCCCACGCACGCTCCGACGACCAGCGCTCCTGGGAGCTCGGGCCCCCGCTGTGCGAGAGCGGGTTCGGCTTCGGCCAGCTCGAGGTGGCCCAGGTCGAGAACCTCGAGGGGCGGTGGGTGATGGTCTTCACCTGTCACCCCCAGGAGATGACGGCCGCGCGCCGGGCCGCCTCCGGCGACTACTGCACGTGGTCGGTGCCGTGCGCCGACGGCCAGGACGTCTTCGGCCGCTGGGACATCGGCCTGGCGAGCCCCTTCACGGCCGAGCCCGACCTCTTCGCCGCTCCTCTGGTCCGGCGGCGGGACGGCACCTGGGCGCTGGTCGGCTTCCGCAACACCGAGCTGCGGGGCGTGCTCAACTTCCACATCCTCGACCCGATCCCGGTCGAGCTCGACCGGCACGGCCACCTGCGGGCCGTCCACGAGGCGCTGCCGGCGTAGCCGTCACGCGGGCCCGAGCGATGCGACCTGTGGCGCGTCGGCTCGTGACAGGGCGCGGCGGGCGCGGCGACGGTCCCACCACGTGAGGTCGTCGGCCAGCAGGCGTGTCCGCGCCACGGGGGAGGCCGGGGCTCGTCGCAGCAGCGCGAGCGCCACGTCGACCGACGTGCCGGCCCTGGCCTCCAGGAGGGCGTCTCCTCGCTCCGGGTGCCCCCGCCACCGCAGGAGGTCGGCATAGTCGACGACGTCGAGGGCGGAGGTCTCGCTGTCGCCGGCAAGCGTCTCGAGGAGCGCGAGCCGGTCGTCCTCGGCAGGTCCGCCGTGAGGGTCGTGAGCCACGGCCGCGGGCACGACCGGGCCGGCGTACGCGCGTCTGCGTCGGCGGGCGCGCCGGAGGTGGACCGAGGCGTTGGACGCGAGGACTGCGCCGAGTGACGGAGCCAGGAACGGGACCACGACCAGCGCGGCCGTGGCCAGGACCAGGCGCAGGGACCCCGAGCTCACGACCGCCCCGACGACGGAGGCCGACCACGTGAGCAGGAGCGGACCCACCATGCCCGTGCCCTCCCAGAGGACGCCGTCGGCGATCACCCCCAGGCGGTCGAGCAGCAGCGCGACCAGAGCACCAGCGAACCACGACCCCATGAGCGCGCCGACCATCCACCCGGCGCTCGAGTCCTCCCCGAACTCGGCGTGCACACTCACGAGACCCGAGCCGAGGACGACCGCCGCCGCGATCGACCCGGCCGTCCACATCATCGCCTGGCAGCGTGCCGGCCGGATCCGGAACTCCTCCCGCGCGAACATCAGTCGTGCCTCGTCCCGATCCCACCCGCGCCAGAGCGCGAGCAGTACGAGATGGCCCACGAGCACCAGAGCGAGCAGGGCTCCCGCGCCGGTCACCAGGCCGGCCAGGGGAGCCGCCGCGTCCTCGCCCCTCCACCCGAGGCCTGCGAGCAGCCGTCGGATCGCGCTGGAGCCACCGACCGCCTCGCCGACGTCGTCCAACCTCGATCGGTTGAGCACGAGCACCGCGACGGCCGCCACGGCCGAGAAGAGGCGCGCTCGGCGAAGCCAGCGGACGCGCCACGCCCGACGACCCTGCGCGACGGCCAGGACCAGGTCGTCCTCGGGATCCCGGAGGATCGTGCCCCCGGCGGCCGTGGCGCACGCTCCGGCGATCCGGGCCAGGACCTCCTCCGCGTTGCGGTGGTAGGTGGTGTGGTCGGTGACCGCGGAGCCGCGGTTGCTCACCTCGCTCGAGGCGACCAGCACGTCCGTGCCCGGGCTGAGGGGACCGTTGCTCACGGGGTCGTGGCTCGCATGGAGGTTCGACCAGGAGGCCGGCACCCCGAGACTCGTGACCGAGGGGTTCGCGTGGCGACGCGCGACCTCGACGCCGGCACCGGTGATCCCGAGACCCACGGCGACGTACAACGCTGCGCCACCGACCTCCTGGGTCACGCCCTGCGTGACCAGCGCCCACACCAGGCCGAACGCTCCCAGTGCGAAGACGGCCGCCCCCACCGGGGCCCACCAGACGGCGCCGACGCCTCCCGATCGGGTGACGCCCTCGATCGCGGTCAGCTTGGTCTGGCCGGTCCCCAGCGTGACGAACGCCGCCAGGTGCTGGGGCGCCGTACGGCGGATCGCGCGGTGGGCCACCTCGGCGCCCTGGGAGTGGGCGACCACGACGACCGCGTCGCGGGACTCGTCGAGCCACCGCAGGTCGTGCTCGACCTGGTGGACGACCGCGGCCGCTCGGCTGGGGCTCAGCAGCAGCACGTAGCTGTCCCCGATCACCTGGGCGAGCGCTCGCTGCATGGCGGCGCCCAGCTGACGTGCGACGTTGAGGGGCAGCGCTGTCAACACGAGCATCAGGACGACGACGGCCGCTGCCAGCGGGGCCAGAACCATGGCCAGAACCAGCTGCCCCAGGGCCAGCGTCCACCGCCACACCAGTGCGCTGCGTGCGAGCGCGCCGTCGCCTCGACGTCGGGTCGTGATCTCGACTCGTGCCCACACGTGCGAGATCAACGCGAACGGAAGCACCCGGAACGTCCACATCGCGACCTCGCGGAGTCGGGGCGGCCCGAAGGACTCGGCCCACCAGGACTCGGCGATCCGCCACTGCGACTCGACGGGCTCGTCCCCGGCACGCGGAACGGCGACCATGAGGTCGACGTGGGCGGGCGCCGAGGAGTCGTCGGGGTCGCCCACGAGGTGCCCTCCGAGGAAGCGAGTGCTTCCCCCGCCCAGCCATCCCTCGCACCACTCCGAGAGCGCGTCGCCCCACAGCGTGACGGTCTGCCCGCGGCTCGGCTCACCGATGCCGTGCACGAACAGCACGCCGAGCTCGCGTCCGAGTGTCATGGGAATCCCGCCGGACCGGTGTGATCGCTGGGCACGACGGGTGGTCGCGCACACCGGCCTGGTCCATGTGTCCCGTGAAGGGGACCCGGACGTCAAGACCCGCGCGGGGGATGGAGCCCTCAGGACGACGAAGCCCCGGCGGGCCCGGAACCGGCCCTACCAGGGCTGAAGCGCGTCAAACGCGCGAAGTACGCCATCAGGGACTCGAACCCCGAACCCGCTGATTAAGAGTCAGCTGCTCTGCCAATTGAGCTAATGGCGCCTGCTCGAAGTCGCCTCCGGAGCGCGGTCAAGACTACCAGCAGGCCGAGGGCGTCGCGAAATCGCTGGCGGCTCGGGAGCGGCCGATCGGCCGGAATATCCAAGTTTCAACTACCGTTGCACGAGGTAGCCGCAACCGGCCGACCCGAGGAGGACTCGATGCCCGCGATCACCGTCGACGACCTGACCACGCTGCCCCGCGTGCGGCGTCCTGGCCTGGGTGACCAGCCGCGTGCGGTGTGGCAGGTGACGACGGCGCCGACGGGCTACGAGGGGGAGGGCTTCCCCGTGCGTCGGGCCTTCGCCGGCGTCGACCTGGCCCAGCTCGACCCGTTCATCATGATGGACCAGATGGGCGAGGTGGAGTACGCCCCGGGCGAGCCCAAGGGCACGCCCTGGCATCCCCACCGCGGATTCGAGACCGTCACCTACATCATCGACGGGGTCTTCGACCACCGTGACTCCCATGGGGGCGGCGGCACGATCACCAACGGCGACACCCAGTGGATGACCGCCGGGTCGGGGATCCTGCACATCGAGACCCCGCCCGAGTGGCTGGTGCAGAGCGGCGGGCTCTTCCACGGGCTCCAGCTCTGGGTCAACCTGCCCCGCGACGCCAAGCTCCACGACCCCCGCTACCAGGACCTGCGGTCCGGCGAGGTCGCGCTCGGGACGTCGTACGACGGCGGCGCGCTGGTGCGCGTCATCGCCGGTGAGGTCGACGGACACGCGGGCCCCGGGTCGACCTACACGCCGATGACCCTGGTGCACGCCACGCTGGAGCCGGGCGCCCGCCTCGAGCTTCCGTGGGAGGTCGAGTTCAACGCGCTGGCCTATGTGCTCAACGGACACGGCACCGTCGGCACCGAAGGCCACCCGATCCACACGGGTCAGGCCGCCGTATTCGGGGCGGGCGACTTCCTCACGGTCGCCGCGGCCGAGGCTCAGGAGAGCCGGTCGCCCAAGCTGGACGTCGTCATCCTCGGCGGGCGACCGATCCGCGAGCCGCTGGCCTGGGCCGGACCCTTCGTGATGAACACCAAGGCGGAGGTGCTCCAGGCCTACGAGGACTTCCAGCGCGGCGCCTTCGGTCACATCCCGGCCTGAGCGGCAGCCCGTCAGCCCAGGCGCTTGGAGAAGAAGCGCTCGGCGTAGGGGTTGTCGTTGTAGCGCTCGATCGGTTCGTAGCCCGACCGCTCGTACATCGCGATCGCCTCGCTCAGCGTGCCGTTGGTGTCGAGGTTGACCACGCGGTAGCCCAGCGCGCGGGCCTCGACCTCCAAGGCGCCGAGCAGGCGGCGTCCGAGACCCATCCCGCGGCAGTCGTCGCGCACCCACATGCGCTTGATCTCTCCGGTGCGGCCACGCAGCGGCTGGACGCCTCCGCAGGCGACCACCGCGCCCTCGCTGCGGGCGACCAGGAAGATGCCGTGCGGCGGCGACATGCCGGCCACGTCCGACGTGGCTGCGTCGCCGGGGTCGAAGCCGGAGGGGAAGCGATCGTCGATCTCATGGAAGTACTGCCGGACGGCGGCCACCGCCTCGGGCGCCCCGGGGTCGATCGACTCGAGGGTGACCGAGCCCGCGCGGAGCAGGCGCTCGGCCTCGTCGAGCGAAGCGCGGAGCCGCTCCCGCTGGGCGTCGGTGAGCGTGGCGACCAGGTCGACCGCGAGCCGCTCGGAGCGCAGGTCGAGCTCGTCGCGCGCCGCGACCCCACGAGCCGTCGGTACGACGATCCGGCGGCGACGGTCGGCGGGGTCCGGCCGGACCTCGACCAGGCCGTCCTGCTCCAGGCTGCGCAGCAGCCTGCTGAGGTAGCCCGAGTCGAGCTCGAGCCGGTTGCGCAGGTCGAGGATGCTCACGCCGTGGCCGGCGCCGATCTCGAAGAGCAGCCGGGACTCGCCGAGGCTGCGGCCGGTGCCGAGGAACGACTCGTCGAGGGCGCCGACGTGCCGGCTCCAGGAGCGGTTGAACCGCCGGAGCGTCCGCGCGGCCTCGGTCGAGCTCATTCTCTGACTTTAGTCAGATATTGGGGGAGGTGGAAGCCCCGGCTGAGACCGCCAAGGGAATGACACGAGGCCCCGGGGGAGCCCGGGGCCTCGGAAGTGGGGTGAGTGACGGGGCTCGAACCCGCGACATCCTGGACCACAACCAGGTGCTCTACCAGCTGAGCTACACCCACCATGGAACGACGCCCGGCCGCCGCCCCTGGCGGGGCGAGGGGTGCGGGCGCCGACGTCAGAGTGTAGCGCTGTCAGGCGGTGGGCTCATCATCGGCGGCCGGCTCGGTGCCGGCGGGAGCGACGGCTGGATCGACGCCGGCATCGACGGGGGGCGTCAGTCCCGTGAGCGCTCCCGCGTGGCGCGCCGCGATGGTCCGCGCGGTCTCGGTGTCCGGGCCGGGCGCGGGCACGAAGACCGCGTCCCGGTAGTAGCGCAGCTCCTCGATCGACTCCTGGATGTCGGCCAGCGCCCGATGGTTGCCCTGCTTGGCGGGCGACTGGAACCAGGCCTTGGGGAACCACCGGCGGGTGAGCTCCTTGATCGACGAGACGTCCACGATCCGGTAGTGCAGGAACGCCTCGAGCACCGGCATGTCGCGGGCGAGGAACGCCCGGTCGGTCGCCACCGTGTTGCCTGCCAGCGGCGGACGGCTGCCGTCGGGGCACTGCTCGCGGATGTAGGCCAGCACCTGGGACTCGGCGTCGGCGAGCGTCGTACCGGCGTCCAGCGCCGCCAGCAGCCCGGACGTCTCGTGCATGGTGCGCACGTAGTCGCCCATCTGCGCCAGCGACTCGGCGGGCGGCTTGATCACCAGGTCCACGCCGTCACCGCAGACGTTGAGGTCGAAGTCGGTCACCAGTGCCGCGACCTCGATGAGCGCGTCGGCGCCGAGGTCGAGCCCGGTCATCTCGCAGTCGATCCACACGAGTCGGTCGCTCACGGGGAGTCACCCTACTCACATGTGAAGACTCACATGTGAAGTCCGCCCTTCCTCAGATTTGGTTAAGAACCCTGCCTTAGGGTGAAGCCTTGTGAGCGAGTGGAAGCAGTGGACGGGCCTGGTGCTGCGCCTGGTCCTGGGCGGGGTCATGCTCGCCGCCAGCTGGCACAAGCTCCTCGACCCCTACGCCAGCGTCCAGGCCGTGCGGGCCTACGAGCTGCTGCCCGAGCCGCTCGTCATGCTGCTCGGCTACTCGCTCCCGGCCGTGGAGGTGCTCGTCGGGATCTGCCTGGTCACCGGGTTGATCACCCGCGTCACCGGCCTGTTCGCGGCCGGCCTGATGGTCATGTTCGTCATCGGCATCGCGTCGGTCTGGGCGCGCGGCATGGAGATCGACTGCGGCTGCTTCGGCGACGGAGGGGCGAAGCCGGGTGCGTCCGAGGACTACCCGTGGGAGATCGCCCGCGACGTCGGCCTCTTCCTGATGGCGGGCTGGCTCGTCCTGTGGCCCCGGACCAAGTACGCCCTCGACAACCTGCTGCTCCACCGCAGCCCCGAAAGGATCCCGGATGTCCAAGAAGTCGGCCGCTGAGGCCAGCCGCGCGGAGCGCACCGCCGCCCTGATGAAGGAGCAGGAGCGCACCGAGCGGCGCCGCCAGCTGCTCATCGTCGGCGCGGTGATGGCGGTGCTCGCGGTGATCGTCGGCGTGACGGTCGTGATCATGAGCAAGGCCGACAAGACGAGCAACAGCACCGTCGGGAGCAGCGACTACAGCTTCGGCTACGGCGACCCCGACGCGCCGCATCAGGTCGTGATCTACGAGGACTTCCTGTGCCCCGTCTGCCAGGCGTTCGAGGGCCTCACCAACGAGAAGCTCACCCAGGCCGCCGACGACGGCAAGGTCTACATCGAGTACCGCCCGTTCGAGCTCCTCTCCCAGTTCGGCCCCTACTCGTCCCAGGCCGCCAACGCCTTCCGCGCCGTGTGGGAGAACGCCGGGGAGGCGGAGGCCAAGAAGATGCACGACCTCCTCTACGAGCAGCAGCCGTCGGAGGAGGGCCCCTACCCGGACGCGGAGTGGCTCATCGAGCGCGCCGTCGAGGCCGGTGCCGACGAGGACGCGGTCCGGTCGGCGATCGAGGACGAGTCCTACATGGACTGGGTCGACGACGCGACCGCCGACGCCGTGGACGCGGGGGTGCGCGGCACGCCGACCGTCTACCTCGACGGCAAGATCGTCGACCAGGGCTCGCTCGAGGAGCGCGCCAACGCGCTCTTCGACGCCATCGGCGTCGGCTGACGTGACGGCGGCGGAGGGTCTGGCCCGCTTCGTCGCGGGCCTGCCCAAGGCGGAGCTGCACGTGCACCACGTCGGCAGCGCGTCGCCGGCGATCGTCTCGATGCTCGCCGAGCGGCACCCGGGGCGGGTGCCCAGCGACCCCGACCTGCTGCGCGACTTCTTCGCCTTCAGCGACTTCGCGCACTTCATCGAGGTCTACATGGCCGTCGTCGACCTGGTGCGCACGCCCGAGGACGTGCGTCTGCTCACCTACGAGATCGCCCGCGAGATGGCCTCGCAGCAGATCCGGTACGCCGAGCTGACCTGCACGCCGTACACCTCCGTGTGGCCGCACCACGACGACCGGGGGATGCCGATCGAGGGCTACACCGAGGCCATCGAGGACGCCCGGGTGGCGGCGGAGCGCGACTTCGGCACGGTGCTCCGGTGGATCTACGACATCCCGAGCGAGACCGGTCTGCCCGGCGCCGACGGGACCCTGGAGTTCGCCCTCCGGCACGCCCCCGACGGGCTGGTCGGCTTCGGGCTCGGGGGCCCGGAGATCGGCTGGCCCCGGAGCATCTTCCGGCCCCACTTCGACGCCGCACGCGCCGCCGGCCTCCGGTCGGTGCCGCATGCCGGCGAGACCACCGGTCCCGAGACCGTCTGGGAGGCCGTGCGGCTGCTCGGCGCCGAGCGGATCGGGCACGGCACGTCGTCGGCGCAGGACCCGGCGCTGCTCGCCCACCTCGCCGAGCACGGCATCCCGCTCGAGGTCTGCCCGTCGTCGAACGTCGCCACCCGGGCGGTGACCTCGCTGGAGGCCCATCCGATCCGGTCCTTCGTCGAGGCGGGCGTCACCGTGACCGTCAACTCGGACGACCCCCACATGTTCGGCACCACCCTCACCCGCGAGTACGAGATCGCGGCCGGCCTGCTCGGGCTCGACGAGGCCGGGGTCGCGGCGCTGGCGCGCGCGGCCGTCGGCGCGTCGTACGCCCCGGAGGCCGTGAAGGCGGGCGTCGAGCGGGACATCGACGCCTACGTCGCCTCGTGGTCGCGGGCCGGCGAAGAAATCCCGTCCGCCCCTCTTGTGCAGGAGCCGGGCGAGGGATAGAACTAGGGGGTCGGAAGGGCGGCAACGCCCGGAAGACATTCGAGGCCCCGCAAACTCATACTTTGCGGGGCCTCACCCTTTGTATCCGCTCCCGTGGGCCAACCCGGGGATTTGCCGAGCGTGTCGGCGCCGCCGATCTACTGGTGCGTACGCTCGGCATGTGCGCCGTACGCACCAGTAGATCCACGCGGCCGGCGGGCAAGGCTCACCCCCCGGCGACCCGGGCCTGAGGCGTCCGGCGACGCTCACGCCCCGGGGAGCCGCAGCCGGAAGACCGCACCCCGCGGTCCGGTCGGCTCGTCCGGCCCGTCGTCGAGGGTGAGCGTCCCACCGTGGGCCTCGGCCACGGCGCGGGCGATCGCCAGCCCGAGCCCCGTCCCCTCGCCCGCCTGACGCGCGGTCGAGGAGGTGACGAAGCGGTCGAACACCCGTCCGCTCAGCTCCGGAGCCACACCCGGGCCGTCGTCGGCCACCTCGAGCTCCACCCGGTCGTCGGTGGCGCCGAGCCGCACCGTCACCACGCGGTGGGCGTGGCTCGCGGCGTTCTCGAGCAGGTTGCGCACGAGCCGCGCCAGCTCCTCGCTCCGGCCGCGGACCGGCGCGGCTGAGACGCCGCCGGTGTCGAGCACGAGCCCTGCCCGCGTCGCGAGGCGACGCGCCTCCGTGAGCACCACGTCGTCGAGATCGACGAGCGGGAGACCCGCGGGTTCGTGGACCTGCTCGGCCCGCGCCAGCAGCAGCAGATCGCGCACCAGCCGCTCCATCCGGAGCACGTCCTCACGCAGGTCGGCGAGCAGCGGTGCCGCGTCGACACCTGCCGGGTCGGCCTCCGCCACCTCGAGCTGGGCCCGCAGGGCGGCCAACGGGCTGAGCAGCTCGTGCGACGCGTCGGCGACGAACTCGCGCTCGCGGGCCCGCCCGGACGCCAGCCGGGCCAGCATCTGGTTCATCGTGCCGGCGAGTCGCGAGATCTCGTCGCCCGACGCGGGGACGGGGACCCGGCGCTCGAGGTCGCTCGCGGAGATGCCCGCCACCTCGGCGCGCACCCGCTCCACCGGCGCGAGCGCGCGCCCCACGAGCCACCAGGTGAGCAGCGCCAGAGCGCCGGCGACCGCCGGGACCCCGATCAGCAGTCCGTTGCGGGCGGCGTCCACCGCCTCCTGCACCCGCTCGGGACTCGACCCGACGTAGACCCGGAGGTCTCCCCCAGGGGCGGTCACCGTGGACGCCCAGATCCGGAACGTCTCCCGGTCCTCGTCATCGGGTACGCCGGTGCGCACGACGACCGCCGTCGTCCCCGGCGCGGGCGCCAACGACGTGACGGCGGGAGCGTCGCCGAGGTTGGCCGACCGGGCCACCACCCGTCCGTCGGCGTCGACCACCTGGGCCATCTCGTCCTCGCCGACCGAGATCGGGTCCGTCACCCGGCCGTCGGACACCGTGGCCGCGAGCGCCCTCAGCTCGGCTCTCGTCGCCTGGTCGCGGCTGTCGGTCAGGGAGTCCTCGACCGCGGCCACGAGCAGCCACGCGGCCGCGCTCAGGGTGACGGCCGTGAGCACGGTGGCGGCCAGGGTGGTGCGCCCCCTGATGGTGCGGGGCCACACCGTGATCACCCGGCGGCCAGTCGATAGCCCACGCCGCGGACGGTCTCCAGGGACTCCCGGCCGAACGGCAGGTCCACCCGCCGCCGCAGCTGCGAGACGTAGACCTCCACGATGTTGGGCGAGCCCTCGAACGCGAAGTCCCACACGTGCTCGAGGATCTCCTGCTTGGAGACGACCGTGCCGGCGCGACGCATGAGCAGCTCGAGCAGCGCGAACTGGCGGGGGGTGAGGTCGACCGGGGCTTCACCCCGGTGGACCACGTGCCTGGCCGGGTCGAGACGGAGGTCGCCGACGACGAGTTCGGGCGCCCGCGGGTGCTCGCCGCGACGGATGAGGGCCCGCAGCCGAGCGAGCAGCACGTCGTACGAGAAGGGCTTGGACAGGAAGTCGTCGGCCCCCAGGTCGAGGGCGGTGACCTCCTCGGCGTCGCCGTAGCGGGCGGTCAGCATCAGGATCGGGCTCGCGTTGCCGGCGGCCCGCACCTCCCGGCACAGGTCATGGCCGCTGGCCCCCGGAAGCATCACGTCGAGCACCACGGCGTCGTAGTCGCACTCCTCGAGCAGCCAGCGGGCCTCGTCGCCGGTGTGGGCCACGTCGACGGCGTAGCCCTCGGCCCCCAGCCCGCGCGCGAGCGACCGCGCGAGGCGGGTGTCGTCGTCGACCACGAGGACGCGCACGGCACCACTGTCCCATCCCGGGCTGAAGCCGTCCTGAAGGAGACGGATCGCGACGGTCGCCTCGGTTCAGGCGGGCTTCAGCGAGAGCGGCCGAGGCTCGTGATGTCCACGACCTCGAAGGAGAGCACCATGAACGTGCGCACCGCCCTCACCCGCTCGGCCGCCCCGGCCGTCGTCGCCCTGTCCCTCTCGGTCGCCGGGGGAGCGGTTCCCGCCCCCGCGACCGGCGCCGCCCCGGCCACGGCCGCCGCCGCGACCTGTCCCCGCCCTGCCGTCGGCCCCCCGCTGCTGGCCCTGCCGGCCCCCACCCGGTTCCGGCCCCGCGTGCGGAGCGACTACTTCCCCCTGCGCCCGGGCGCTCGCTGGCGCTACCGCGGCTTCGGCAGCGAGGCCGGTCAGACCGAGGTGGTGACGGTGCTCTCGCGCACCAAGCCGATCCTCGGGATCCGGGCGACGGTCGTGAAGGACATCGCCCGGGAGGACGGCGAGGTCATCGAGCGGACCTTCGACTGGTACGCGCAGGACCGCCGCGGCCGGGTCTGGTACCTCGGCGAGAACACCACGTCGTACGACGGCGGCACGAGCAGCAAGGAGGGCTCGTGGCGTGCCGGCCGGGACTGCGCGCGGGCCGGTGTCGTGATGTTCCCGCACCCGGCGCTGCATCGCGCCTACCGGCAGGAGTTCCTGCGGGGCGAGGCGGAGGACGAGGGCATGGTGCTGGACGGGCGGGCACGGGTCGGCCTGGCCGCCGGGCAGTTCCGGCGGGTGCTGGTCACCAAGGACTTCACGACGCTCGAGCCGAGGCTGCTCGAGCTGAAGTTCTATGCCCCCGGTGTGGGGCTGGTGCTCGAGGAGGGCGTCAGCCCCGATCAGGGACGGGTGGAGCTGGTGTCGTTCCGACGTGGCTGACGATGCGGCGTTTGCCCACCGAACCGGTAGACTTTGACGCGAGGGGAGTACTTCCCAACGGTCTGCCCGGTCAGTTCGGCGCCGCCATCGGCGCCCCGGGAGGCGGCCCACGCCGTGGGTGAAGGAGACCTCAGGCCTGATGACCTGAGGACCCCATGGACACCATCGGAACACCCGCCCTGTGGACGCTGCTGCTCGGCGGTGTGCTCGCCCTGCTCCTGCTCGACTTCCTGGTCACCCGGCGGCCGCACGAGGTCTCGATGCGCGAGGCGGTCGCCTGGTCGGCGTTCTACGTCGCCCTGCCGCTGGCCTTCGGCGGCTACGTCTGGGCGGCGTACGGCGGCCAGCGCGGCCTGGAGTACTACTCCGGCTACCTCGTGGAGAAGTCGCTGAGCGTGGACAACCTGTTCGTGTTCATGCTGCTGCTGGGGGCGTTCGCCGTGCCGGCGGCCCTGCAGCAGCGGGTGCTGCTCTACGGCATCGTCGGCGCGCTGGTGCTGCGCGGCGTCTTCATCGCTCTCGGGGCGGCCGCCCTGGAGCGCTTCGACTGGGTGTTCCTGGTCTTCGGCGCGATCCTGGTCGCCACCGCGGTCAAGGTGCTCCGCGACGCCCGGTCCGGGGCAGACCACGCCGTCGACGTCGACCAGCTCGGCAGCGTGCGTCTGCTTCGGCGCTTCTTCCGGGTCACCGACGACTACGTCGGCCCGCGGATGCTCGGCAAGGTGGACGGCCGGCGGGCGCTGACGCCGTTCGCCGTGGTCGTGGTGGCGGTGCTGGCGACCGACGTCGTCTTCGCCGTCGACTCCGTCCCGGCCGTCTACGGCATCACCGGCGACCCGTTCCTGGTCTTCGCGACCAACGCCTTCGCGCTGCTCGGCCTGCGGTCGCTCTACTTCGTCCTGCAAGGTGCGCTCGACCGGCTGGTCCACCTCGGCTACGGACTGGCGGCGATCCTCGCCTTCATAGGGGCCAAGCTGGTGCTCCACTGGGCGCACCTGGTCTGGCCGGGCGTGCCCGAGATCCCCACGGCTGCGTCGCTGGTGGTGATCGTCGGGATCCTCGTGGTCACCACGATGACCAGCCTGCGCGCGTCGCGACGCGAGCCGGTGCCCGCCGGCTGAGGCCGACGGGCACCGGGTGTGGGGTCAGGAGGAAGCGACCCCGTCCTCGCCGGCGTACGCTCCGCGCAGCACCGACGTGACCGAGTGGGCCGGGTCGCCGTCGTCCTTCTCGAGGCTGACGTCGACGACCTGGTAGCCCTGGAGGAGGCTGTCGGGGACCTCGAAGCCACCGGTGCCGTCGGGGCGGAGCACTCCGAGGCCGAGCATCTTCTGGGTCTCCGGGTTGAACAGCCAGACGTAGTAGAACTCGCCCTTGCCCGGCCGCGGCAGGTCGCGCGTCTCCACGGTCATGTTGACGGCGCCTTCGTGGTCGAGCATCAGCACCTGCCCGCCGCCGCTGCCCTCGACCGGTTCCAGGTCGGCGGTCTGCGGCTGGGCGACCGCCGTGCGTGGGGCGTCCTCACGCTCCAGCAGGGAGGTGGTGACGAACGCCGTTCCGGCGACGAGGACCGCCGCCGCGGCGACTGCGCCCAGCGGACGCGCCCAGCGGGTCAGCGTCCGCGGCACCGCGGGTGCGGGTGGGAGGGGCCACTCGGCCACCGGCCCTGTCGGCCGGACGTCGTCGCCCGCAGCGCCGCCGAGCCGGCGACCCGCGCTCGAGAGCAGCGCGTGTCCCACCGCGGTCTCGGCGAGGTCGGCGCGGCACGAGGGGCAGCCGTCCAGGTGGTCGCCGGTCTCGATGACCTCGGTGTTGGTCAGCTCGCCGCGCAGCAGCCCGACCAGGTCGGGGTGCTCGGGCGGTGGCGCGGTGTGGTCGAGGCTCTCGCTCATCGCGACCCTCCTTCCTCGGCACGCATCAAGCCGCCCAGGCGTCGGGTGCCGCGCGACGCCCGCGCCTTCACAGTTCCCAGCGGGAGCTCCAGTCGGTCGGCGATCTCCTGCTGGGTGAGGTCGTGGAAGTAGGCCAGCTCGATCACCACGCGCTCGTGCTCGGGCAGTCGAGCCACGGCGGCGCGCACGTCGGCTGCATCGGCGAAGCGCTCCACGGTCTCCCTTCCGTCCTCCCCGGTCAGGTCGCGGATCGTCTCGACGTCCACGACCCGGTGCCTGCGGGCGCGCAGCGTGTCCACGGCCCGCCGGTGGGCGATCGTGAACAGCCACCCCGTGAAGCGCTGCCGCGGATCGTAGCGGCCGGCGTACCGCCAGGCGTCGAGGAACGTCTTCTGGAGCACATCCTCGGCCTCGTCGCGGCCGACGTAGCGGCTGACGTAGGCCAGCACGGCGGGCGCGTAGGCCGCGTAGGCGTCCTCCAGGGCGCGCTCATCGTGCCCGGCGAGGCGCACGCCGAGCGCCTGGCCGCCCGTGATGTCCGGCAGGTCCACGTCAGTACTTCGTCGCCCGCGACGATCCGGATGCCGCCCGGTGGGGTGAATCCTGGCGGGCCTTGGTCGCCGGCGAGCGTCGGCTACTGGTGCGTACGACGCAGCGCTCGGGATCTACTGGTGTGTACGACGCATATGCCGGTCGTACCCACCAGTAGATCGGTCGTGGGCCGGCCAGCCTCGTCGTACGCACCAGTAGATCCGCCGGGGCGTCAGCCGGCGACCGGGCGGGCGGTGAGGACCACGTTGTCCTGGTAGCCGCCCCGCTCGGGCAGATAGTCGCCGCCGCAGGTCACCAGGTGCAGACGGGGAGGGCCGGCGCGGGTGAACAGCGCCGGCAGGTCGAGGACGGACTTCGCGACCCGCGCGATCTCCACGACGCGGTAGCGCACCCGCCGATCACCGACCCACAGCGAGACAGGATCTCCGCGGCGCACGGCGGCCAGGCCGGCCAAGGGCCCCGTCCCCTCGGCGGCCGTGTCGACGTGGCCGGCGACGACGGTGGCTCCCCGCCGGTCGAGGGGTCCGCTGCCGAAGCGGTACCACCCCACGGCGTACGCCGTCTCCGGCAGCGCCATCAGACCCTGCTCGTCCACACCGGTGGCCCGCACCGGCAGGGTCAGCCCAAGGGTGGGCAGGACCAGACGGGTCGGCGCGCGCGAGGCCCGGACGGCCTCGTTGGCGGCCGCGACGCTGGCGCTGCGGACGCGTACCCGGCCGCCGGACGTCTCGTGCCTCGGGCCGTCGTGCTTCTCCACGACCGAGAAGGAGACGGGCGGGCGGGGCGGCACCGACTCGAGGGCGCCGGAACGCTCGCGTGGCGCGATCGCCCACGCCACGCAGACGCCCAGGAGGGCGGCCGCCACGACGGCGACCGCCCTCTGGAGGGGGCTACGGCTCACGACACCTGCTGCCGCCGGGGACGCCGGGTCATCAGGAGGGCGCCGGCCGCGGCCACCATCGCGCCGGCTCCCAGCCACCACGTTGACGGTGCCGCGGGGTCGCCGGCGGCCTGGCCGCCCGTGCCGCCAGGGACACCACCGGGCGAGGAGTGGCTGCCGCTGATGGTCTGCACCGCCAGCTGGAGGTTGCCGTCCTCGGCGCTGCCCCAGGCGTAGACGATCGTGTGGACGCCCTCGGCCAGGTCGACGTCGGCGGGGCCGATCGCGACGTCGTCGGTGCCCGCCAGGACGACGTCGGCGGAGACGGTGCCGGCGGGGAGGTCGGCGCTCGCCTCGTTGGGGTTGGTCAGGTCGGTGAAGACCGGCTCGCCACCGGCGCGCACGTCGACGGCCGGGGCGGCCGCGGTGTGCCGCACGGTCAGCCTCGCCTCACCGGCCGCGATGGGCGACATGTCGTTGACGAACGGCGTGAGCACCGGCGTACCGCCCTCGTCGAGGTGGGCCACGACGGTGATGTTGGCGCCACCGGGCACGGCCACGCCGTTGGCCTCCATGATCGCGTCCCCGTCGGGCCCGTCTCCGGCGGCGACCACCTTGAGGTCGTAGTCGCCCTCCGGCAGGGCCACCGGGTCGGTCAGCGTGCCCGGCTCGAAGTCGGTGAGCAGGGCGTCACCGTTGGCGTAGACGTCGACGGTCGCCCCGGGGACGCCATGCAGGATGGAGACGTGGGCGTCCGCGGCGTGCGCCGGAGCCGCGAGCGTCAGCGAGGCAGCGGCGACGGTGCCGGCGGCCAGCAGTCGGGTGATGGTCCTCATGATGAGCTCCTCAGGTGGTCGGGCCCTCGGGTCAGGGCAGGTCGAGCGGGCGGAGGACGAAGTAGATGCCGTGGGCGATCTGCTTGTTGCCCTTGTTGATGTCCAGCGCGGCCGGGTCCAGGAACGGGTCGATGTCGTTGCTGTCCTGGTCCTTCAGCTGCACCAGGGGGAGTCGCTTGACCAGCACGTCGACGGTGATCGTCCCGCCCTGCGCGGTGGTGAGGGCGGCGCCGTCGGACTGGAGGGCGGTCTTGGCGTCGATCGTGGCGCCCGGGACCACGTGGTAGAGCAGCACCTGCTCGATGGCGTCCACGCCGACCGCACTCACGAGGGTGTTGAAGACCTCCTCCTCCGACCGGATCCAGTGGCCGGTGAGGTCCTTCGCGAGCAGCCGGAACGACGCGTCGTTGGGGATGAAGGCGGTCAGCTTGACGGTGCCGTCGGCCAGCACGCCGACCGGGCTGTCAGGCTTGGCGCCGAGCACCGCGAGCACCGCCTCGGTCACGATGTCGTAGTCGCCGTTGCGGCGGTCGAACCTGTTGCCGTCCGAGGTCAGCACCTCGGCCAAGCTGGTCGTGCCCTTGGCCTTGCGCGGTTCGGGGGCCGCGGCCTGGGAGGGAGCTGCCGCGGCGGTCGCGAGAACGGCCGTCGTCAGCAACGTCGATGCGATGGTGCGAATCCTCATGGTGGTCTTCCTCGGGGTTGGGGCCACCGGGCGCGACCCGTTGCCCTCCCTTCGCCGGCCGGTCCTCGGAGGTTGCACCAAAGTGGCGGGGACACTGCCCCGCGCCGCTAGGCCACCCGGCGCGGCCACCAGAAGCGGGGGCCGGTCTCCAAGGCGATGGCCGGCACCAGCACCGTGCGGACGAGCAGCGTGTCGAGCAGTACCCCGACGAAGATCACGACGCCGAGCTGCGCGAGCACCACGAGAGGAAGCACCCCGAGCACCGCGAAGACGGCGGCGAGCAGGATGCCGGCGCTGGTGATGACTCCGCCGGTCGCGGTGAGGGCCCGCAGCATGCCCTCCCGGGTCCCGTGGTCGCGGGCCTCCTCGGCGGCGCGGCTCACCAGGAAGATGTTGTAGTCGACGCCGAGGGCGACCAGGAAGAGGAACGCCAGCAGCGGCACGCCGCTGTCGAGTCGCTCGAAGCCCAGCAGCCCCGTGAACACCCACCACGACAGCCCCAACGCGGCGACGTACGTCGCGACGACCGTCGCCACCAGGATCAGGGGGGCGGCCACCGAGCGCAGCAGCAGCATCAGGGCGGCGATCACCAGCAGCAGGATCAGCGGGATGATGAGGAGACGATCTCGTGCCGCGCCAGCGTTCTCGTCGACGCCCTGGGCCTCGCTCCCGCCGACCCAGGTGTCGTCGTACGACGAGAGCGCGTCGCGCAGGTCGACCACCGTCGCCCGCGCCTCCGCGCTGCCGCTGGAGGCCTCCAGTACGACGTCGATGCGCGTCAGGTCGTCGCCGGCCACCGTCGGCGCGGCCGAGGCCACCCCGGGGACACGGCCGGCGGTCTGCGCGACCGCCTCGGGCTCGGCGCGCGTGAGGACGACGGTGGGATCGGAGGCGCCTGCGGGGAACGACTCGGCGAGTCGCTCGCCGGCCGAGATCGCCTCGGGGGTCTCGAGGAACTGCTCGGCCTCGGAGAGGCCCGATCTGATCTGCGTGACGCCGATGGCCATCAGCGCCAGGGCCACGACGGCGCCGCCGATGAACAGGCCCGGGCGCGCGGCCACCGCGTCGCCGATGCGCCGCCACGCGGACCGGCGCGACTCGACGAGCGTCTGCTGACCGACCCGGGGGACCAGGGGCCAGAAGACCCAGCGGCCGAAGAGCACCAGGACGGCCGGCAGCACGACCAACGCGAACGAGGCGGCGACGACGATGCCGACGGCGCAGGCGACACCGAGCCCTCGGGTGGCGGGCACCAGCGACAGCAGCAGCGTCAGCAGTCCCAGGACCACCGTCACCGCACTCGCCGCGACCGACTCGGCGGTGCGCCGCAGGGCATGGCGCATCGCGTCGTAGCGGTCCTCGGTGGTGCGCAGCTCGTCGCGATAGCGCGAGATCAGCAGCAGGGCGTAGTCCGTGCCGGCGCCGAAGACCAGCACGGAGAGGATGCCGACGGTCGACTCGTCCCATGACAGACCGCCCGCCGCGAGCACGCGGGTGGCGAGGACCGCGGCGAGCTGGTCGGCGACACCGACCACGCTCAAGGGGATCAGCCACAGCAGCGGGCTGCGGTAGGTGAGCAGGAGCAGGAACCCGACGACGGTGGCAGTCGCCAGCAGGAGGTCGACGTCAGCGCCGTCGAACACCGCTGCCAGGTCGGCCTGGACCGCGGCCGGACCCGTCACCTGGGACGTCAGCCCGGCGGGCAGACCCTGCGCCGACTCGTCCCGGATCTCCTTGACGCGGTCGGCGATCTCCGTCGCGCCCTTCTCGAGCACGGGCACGACGGCGAGCGCCGCGGTGCCGTCGTCGCTCACCTGGAGCCCCGGCCCCTGGTCGGAGGCCGGGTGCCGCTCCCGGAGCCGCTGGAGCGCCTGGTCGGTGAGGCGGCCGTCGTCGGCGGTGTAGAGGATCACGGCGCTGCTGCCGGTCTCCTCGGGCAGCTCGTCGGACAGCTCCACCACCGTGGTGGAGTCCAGGCCGGAGGGCAGGTTGTCGAGCGGGCTCGGGTCGCGCTCCGCCTGACCGACGGCGCCGATCAGGGCCCCCGCGGCCACGAGCAGGAGGAGCGCCAGCACCCAGGTGCGGCCACGCCGGACGACGAGAGGGGTGACGTCCCGCATCTGGGGAACCTCCAGGTTACGATCGAAGTGGATCTCTCGGGAAGTTAGATACCAAATTACTAACATGGTGAGCAAAATGGACCACAGGGGCACCCGAGCACCACACACGGCGTACGTGGAGGACTGGCACCAGACCTCCACGCTGCTGGCGTTGCGCGAGCTCCTGCAGATCGCGCACCAGGTGGGTCCCGCGGTCGCCAAGCGGGCCGAGCTGGGTCACAGCGAGCTGGCCGCCCTCGAGCTGCTCGTCGAGCGGCAGGTGGGACCGGCCGACCTGGCGCGCCATCTCGGCGTCACCTCCGCCGCATCCTCGGGGATCGTCGACCGTCTGGTGGCGCGTGGCCACGTGCGCCGGGAGGCCGACGAGAGCGACGGCCGGCGTACGCGGGTCGTCCTCACCGACTCCGGCCGGGAGGAGGTCCTGGGCCACCTGATGCCGATGTTCGTCTCGCTGGCCCAGCTCGACGCGACCCTCTCCGCCGAGGAGCGGGCGGTGGTCGACCGCTACCTCCGCGGCGCGATCTCGTCGCTGCGCCGCCTTCTCTGAGCGCCGCCTCCTCTGAGCGCCGCCTCCTCTGAGCGCCGCCTCCTCTGAGCGCCGCCGTGTCCGCCCATGGCGGCGCAGCAGGGGCCCGGTCCCCGTTGGGGAGCCGGGCCCGTGCCGTCGTACGCCGTCAGCGCCGGGTGGCGGTGAACAGCAGGTACTCCCACTCCATCACCCCGTCGACCAGGAACGCGTCGCCCAGCCGGTCGAGCTCCTCGTCGAGGGCGGCGCTGCGCTCCGGGTCGTCGGCGAGGCCACGGAAGGCCACGATGGTCGGGCCGTAGACCGCCTTGAAGAAGTCGCGGAACTGCTCACCCGAGGCGAACGCGGTCACCCGCAGCCTCCGCTGGCTGGCCCTCACGTCGGTCACCCGGTCACCGAACAGCCCGGTCACGTGGTCCAGGTGTCCCCACAGCGGAGGCGGCTGCACACCGGGCGGCGGCGCCGGCACGTAGGGCCTCATGGTGGCGAACATCTGCCCGATGAAGCCCTCGGGTGTCCAGCTCACGAGCCCGATCGTCCCGCCCGGCCGGGTGACCCGCACGATCTCGTCGGCGGTCGCCTGATGGTGGGGCGCGAACATCGCCCCGACCACGGAGACCACGACGTCGTGCTCGCCGTCGCCCGACGGCAGGGCCTCGGCGTCGGCGACCTGCCAGGTGAGCTCGAGGCCCTCGGCCTCGGCGTCCCGGCGGCCCTTGTCGAGCAGCGCCGGTGCGAGGTCGCTGGCCACGACCCGGGCCCCGCGACGCGCGGCGGGGATCGCCGCGTTGCCGGAGCCCGCGGCCACGTCGAGCACTCGGTGGCCGGTGACGATGCCGGTGGCCTCGACGACCTCCACGCCGAGCTCGGCGATGATGTCGCTCGCGACGGCCGGGTAGTTGCCGAGCTCCCACATCGCGCGGTGGCGGTCCTTGAGGGCCCGGTCGGCTGCCTGCTCGGAGGTCTGCTCGGAGGTCTGCCGGGCAGCCCGGTCGGTGGTGATGGTCATGATGTCTCCCTGGGTGGTGGCGCCGCGGTCTGGCGCCGGCTGGTCCGCCGGGGTCGGCGGTGTCCACGACCGTAGGAGCGGGCGGGCATTCCCCACATCGGTGCCGACGCGCACGTACGTCGGTGCGCGACGCGCCGGCGTGGCGGCGTACGCGCAGGGTGGTGCGCGCTGTCGGAGTCGGTCAGGCGCTCGTCAGCAGCCGCGCCACGGCGGCCGTGCGGGCGTTCTTGCCGGTCAGGCCGAGCTTCAGATAGACGTTCTGCAGGTGCCGTTCGACGGTGCGGACGCTGAGCGTGAGGCGGCCGGCGATGGCCTCGTTGTCGCAGCCCTCGGCGGCCAGGGCGAGCACCTCTCGCTCGCGCGCCGACAGCAGGTGCATGCCTTCGCCAGGCTGCGGAGGGGCGGCCACGCGGTCCTCGGAGACGAACGCCTCGACCTCGCGCAGGAAGACGGGCCAGGCCGGCTCGTCCTCGAGCAGGATGTGGTTGCCGCTCTCGAGGGCGACCAGCCGAGCGCCGCGGATGTGGGCGGCGAGGTAGCGCGCCTCGGTGAAGGGGTTCATGTGCTCGTCGCGAGCATGGAGCACGAGCGTCGGCAGGTCGAGCGCGGCCAGGAGGCCCGAGGCGTCGGTGGCCCTGCGCTGCTGTCGTGCCCGCACCGCGGTGTCGGCGGTGACCGCCTGCCGCTGCAGCTCGTCGAGCCAGCTCATCTGCTCCTCGGAGGCGCCCGGGATCATCTGGTAGGTGAAGACCCGCCGGAACTCCGGCGTCGGTCGCTCCCAGCCCACCTTGATCAGCGCGTCGAAGGCCGCGTCGAGCTCCTTCTCCTCCTCGGTAGCGTTGAGCAGGGCGTTCGCGTAGGTGTTGTAGAGCAGGAGGCGGCTGACTCGGCCGGGATGGCGCACGGCGTACTCGATCGAGATCGGGCCCCCCTGTGCCATGGCGAGGAGGGCGAAGCGCTCCAGACCGAGGTCGTCGACCACCGCCTCGAGGTCGGCGAGGCGGGCGGGTCCCGAGAAGTCGTCCACGTCCCGGTCCGACAATCCGTGACCGCGCTCGTCGAACCGGACGACGGTGGCGAACCTGCCGAGCTCGACGAGGAAGTGACGCCACACCGGGCTCTGCCAGTCGAACTGCAGGTGCGAGAGCCAGCAGGAGCTGATCACCAGCGGCGGGCCCGCGCCGTGCACGGCATAGGCGATCCGGGTCCCGTCGGCGGACGTGCAGAACCGGATGTCCTGCACAGCCTCGGTCATCCGTCGATCGTAGAGGCCTCGTGCCCGCGCCGGACAGGGTCGGTCGGCGCCCTGGTGGCTGGGGCAAAGCCGCCTGGGGGTGGGGCAATGGCGCCTCCGAGGACCACACTGCAGGTTTTGAGCTCGGATTTCCTGGTTTACGGTCCTCGGAGGAGCACTCCGCGGTGACCCGGGAGGCGCGGGCGGTCGACCCGGGGAGTGCCGTCCACGACAATCGCAGGATGGACCGCGAGAGCCTCCGGGCCGCCCAGGCGCCGCTGAAGCAGCGCTACCGAGACGACCCCGCGGCGGCCGTGACGCCGCTGGGCGCGCGCGCCGCCTTCTCCGACCCGGGGGTGACGTGCACCGTCCAGGGCTGGGCCGGCCCCGTGCGCGCCGGCCTGCACCGCGCCACGGGAGGTGACGGGAGGGACGCGTGCTCCGGTGACATGCTTCTCGAGGCGCTGGTCGCCTGCGCGGGCGTGACGTTGCGCAGCGTGGCCACGGCGATGGGCGTGGAGGTCCGGGCGGCCTCGCTCACCGCGGAGGGCGTGTTCGACGCGCGCGGGACCCTGGGGCTGGACCGTGAGGTCCCGGTCGGGGTCACCGACATCGTGGTGCGAGCGGCGCTCGACACCGACGCCGACGATGCCCAGCTGGAACGACTGGCCGCATCCACGGAGCGCTACTGCGTCGTCGGGCGGTCGCTCGCCGACGGGATCCGCATCGAGGTCACCCGCGCCTGAG
>CAZQCA010000017.1:0-24171 GCA_964591845.1 uncultured Nocardioides sp.
GGCAACGGGCTGATCGTCCACGCCGCCCACCCCGGCGCCGGGGTCCGGGTCGCGGGTATCTATTCCATGCCCTTCTCGGGCGCGGTCCGGCCGGGCTGATCGCGACCACCTCGACGACCACCATCGTGGCGGCCGGGTGTCGGTTGCCGGCGTTGCTGGTCCTGACCCTGGTCGCGACCCTCGCGGCGGGCTGCTCCGCCTCGACGACGCCGTCGCCACCCGCCGCCGCCGACCCCTCGGCGGCAGGCGCCGCCACCATCGCGGGTCTTCACCAAGCCCTGAGCAGAGGCGATCGCTCGGCGGCAGCCGCCCTGGCCGATGCCGAGCTGCCCGGCGTGGGAGTGCGGTTGGGGATGGTCGCCACGAACGCAGCCCTGCTGGACCTCGACGTGCTGCGGGTCCGGGTCCGTCGGACCGGCCCGGTGGACCACGGGGAGTGGTCCGGTCGCGTGGAGGTGGGCTGGCGACTGCCTCACGGCGACCGAGGAGTCTCGACCGTGAGTGTGCCGGTGGCCTTCCGGTGGGACGGTGGCCGAGCCGTGATCACCGGGTTCGGCGACGGCGCCGGGCGCATGCCGTTGTGGCTCGCCCGTCCACTGGCTCTCGACTCCGGGCCCGGGTGGCAGGTCGTGAGCGTCGCCGGAGAGTCCTCGGCCCGGGTCGTGACCGCGACCCGCATCGCACGCCGAGCGGTCACCGACGTGCTCGGCCCGCAACGCCCGGTGGTGGTGGAGGTGCCGGCGGCCGGACAGGAGTACGACGCCGCGCTGGGCGCGAGGCCGGGGGAGTTCGCCGCGTTCGCGGCCGTGACGACGACCGCAGACGGCTCGACCCGCAGCCGGGTCGCCCCGCGCATCGTGGTGAACCCCGACCGGTTGGCCGACATGCGAGCCCTCGGCCTGGCCGTGGTTCTTGCCCACGAGGCCGTGCACGTCGCGGCGGGAGATGTGACCTCGCCTGCCCCCCGCTGGTTCACCGAGGGGTTCGCCGACCTCGTGGCGCTCCGAGGTCTCGGGCTGCGCGGCCGGACCGACGCCTCGAACGCCGAGCTGCGACGCGTCGGTCTCCCTACCGGGCTTCCCGACCGGCGTTCCTTCGAGGCGACCGGCACGGCGCTGGAGGCGGCCTATGAGCGTTCGAGGGTCGCCTGCGAGGTGATCGCCGCTCGCGTGGGACTGGACGACCTGGTCCGGCTCAGCACGCTGGTCACGTCGGGTGGACGCCGGTTCGGACAGGCCCTCCGGGAGATCACCGGGATGACCTTGCGCGACCTCGAGCGCGCCTGGCGGCTGAGGCTGGTCAGGTCGTCGCGCTGACCGCGGCGACGCGAAGGCCGGGCCCTCCTCCGCCATGGGGAAGCGGTGCGAGGAGGCCCGGCCTTCGGCAGAGCGGGGATGGTGTCAGCAGGTGCCGGCGCCCCGCTGGCCCTGGATGCTGTCGCAGGTGTCCTGGTAGAGCGAGCCGATCTGGGCTCCGAACAGGAACACGGTCAGCACGATGATGCCGGCGATGCCGGCCACGAGGAGGCCGTACTCGACGGCGGAGGCGCCGCGCTCGCTCATCTTCGCGAGCCGGGCGTTGAGCAAGATGCGCAGGTAGTCCAGCATGGGTCCTTCTCCTTCAAGCGGGTGCGATGCGGGTCGAGGTTCGCCGGGGTCTGCGCCTCGTGACGTCTCCATCTTCGGGTACGCCGGCTCGCGGTGCGCCGAGAAAACGGGTCGATCGGCATGGCCCGATCTGACTAGGTGCCGCCTCCGAGGGGCGAGATGTCCGGAAATGGCGAGTGGCCGCGGACCCGGAGGTCCGCGGCCACTCGGTGGTCAGGCTGGGTCAGCAGCCGGCGCCGGAACCGGAACCGTTGGCGACCTTGTCACAGGTGTCCTGGAAGACCGACTGGATGGTGTTGCCGAAGGCGAACACGACCAGGACGATGAGGGCGGCGATGCCGGCCACGAGCAGGCCGTACTCGACGGCGGAGGCGCCGCGCTCGTCCATCTTCGCGAGGCGGGCGTTCAGCATGATGCGCAGGTAGTCCAGCATTTCTTGCTCCTTGAGAGTGATCCTGTTGATGGTGTGTCGAGGATCGCGTGGGTCTGCGCCTCGCTCTGAACAGAATCCTCACCCATTCCCGCGGCCTTTGTTCGTGGAATTCGGTGGAACCCACATAGTCAATTCGGACTATCTCCGGATGGGCAGCTGGGGCATCCCGAGCGCGACTCCGGCGGCCGGTGAAATGCACGATGCCCCGCCGGGCGGGCGGGGCATCGTGGAGAAATGACGAGTGGCCGCGGACATGGGGTACCCGCGGCCACTCGAGGGGGGTGCTGCGTCAGCAGCCGGCGCCGGAGCCGGAGCCGTTCGCGACCTTGTCGCAGGTGTCCTGGAAGACCGACTGGATGGTGTTGCCGAAGGCGAACACGACCAGGACGATGAGGGCGGCGATGCCGGCCACGAGCAGGCCGTACTCGACGGCGGAGGCGCCGCGCTCGTCCATCTTCGCGAGGCGGGCGTTCAGCATGATGCGCAGGTAGTCCAGCATGTGCGTAGTGCTCCTTGGGAGTTCTGGTTGGGAGTGTCGAGATCGCGTGGGTCTGCGCCTCGCTCGACGCCAAGTCTTCCCGAATCGTCGGGCCTGCGAAGCGGGAGAACGGGCAGAGCTGGATGGCACGTTCGGACTACTCGACATGCCCCGTCGTGGCCGTCGTACGACGATGCGGGTGACGCTCGCTCAGGCCTGACGGACGGTGGTGAGCAGCCCGATCCGCATCGCGGTCACCAGGGCCTGGGCCCGGTTGGTCGCGCCGAGCTTCTGGTAGATCCGGCCGATGTGCGACTTCACCGTGGACTCGCTCATGTAGAGCTCCTGGCCGATGGCGCCGGAGCCGAGCCCGTCGGCGAGCAGGAGCAGCACCTCGTGCTCGCGGTCGGACAGCCGGGTCGACTCCGCGGCGCCGCGGCGCATCATCGCCGCCGCGAGCCCGCTGCACACGAACGTGCGCGGCGACGCTGCCGCGTGGATCGTGGCCCGCACCACCTCGCCCGCCGGGGCGTCCTTGCCGACGAAGCCGGACGCGCCGGCCTCCATGGCGGCGAAGATCTGGTCGTCGCCGGAGTGCATGGTCAGCACCACGAGCCCCAGGTCGGGTCGCTCGCGGCGCAGCCGCCGGACGACGTCGAGGCCGGTGCCGTCGGGCAGCTGGAGGTCGGTCACCACGGCGTCGGGCTCGAGCTCGCGGATGATCTCGAGCGCCTCCGCCACCGACCCGGCCTCGCCGACCACCTCGGTGGCCGGCTCGAGGGTGAACGACGTGGCCAGTCCCTTGCGGATGAGCTCGTGGTCGTCGACGAGGACGACGCGGACAATGGGGTCGCTCATGACAGGACACTCTCTCTTTCGGGGTCCGAGACGATGCTGCTGCGGGCGGAGTCTCCCGCGATGTGGACGGCGACCACGGTGCCGCCGTCGGGGTGGTTGCCGATGTCGAGCGTCGCGCCGGCCAGGCGGGCGCGCTCGCTCATGATCTCGAGCCCGTGGGAGTCGACCCGCCGCCCTTGCAGGCCGCGGCCGTTGTCGCGCACCGTGATCGCCACGTCGGGCGGGTTCACCCGGCAGGTGACCTCGATGAGCGAGGCCTGTGCGTGCCGGACGGCGTTGTTGAGCGCCTCCTGGGTGATCCGCATCAGCTCTGCCTCCACCTCGGGGCGCAGCCGCACCGTGCCCTCGTCCACCGTCACCGTGATCGGTACGCCGGACAGGGCGCTGAGGTGACGGGCGATGCCGCCGATGGCGGCGCCGAGGCTCTCGCTGCCGTCCACCGCCGAGCGCAGGGTCAGCACCGAACGGCGTACCTCGGCGACGACCGAGGTGATGCTGTCGCGCAGCAGCTGCAGCTGGGCGGCCTGCTCGGGGGAGTCGGCCGAGGCGAGCAGGCCGTCCACGAAGTAGCCCATGGAGGCGATCTCCTGGGCCATCCCGTCGTGCATCTCGCGGGCGAGCCGGCGCCGCTCCTCGGACGTCGCCGCGTCGCGCAGCTGACCGAAGAGGAGCGCGGCCTCGAGGCGCACGGCCTCGGGGGCGAGCCGGTCGGCCAGCTGCTCCAGCCGGCGGTCGAGGGCCACCTGCTCGGGCGAGAGCCCGTGGGACAGCACCCCCGACACCACGGCGACCGGGGTCGACCCGGCGCCGAGCGGGAACGCGAAGTCGTTGCCGAGATGGGTCGGGCGCGCGTCGGAGTAGACCTCGGCCGCCAGCTGGTCGGAGGCGGCTGCGTCGACGACCGACCCGGCCCGGGTGAGCGGCGTGAGACCCTCCCCGCGGGGCACGTGGACCGTCACCGCCGCGGTGGGGAGCTGGTCGCGTACGGCGGCCAGCAGTCCGTCACCGAGGGCGACGGGGTCGAGGCCGGAGCTGAGGTTGCCCGACAGGTCCAGCAGCTCGCGGATCAGCAGGCTCGCCTCGCGATAGCCGGCGAGGGGGTCGGGAGCGGTGCGCGTGAACGTGTGCAGGAAGCCCGCCACCAGACCGAGCCCCAGCCCGAAGACCGACCAGGTGAAGGTCTGCACCCCCTGCTGGCTGTCCATGCCGGCGCTGAGCAGCGTCGCCGTCGCGACGACCCCGATCAGCTGGGCGGCGAGGGCCTCCGCGACGGCGCGGTTGCCGTGACGCAGACCCGAGAGGAACGGCGGCAGCGCGAGCGCCGCGAGCAGGCCGGGGGAGGAGTCCATCGCCAGCGCGGCGACGACGCCGACCGCGGTGGCCTCGATGAGGTCGACCGAGGTCGCGAGCCGCGACCGCTGGCTGGCGGCCACGGCTCCCACCGCCCAGACCACGGCCAGCGCGAGCAGGAAGGGAAGCGTGGCTGTGTCACGGGCCCACAGCGCCGGAGCGGCGAGCGCCAGCAGCGCGAACGCCCGGGCGGCCTCGGCCAGCCGGGCGAACGGGCGCCACGTCGTCGAGCTCATTTGCCCGCGAAGTTGTCCAGCATGCTGATCGCGGCCGGCCCCATGACGGCGAGGAAGAGGCAGGGCAGGATGCAGAAGATCAGCGGGATCGTGATCTTCACGGGGACCTGCTGGGCCTTCTCCTCCGCACGCTGGCGCCGCTTGACCCGCATCTCGCCGGACTGCACGCGCAGCACCTGGCCGATCGGGATGCCGAACGCGTCGGCCTGCACCAGCGCGGACACGAAGCTCCGGAGGTCGGCCAGGTTGGTGCGGTCGGCGAGTGCGCGCAGCGCCTCCGTGCGGCCCTGGCCGATCTGCATCTCACGCAGCACGCGGGCGAACTCCTCGGCCAGCGGGCCTGCAGTGTTGCGCGACACCTGCTGGATCGCCGCGTCGAAGCCCAGGCCGGACTCCACGCTGATCGTCAGCAGGTCGATGGCGTCGGGGAGGCTCCGCTGGATCTTCTCCTGGCGGTCGTAGGACTGCTGGTAGAGCCACAGGTTGGGGGCGTAGAAGCCCATCACCAGACCACCGGCGACCATCAGGATCTGGATCGTGAAGCCGGGCGAGATCACCATCGCGAACAGCGAGCCGAACACGAAGCCGCCGATGCCGGCGACCACCTTGGACGAGACGATCCGGTCGACGGTCCATCCGGGCGGGTTGCCCGCCAGCTCGAGACGACGGTGGATGCGCTCACCGGTGTCGGCGCCGCTGAGACGGCGACCGAGGCCCAGGAACCGCTTGAGCAGCGGGTCGAGGACCCGGTCGGCGAACGGCTTCTCCAGGTCCTGGGTCAGCTCGTTGGGCGCCAGGGACATGGCCTCCAGCACGGCCAGCGACTTGTTGATCCCGCTGGCCTCCGCGTCGCTGCGCGTGGCCATCGACAGCAGCATCAGGCTCGTGCCCACGAGGAGCAGGCCGAGCACGAACAGCATCACCATCGGTCAGACCTCCACCTTGACCATGCGACTCATCCAGAAGGCGCCGACCGACAGCAGCATCCCGCCGCCGCCGAGCATGATCCACCCACGAGGGTCGGTGAACATCGGCATGACGTAGTCGGTGTTGACGATCAGCAGGTAGGTCAGGAAGCCCGGAGGCAGCCCGCCCAGCACGAACGCGGACAGCTTGCCCTCGGCGGCCAGAGCGGCCACCTGCCGGCGCATGTACTCGCGCTCGCGGATCGTGCCGGCCACCGTGTTGAGCAGCTCGGCCAGGTTGCCGCCGACCTGACGCTGGATCTTGATCGCCATGACGACCCAGGCAAAGTCCTTGCTGTCGAACCGCTCGGTGATGCCCTCGAGGGCGTCCTCGAGGGAGACGCCGAGCCGGGTCTCGACCAGCACCCGCTTGAACTCGCCGGAGATGGGCTCGGTGCCCTCGTTGACGATCGTGTCGACGGACTGGGCCAGCGAGAGACCGGCCTGCAGCGAGCCCGCCATCAGCTGCAGCGTGTCGGGCAGCGAGGAGTTGAAGGCCTTGAGGCGGCGGCTGCGCTTGAAGCCGAGCCACAGCCACGGCAGCACCACGCCCATGACCGTGAAGATGATGGCGACGATCAGGTTGCCCTTGGCGAGCAGCATGCCGACGGCCCCGGTGATCACCGCGATGGCCGCGTGGGCCAGCAACCACTCGGCGGGCTTGAGCGAGCTGCCCGCGTGCTCGAGCCGAGCGGCGATCCGCGCCTCCAGGCTCTGGTTGCGCTGCAGCATCAGCCGCGCGGCCTCCTTGGCCTGGGCCAGGCTGATGTCACGCTCGGAGGCCACCGCGTTGGGGTTCGGGATGCCCGCGGTCATCGCGGTGTACTGCGCCACCCGCTCGTCCGGGGCGAACTCCTTCTTCTCCCTGCTGGGGACCAGGTTCACGAAGAGCACCACCAGGCTCAGACCCAGCAGGGCCGTGCCGGCGTACATCGCCCACACGGGGATGGAGAACCCTCCGGCCGCGGTGTACTTCGGTGCGGCCGTCGCGTCGTCCTGGGGCGCCTCCCGCATGATCGGCGCGTACGCCGTCGCGGTCAGCGTGTCCGAGCCGTTGGGGAGCCGCACCTCGATGTTGCCCTCGGTCGCCTCGAGCCCCTCGGGGATCTGCGCGACCACGACCACCTGACGGGCGAGGCTCTCGGCCTCGCTCGCGAAGGCCTCCTGGAGGGCGGCCGGGTCGGAGCTGATGACGCTGCCCTCTCCCGCGTCGGCCAGCGCCTGCAGGGGCGACAGGTGCTTGGGGTCCTGGTCGAGGGTGACCACGTCGACCTGGACCTCGGCGTCGCCGACGGCGGCCGTGACGTCCTCAAGGGCGGTCTTGCTCGTGTCGGCGCCGTCGGAGAGCACGAGCAGCGTGCGCTGTCCGTCCTTGCCTGCGTTGCCGGTCGCGGCGATGACGCCGTCGTAGAGGCTGGTCTTCGCGCTCAGCTCGAGGTCATCGAGCACGGCCAGTGCCTGGGCCCGGTCGAGGGTCGGCGCGAGCGGCTCGTCCACGGTGTCCGCGAAGGTCGTGATGCCGACGTAGACGTTGTCGGGGACGGTGTCGAGGAAGGCCCGGGCGGCCGCCTGGGCGGCGTCGAAGCGCTCGCCCTTCATGGAGTTGCTGGTGTCGATCACCAGGATCGTGGTGCGCTTGATCGCCGCGTCGGTCTCGGCCGAACGAGCCGTGGCCTCCGCGTCCTTGCCCACCAGCGAGACCTCGACGCCGTCGAGGTCCACGTCGGCACCCTCGGGCAGCGAGACCAGGATCTTGACGCCGTCAGCGGTCGGCTTGACGTGCGCGATGCTCGCACCGTCGGCGGCGTACGCCGTGCTGCCCGTGAGGGCCAGCGCCCCGGCCACCAGGGTGGCCAGGAGGAGGGGGAGGAGCCGCCGCCAGGAGGCAGCGGGCTTCGGTGTGGGCATCAGGGGCGTCCCATCGCGAACAGCATCGGGTCGACGTGCACGTTGGCGTGCGCCATCTTGTCGAGGAACTTGGGTCGCAGGCCGGTCGGCTTGAGCGTGCCCATGTAGCGGCCCTCGGCGTCGAAGCCGGCTGCGTGGTCGTAGAGGAAGATGTCCTGAAGGGTGATCACGTCGCCCTCCATCCGCTCCACCTCGGTGATGTGCGTGATGTGGCGGCTGCCGTCCTTGAACCGGGTCTGGTGCACGATCATGTCGACCGCGGAGGCCGTCTGCTCGCGGATGGCCCTGATCGGGAGGTCCATGCCGGCCATCAGCACCATGGTCTCGATGCGGGAGAGCGTGTCGCGCGGGCCGTTGGAGTGGACGGTACAGATCGAGCCGTCGTGACCGGTGTTCATCGCCTGGAGCATGTCCAGTGCCGAGGAGTCACGGACCTCACCGACGATGATGCGGTCGGGGCGCATACGCAGGCTGTTCTTCACCAGGTCGCGGATGGTGATCGCGCCCTTGCCCTCGATGTTGGCCGGGCGGGACTCGAGCCGGACGAGGTGTTCCTGGTGGAGCTGGAGCTCCGCGGCGTCCTCGATGGTGACGATGCGCTCGTCGATCGGGATGAACGAGGAGAGCACGTTGAGGGTCGTCGTCTTGCCGGCGCCGGTGCTGCCGGACACGATGATGTTGAGGCGGCCGCGCACGCAGGCGTCGAGGAACTCGGCGGACTGCGGGGTGAGCGAGCCGAACCGGATCAGGTCGTGCACGGTCAGCGGGTCGGCCGCGAACTTCCGGATGGTCAGCGACGAGCCGTCGATCGCCAGGGGCGGGATGACCGCGTTGACACGGCTGCCGTCGGGGAGGCGGGCGTCCACCATCGGGCTCGACTCGTCGACGCGGCGGCCGACGCGGGACACGATCTTGTCGATGATGCGACGCAGGTGCGCCTCGTCGGCGAACACGGCGTCGGCGGCGACCAGCTTGCCCTTGCGCTCCAGCCAGATGTTCTGGTGGCCGTTGACCATGACCTCGGAGACGTCCGGGTCGAGCAGGTAGGGCTGGATCGGACCGTAGCCCAGGATGTCGTCGCTGATCTCCTGGGTGATCCGGGTCCGGTCGCTGGCGCTCAGCGGGCGGTCCTGGTGGGCCAGCACGTCGAGCAGCGCCGCACGGACGCGCGACTCCAGCTCGTTCTGGTCCATGTTGGCGTCGTAGAGCTGGGGGCCGAGCTCCTTGAGCAGCTGCCCGTGGACGCTGGCCTTGAGCTCCTCGATGCGGTCGGCCTGGCTGCCGAGCTTCTTGAAGGTCTTGCCGCCCTGCTGCCCCTTCTCGCGCGGCGGCTGCGGGGGCCGGCTGAAGCCCGACCCGGCTGCGCCGTTGGAGCCACCGGCAGGAGCGGCCTGCTCGGAAGAGGCCGCCTGCTCGCCGCCGGTGGGCGGCGCGCCGGCGTACGACGGCGCCGGAGGCGGCGTGCTGCCGGCCGGGGGAGTGGCAGTGGGGGCACCTGGCGTGGCCGCTGCCGCGGCCAGGCGATCACGAAGTGAGCTCATCGGCGTTTCCTGCGTCGTCGGTTGTTGCTGTCATCGGACATGTCGTCCACGTCCCCTGCGTCGCCGCCGGACAGCGCCTGCGCCAGTGCGCGCACCGCGCGGCTGGAGCTGTGGTCGGGGGCGGACAGGACGATCGGACGGCCGGCGTTGGTGGCGGCGGCGATGTCGATCGACGTGGTGATCTGCGTGGACACAGGCATCCCGAGGATTGCCTCGACCTTCTCGGCCCCGATGCCCACCGCGTCGTCGGCGCGGTTGAGCAGCAGGTGGCGGTGGTCCTGGGCGATGTTGAGCATGTCGAGCGTCTCGAGCGCCACCTTGACGTTCTTCAGCGTCGGCACGTCGAGCGTGGCCACCATCACCAGGTCGTCGGTCTCGTCGAGAGCCGTGAGCGTCTGCTCGTCGAAGGCCGGGGCCGTGTCGACGATGACGTAGTCGTAGTTCTCCTTGAGCACGCGGATCATCCGCGACACCAGCGTCGGGGTGACCCGGTCGTGGGCGTCGGGGAGGCTCGGCGCCGCGAGCACCATCAGCCCCGAGTCGTGGCGGGTGAGGAGGCCGTCGAGGGCCTCGTAGTCGAGGGAGTCCTCGGCGCCGATGGCGTGCTCGATGGAGTGCGACGGGAAGAGCTGCATGGTGATCGCCACGTCGCCGAAGGCGAGGTCGAGGTCGAGGAGGACGACCTGACGCGCCCCGCGGTCGGCGAGGGTGAGCGCCAGGTTGACCGCCATCGTGGTCTTGCCCACCCCACCCTTGGGGGAGAAGACCGAGACGACCTTGCCCACGTGGGCGATGCCCCCCGGGCCCCGCAGCGCGACCCACAGCTGGTGGGCGCGCTCCGAGGCGGCGGAGATGGCATCGATGTCGTTGTCGGCGACGACGTCGCGGGCACCGGAGTGCATCGCCCGGGTCAGCACGTCGGTGTCGACGAGGCTGCGGACCAGGACCACGCTCACCGTCGGACGGCTGAACCGCAGACCGTCGCAGATGCTCAGTGCCTCCTCGAGCGGCAGGCTCGGCCCGAGCACGACGAGGTACTCGTCGGACCGGTTGTCGAGCCACGGCCCGAGCCGGTCCACGGCTTCGACGCCGTGGGCGCCGGCGGGCAGCGCGGTCAGCAGCTTGGCGACGACGCTGCTGTCGGTGTCGATGACGACTGGCATGGCGAGTGGTCCTTCAGCTGACGATGGGCCGGGTGGTCAGTAGAGGTTCTTCCAACCGATGCCCCGGTCGGCGGCGGTCTTGCTCTTGTCGTTCAGCAGAGCGAAGGCCAGCGAGCCGTTGGAGTCGGCAGAGGCGAACATCAGGCGCTGCGCGTCGGCCTGGTTGACGGCGACGGTGAGCAGGGTCCGAGGAACCTCCTCGGTCGTGGCCGCGCCGTCGGGGGTGGTCGTCTTGGTGGTGGTCGTCGAGGTCGAGCCGACGCCGAGCACCAGTACTCGCTTGAGGAGCAGCCGGACGACGCCGTCCGGGCCGGCGCCGGCACTCACGCCGGCGTCGGTGCCGCCGGAGCTCAGGTCCTGCATCGGCTCGATGTGGTAGATCGCCACCTCCGAGCCGGGGTTGACGAAGCCCGACACCCGGGCGGCGTCGGTGAGCTCGACCGAGATGGCCTGCATCCCCTCGGGGATGGCCAGGGTCTGGCCCTGCGCCGCTCCACCGAACTTGGCGGGGATGAGCTGCTCGCCGGCGTAGATGGCCGTGACGGCGACCTCGTTGTCGAGGGACTCGGTCGATGTCAGGGCGTCGATGAGCACCTGGTTCTTGGGGACGGGGCGCTTCTCGATCTTGCCCGCGGCGGACGCGGCGTCGATCGACTCACCGGCGTCGATGGTCTGGGCGGCGACGAGCACCTCGACGGTGTCGAACTGCTCCTGGGCCCGGTTATCGGCGCTGCGGACGTAGACCACGACCAGCGCGGTGCCCACGAGGGCGACCAGCGTGGCCAGCAGCAGCAGGACAGAGCGTCGGTTCATGGTGCACGTGCACCTTTCGGTCACGGGAACGGACGGGGCGGATGCCCCGTGCGTCCAGGTCGGGTGGTGTCTCCGAGCGCCGGTCTCGTCCGCTTCTCCGTGGATCCCCCGGTCGTCTCGGCGTGGAATCTAGTTGTCTAGTCAGACGCCTGTCCCGAAAATGCAAAAACACACCAAGGGGGCCCGTGCAGGGTGCATCATGCGTCGCCGTCGGGCGGGTCAGGAGACGCAAACCCCTGTGAACACGGGGGTTTCGCCCGCACGGGGTGAGACCCGCGTCACGGCAGGTAGAGGTCCGCGACCTCGTCGCGACACTCGCGCAGGACCACGCTGCGGCGCAGCTTGAGGCTCGGCGTGAGGTGGCCGCCCTCCTCGGTCCACTCCGTCGGCAGGATGGTGAACTTGCGGATCGACTCGGCCTTGGAGACCGCGGCGTTGGCGTCGTCGACGGCGCTCGCGATCTCGGCGTAGAGGTCGGGGTCGTCGACGAGTTCGGGGACGGTGCCGGTCTTGCCGTGGGTCTGCGCCCAGAGCGCGACGGCCTCGTGGTCGAGTGTCACGAGCGCGCCGATGAAGGGTCGCCCGTCGCCCACCACGAGGCACTGGGCGACCAGCGGGTGGGCGCGCAGCCGGTCCTCGAGCACCGCGGGCGCGACGTTCTTGCCGCCTGCGGTGACGATGATCTCCTTCTTGCGCCCGGTGATCCGCACGAAACCCTCGTCGTCGATCTCGCCCACGTCGCCGGTGCGGAACCAGCCGTCGGGCGTGAACGCCTCGGTCGTGGCCGCCTCGTCGCGCCAGTAGCCCGAGAAGATCTGCGCTCCGCGGAAGAGCAGCTCGCCGTCGTCGGCGACGCGCACGCTGGTGCCGGGCAGGGGCTGGCCCACGGTGCCGATCCGGGCCGCATCGACCCGGTTGGCCGTGAGCGCGGCCGTGGTCTCGGTCAGGCCGTAGCCCTCCAGCACCGTGAGCCCGATCCCACGGTAGAAGTGGCCCAGCCGCTCACCCAGAGGAGCGCCGCCGGAGATGGCGTAGCGGCAGGAGCCACCGAGCGCCTCACGCAGTCGTCGGTAGACCAGCCGGTCGAAGAGCGCGTGCTGGGCACGGACCCGCAGCGACACCCGAGGCTGGTCCAGACCACGCGACCAGGCCATCGCCGTGTCGGCCGCGCGGCTGAAGACCGCGCCACGGCCGTCGGCGGTCGCGCGCTGGGAGGCGGTGTTGAAGATCTTCTCGAAGACCCGCGGCACCGCCAGCACGAAGCTGGGCCGGAACGACCCGAGGCGCTCGGCCAGGTGCGCGACGTCGGCGGTGTGGCCGAGTCGTACGCCGGTGGTCAGGGCACCCACCTGGATCACGCGGGCGAAGACGTGGGCCAACGGCAGGAAGAGCAGGGTGGAGGAGCCCTCCTCGAACAGCTCCGGAAGCTCCTCGACGGCAGCACTGACCTCGGCGAGGAAGTTGCCGTGGGTGAGCACGCAGCCCTTGGGGTGCCCGGTCGTGCCGGAGGTGTAGATCAGGGTGGCCACGTCGTCGGCGGTGCGCGACGCGCGCCGCGCCGCGAGCTCGTCGTCGGAGATGTCGGCGCCGAGCCGCGTCAGCACGTCCACGGCGTTGTCCTCGAACGACCACACCTGGCGCAGCTCGTCGAGCCCCGACCTGACCTCGGCGACCCGTGCGACGTGGGCCTTGGTCTCCGCCACGACCGCGTGGGCGGCGGAGTCGCGGAGGATCCAGGCGATCTGCTCCGCGGAGCTGGTCTCGTAGACCGGCACCGTGACGGCGCCGGCGTACCAGATGGCGTAGTCGAGCAGCGTCCACTCGAACCGGGTGCGCGAGAGCAGGGCGACCCTGTCGCCGGCCTCGATCCCCGCCGCCACCAGACCCTTGGCCACCGACGTCACCTGGGCATGGAGCTGCATGGCGGTCACGTCGACCCACGCGCCGCCGACCCAACGTGCGACCAGCGGCCGGTCGGGGGTGTCGGTGGCATGCCGGACCAGCGTGTCGGTCAGGTTGCCGGCCGGCACCGGGGTCGCCCGGGGGGCGGCGTACTCGCGCACCTTCACTCCTCGTCTGCGGCGCTCCTGCGCGCAGGTTACCGCTGCCGGAGGGGCACCCCTGGTCCGGTACGCTCGCAGCCGACCCCGCGGCCCGCCGGCCGGGCCGGCCACCCCGACGCAGGAGACCACGATGGCAGAGCAGACGGCGTCCTCGATCGTCGTCGACGCCGAGCCGGCCGCGGTGATGGAGGTGATCGGCGACTTCGCCGCCTACCCCCAGTGGGCCAAGGGCGTCAGCCGCGCCGAGGTGGTGTCCGAGCTGGCGGACGGCTGGGCCGAGCGGGTGTCGTTCTCGCTCGACGTGCCGCCGATCCGCGACGAGTACACCCTCGCCTACGACTGGGACGGCTACGACCAGGTCTCGTGGCGGCTGGTGGAGGGCAACGTGCTCACCCACATGGACGGCACCTACCTGCTGCGCGCCCTCGGCGACGGTCAGACCGAGGTGACCTATCGGCTGGCGCTCGACCTGTCCATCCCGCTGATCGGCATGATCAAGCGCAAGGGCGAGAAGATGATCATCGACGCGGCGCTCAAGGGACTCAAGCAGCGCGTCGAGACGAGGTGACCCCACCCCGCACTCTGCGGCCGGACCCGCGCGGAGCGGGCGGCACGGCCCCCCGCATCCTGCTCTTCACCGGCAAGGGCGGCGTCGGGAAGTCGACCGTGGCCGCGGGCACCGCCGCCCTCGCCGCCGACGCGGGACTCCGCACGCTGGTGCTGTCGACGGACGCCGCGCACTCGCTGGCAGACGCGTTCGGGGTGGAGCGGCCGGGCGCGGAGCCGGTCGGGATCGGGGATCGGCTGCACCTGCAGCAGGTGGACGCCCAGCGACGCTTCGAGGAGTCGTGGTCGGCCATCTCCGGCTATCTGCGGTCGGTCCTCGACGCCGGGGGTCTCGACCCCGTCGCGGCGGAGGAGCTCACGGTGCTGCCCGGGGCGGAGGAGGTGCTCGCCCTGCTGGAGCTGCGCCTGCACGCGCGCACCAGCGCCTGGGACGTGATCGTCGTCGACTGCGCGCCCACGGCCGAGACGCTGCGGCTGCTGGCCCTGCCCGAGGCGCTGGGCTGGTACATGGACCGGGTCTTCCCCCTCGAACGACGGGTGGTGCGGGCGCTCTCGCCGGTGCTGTCTCGCGCCGCCGGCGTACCGATGCCGGACGACGGAGTGTTCGACGCCGTCTCCAGGCTGCACACGGAGCTCGACGAGGTGCGCGCCCTCCTGTCAGGTCCACGGTCGTCCGTGCGACTGGTGCTGACGCCGGAGAACGTCGTGCTGGCCGAGGCTCGCCGCTCGCTCACCACGCTGTCGTTGTTCGGCTACCGCGTCGACGGCGTCGTGGCCAACCGGATCTTCCCGGAGGGCGGGGCCGACGCCTGGCGCTCCCGCTGGGTGGACGCCCAGCAGGAGGTGCTGGAGCGGGTGGCCGACTCGTTCGCGGACCTCCCGCTGTGGCGCTCGTGCTACCAGCAGGAGGAGCCGGTCGGGCGGGCCGCCCTGACCGCCCTGGCCTGCGAGCTGTACGCCGGCGCGGACGCGTGGGCCGACCCGGCCGGCGCCGACCCGCTGCGCTTCGCCCGAGACGGTGCCACCACCACCTTGCGCCTCTCGCTGCCCCTGGTGAGCCGGTCCGAGGTGGACCTCACGAGGCACGGCGACGAGCTGGCCGTGACCGTGGCGGCCTACCGCCGGCTGCTCACGTTGCCTCCGGGACTGGCACGCCATAGCGTCACGGGTGCTCGCGTCGTCGACGGCGAGCTCCAGGTGCGGTTCGAGGAGGAGACGACACGGTGAGCGACCAGCCGTCGGGTGCCGAGGTGGGCTCCCTCGCCGAGGAGGCTGCCAAGCTGCTGGGCGCACTGTCGGGGTGGGCCGAGGAGCACCTGCCCGACCTCGAGGAGATCTCCGACCAGGCCGGCGCGGTCGGCCACGGCGTGCACGAGCATCTCGCGACGGGCGGTCCGGAGTGCACCTACTGTCCGGTGTGCCGGCTCATCCGGGCGCTGCGCGGCACCTCGCCGGAGGTGCGCACGCACCTCACAGCCGCCGCCGGCTCGCTGGTCCAGGCGGTCGCTGCGGCCTTGGCCACCGAGCCGGTCGACCGCGGCAGCGGCCGCGGGGTGGAGCACATCCCCGTGGACGAGGAGTGGCCCGACACCGACCCCGAGGGGCGTGCGCCGTGAGCCTGACCATCGGCATCGACGTGGGCGGCACCAAGATCGCGGGCGGGGTCGTCGACGAGCAGGGCCGCATCCTGGCCGACGCGAAGGTGCGCTCCCCGGCCGACGACGCGACCGAGGTGGAGGAGGCCATCGCCTCTCTGGTCGACCGGCTGCGCGCCGAGCACGAGGTCGCCGCCGTCGGCGTCGGGATGGCGGGATACGTCGACTCCGCGCGCTCGGTGGTGATGTTCGCCCCCAACCTGGCGTTCCGCGACGTCCCTCTCCGGGCCGACCTGGAGCGGCGCCTGGACCTCCCGGTCGTCGTGGAGAACGACGCCAACGCGGCGGCCTGGGGCGAGTTCGCCTTCGGGGCGGGAGCCGATGTCGACGACCTGTTGCTGCTGACCATCGGCACCGGCGTCGGCGGCGGCATCGTGGTCGGCGGCGAGCTGATGCGGGGTGCCTTCGGGGTGGCCGCGGAGGTCGGCCACCTCCGCGTCGTGCCCGGCGGCCACCCCTGCGGGTGCGGCAACCGGGGGTGTCTCGAGCAGTACGCCAGTGGCAGCGCCCTGGTCCGCAACGCCCGGCAGCGCGCCGTCGGAGGCTCACCCGAGTCCCGTCCCCTGGTCGAGCGCGCGGGCGGCGACCCCACCAAGATCAAGGGGCCGATGGTGACCGAGCTCGCGCAGGGCGGGGACGCGTTCTCCCTCGGTCTGCTCGAGGAGCTCGGCCGCTGGATGGGGGAGGGCATCGCGGCCCTGGCCACCGTGCTCGACCCGGCCGTGACCGTCATCGGCGGTGGGCTCAGTCAGGCCGGTGAGTTGCTGCTCGGGCCCGCGCGCACGGCGTTCCTGGGTGAGGTCATCGCCCCCGAGCATCGTCCGATCCAGGAGCTCCGGCTGGCCCGGCTCGGCAACCGGGCCGGCATCATCGGGGCGGCCGACCTGGCCCGGCGCTGAGGGCAGGGTCCCGGGCCCAGCAGGCCCGCCCTATGATCTGCGCCCATGAGGCAAGCCCAGAAGCGCCCGCCCCGCGGGAAGAAGCGTGGGCTCTACATCGGCGTCGACGTCGGTGGCACCAAGGTCCTCGCCGGTGTCGTCACCAACCAGGGGGCCGTCGTCGCGACGGCCCATCGCTCGACGCCGGGACGCAACGTCGACCCCGGCGTGGTCGAGGACGCCCTGGTCGAGGCGGTCCTCGACGTGGCCGACGGGGCACGGATCGCCGCCGTGGGCGTGGCTGCCGCGGGATTCGTCGACCAGGCCGGGGAGCGCGTCATGTTCGCGCCCCACCTCCCGTGGCGCGGCGAGCCGGTGCGGGCGCACCTCCAGCAGCGGTGGGGGGTGCCGGTGGTCCTCGACAACGACGCCAACTGCGCCGCCGTCGGCGAGTGGACCTACGGCGCGGCGCGCGGCACCCACTCGGCGCTGATGATCACCCTCGGCACCGGCATCGGGAGCGCGATCCTCCTCGACGGGGTCGTGCACAAGGGCCGCAACGGGATGGCGGGCGAGTTCGGTCACATGCAGGTCGTGCCCGACGGGCACGCCTGCGAGTGCGGCGGGCGGGGCTGCTGGGAGCAGTACTCGTCGGGCAACGCGCTGGTCCGCTTCGTACAGGCCCGCCTCGGCAGCGAGGCGACCTCGCTGGAGGCTGCCTGCGGGGGCTCACCCGAGCGGCTGACCGGTCCGATGGTCACGAGGGCGGCCCGGGAGGGTGACGCCGTCGCGACGGCGGCCTTCCACGAGGTCGGGACCTGGCTCGGAGTCGGGATCGCCAACCTGGTCGCGGCCTTCGACCCCGACTGCGTGGTGGTGGGCGGCGGGGTCTCCGCCGCCGGCGACCTGCTGCTCGAGCCTGCGCGCGCGGCGATGGCGACCTCGCTCGTGGGGGCGGCTCATCGCGTCGTCCCGCCCGTGCACCAGGCCCAGCTGGGGCCGGAGGCGGGCCTCGTCGGTGCCGCCGCCCTCGCGAGGGCGACGCTGCGGCCCAACCGGTGGGCACTGGCCAACGGCCCGCTCGGCACCGCGCCCCGCCCTCAGCCCTGATCCGGACGACGCGACCGCACCGCTCAGACGACCGCCCCGTCGTCGCCGGGGTCACGTGGCCCGCGCGGCATCGTGGCGACGAGGTAGCCGAAGCCGCCCACGAACCAGCCCACCAGGAGCAGCCCGATCAGCCGGGGCAGGGAGAAGAGGGCCATGGCCGCCGCCAGCATGACCAGCGGAGCCACGAGCACACCCAGCCAGGCCGCGAGCCGCGGGCCGCGCGGGAGCGGCATCGGCGGCGGATCGGGCGCGACGAACGCGTCGGGATCCGGGTCCGGGGCGACGTCGTCGGCCGGGGCGACCCGAGCCGGCTCGTCCTGGGGGCGCGTGGCGCCGAGCTCGTCCTCGGACAGCTCGGGACGGTCGCCGTAGTGCTCGACGATCGAGCGCCACAGCTCGTCCTCGTCGCGCGCGTCGGGCTCCCGGTCGGTCACGGGTCCACGGTAGGTCGCCCGCGGTGACGGGGGCCAGCCCTCGCGCCCGGTCAGCCGGTCACGCGCGCGACGAACGCGGCGCTCTCCTCGAAGATCATCGGTGCGTCGTTGTCGATCGTCGCCACGTGGTAGCTGTTCTCCAGGCGACGCACGGTCACGTCGGCCGAGGAGACCCCACCGGTGATGAGTGGCTCCGACGACTCGTCGACCACGTGGTCGACCGTCGAGCGGAAGTAGAGCAAGGGGGCCGTGATCCGGCCCAGGTCGCCCCGGAGCGTCTTCCAGCCGGCCATCATCGACGCGGCCGCCTTGAGCGGCGACTTGGGGTAGCCGTGCTCGTCCATGCCCGGCTTCTTGATGTCGTTGACGATGCCGGGGAACGCGGGGACGACGTGCTTGAGCACCGGCAGCGCCAGCACGTCCTTGCGCAGCGTGCTGACCGCAGGGTTGACGACGACCACGCCGGCGATCCGGTCGGAGTGGTCCGCCGCGAGCCGCAGCACCAGGGCTCCGCCCATCGACAGCCCTCCGACGACGACGGCCTCGTTCTCGGCGGAGAGCTTCTCGAACGCGCGCGTCACCTCGGCGTACCAGTCGGACCATCCGGTGCGGTTCATCTCCTGCCAGGACGTGCCGTGGCCGGGCAGCCGCGGGACCTCGACGGCGTAGCCGAGAGCGGCGAGGTGCTGACCCCAGGGCCGGATCGAGAAGGGTGACCCGGTGAAGCCGTGGCTCAGCAGGACGCCGACCCGGCGACCGCCGGTGAGCTCGGGACGAGCGGGGACGGACAGCGGCGCGGCGTGCGGGTCGATGGCCATGGGCGCATTGTGCACGACCGGGGCGCGCGTGGGCAGAGGCGCCTGCTGAGTGTGCGGGCTCTGGGACTTCGACGGGGCAGGGTCTAGCCTCTCCCTGGGCCTGGGTCGACGCAGAGATCGGCGGGCCGGCCGACAGGCGGGCGAGCGAGGAGGACGGCAGCCGGTGTTCTACTGGTTCCTCAAGTGGATCGCCATCGGGCCCGTGCTGCGGCTCATCTTCCGGCCGAGGGTCGAGGGTGCCGAGCACGTGCCCGAGGAAGGCCCGGCCATCCTCGCGAGCAACCACCTCTCCTACGCCGACTGGCTGTTCATGCCGCTGACCTTGCCGCGGCGGGTCACGTTCGTGGCGAAGGCGGAGTACTTCACGACCCCCGGCCTCAAGGGGTGGATCCAGCGGAAGTTCTTCTCCGGGGCCGGACAGGTGCCGATCGACCGGTCGGGCGCCAACGCCGCGGAGGGGGCGCTGCGCTCGGCGCGCCGGATCCTGGAGGCCGGCGAGCTGTTCGGCATCTACCCCGAGGGCACCCGCTCGCACGACGGCCGGCTCTATCGCGGTCGCACCGGGGTGGCGAGGCTGGCGCTCGAGACGGGGGTCCCGGTGATCCCCGTCGCCGTGCTCGGCACGGATGTCGTCGCACCCCCGGGCAAGACGTTCGGTGCCATCACCCGGCCCTCGGTCCGCTTCGGCCGGCCGCTGGACTTCTCGCGCTACGAGGGCCTGGAGAAGGACCGCTACATCCTGCGCTCGGTCACCGACGAGATCATGTACGAGATCATGCGCCTCTCCGGCCAGGAGTACGTCGACCTCTACGCGCCGAAGGCCAAGGAGCTGGCCACCAAGGCCCGGGAGCAGGCCAAGGAGCAGGCCAAGGAGCAGGCCAAGCGGGCCGAGCGGGAGGCGTCCGACGAGCCGCCGGCCGCGCGCAAGCAGCGCAGGCAGGCGTCCTGAGCACGTCGCAGCCGGTCGGGCAGTGGTGGTCCGCGCCCGCGGCCGTGGCCGTCGAGGACCGGCTGCTGCGCGCGCTCGCCGTCCTGCGCTGGGTGGTCCTGGCCAACGCGATCGGCCTCAACCTCTGGCGCTACGAGAACTTCGAGCACCCCGCGGCCGGAGTCGTGGTGGTCGTCGCGATGCTCGCCTGGACCGGCTACGCCACCTGGGCCTACCGCGACGCGGTGCGACGTACGCCGTGGCTGCTGGCCGCGGACCTGGCGGTCGCGGTCACGGGCATCATGGTCTCCCCGCTCATCAAGGGCGAGCAGCTGCGCGCCACCATCCCGGGCTTCTGGGTGATGGGCGCGCTGCTGGCCTGGGCCATCCACTGGCGCTGGCGCGGCGGGCTGTTCGCGGGCGCCTGCCTGGCGGCGGCGGACCTGGCGATCCGGGAGCACGTCACCCAGGCCAACTACGGCAACGTCTTCCTGCTCCTCATCGGGGGCCCCATCGTCGGCTACATGTGTGAGTCGCTGCAGCTGATGGCTGCCGAGCGCGACCGGGCGGAGCGGGCGGCCGCCGTCGCCGAGGAGCGTGGACGGCTCGCGCGGGCCGTCCACGACGGCGTCCTCCAGGTGCTGGCCCTGGTGCAGCGGCGCGGCGCCGAGGTCGGCGGCGAGTTCGCGGACCTGGGGAGGATGGCCGAGGAGCAGGAGAGCGCCCTGCGCTCGCTGATCCGGCAGCAGGACTCCGTCTCCGACGGGGGGCCCACGACGAGCGAGCTGGACCTGGCGGCGGAGCTGGAGCGGCTGGAGGCGGTGCGCCCTCCGGTGGTGTCCGTGGCGGCGCCCGGCGTGCCGGTGCCGATGCCGGTCGAGCAGGCCCGTGAGGTGGTCGCCGTGGTGCGCGCCTGTCTCGACAACGTGGCCGCCCATGTGGGACTGGACGCGCCGGCCTGGGTGCTGCTGGAGCAGGTGCCCGGGCGGGTCGTCGTCACGGTCCGCGACGAGGGCCTCGGCATCCCCGAGGGGCGCCTCGACGAGGCCGCCGCTGAGGGACGGCTGGGCGTTCGCGACTCGATCTTGGGCCGCGTGGCCGAGCTCGGCGGCTCGGCGGAGCTGACGACCGGCGGCTTCGGGACGGAGTGGGAGCTGAGCTTCCCTACCTGATCCCAGCCGCCTTCCTGCTCGGTAGGGTCGGGCCATGGATCCAGCGACGGAGGCCGAGAAGATCCGGGTCATGGTCGTCGACGACCACCCGATGTGGCGCGACGCCGTGGAGCGCGACCTGGAGGACGCCGGGTTCGCGGTCGTCGGCGTCGCCGCCAACGGGCACGAGGCGCTGGCTCGCTTCCCCGCAGCACGGCCCCAGGTCCTGGTGCTCGACCTGCAGATCCCCGGACCCAACGGCGTCGAGGTCACCCGCGACGTCCTGTCCCAGGACCCGTCGGCCCGGGTGCTGATCCTGTCGGCGTCGGGGGAGCAGGCCGACGTGCTCGACGCCGTCAAGGCCGGGGCCACGGGCTACCTCGTCAAGTCCGCCTCGCGCGAGGAGCTGGTCCGCGCCGTACGCCGGGTGGCGCAGGGCGACACCGTCTTCACCCCCGGTCTCGCGGGACTGGTGCTGGGGGAGTTCCGGCGGCTCTCCGACGGACCCGACACGCCCGACTCCGACACGCCCGAGCTCACCGACCGCGAGACCGAGGTGCTCAAGATGGTGGCCAAGGGCATGTCCTACAAGCAGATCGCCGAGCGCCTGGTGCTCTCGCACCGCACCGTGCAGAACCACGTCCAGAACACCCTGCGCAAGCTGCAGATGCACAACCGGGTGCAGCTCACGCGCTACGCCATCGAGCACGGGCTCGACGAGGAGGAGTGACCGGCCGCGGCGCCGACCCGACCTGGCGGCGGGCCGGCCCCGACGATGCCCCGGCTCTGCTCGCGCTCGAGCGTGCGGCAAGCCTGGCCGGCCTCGGTCACGTCTTCCCCGAGGACCGCTTCCCCTACCCCGACGACGGCGTGCTCGCCCGCTGGAGTCTCGTGCTCGACGACCCCGACACGGTCGTCGACGTGCTGGACGCCACCGACGCGACGCTGGACTGCGTCGTCGCCTACGACGACGCCGGCACCGTCCGGCACCTCGCGGTGGCGCCGGCGAGGTGGGGGCGTGGGCTGGGGGCGCGGGCGGTGCGGCACGCGGAGGCTGCGCTGCGGGCCGCCGGCCGGCGGGAGCTGCGGCTGTGGTGCCTGGTCGAGAACGCGCGGGCCCGGGCGCTCTATGAGCGGCTGGGCTGGGACCCCACGGGGGCGACGCAGCCCGCGCCGTGGCCGCCGTACCCGACCGAGATGGAGTACTCCCGGAGGCTCTCGTCCTAGGCTGGGGTGGTGCCGCCGCCCGAGCCCGACCCGCTGCTGGTCCGCGCCGACGAGCTCTATGCGCTGCCGGCGGCGGCGTTCACCCCCGCGCGGGACGCGATGGCCAAGGAGCTGCGCGCCGAGGACCGTGAGCTGGCGACCAGGGTGAAGGCGTTGCGCCGGCCCTCGGTGGCCGCCTGGGTGGTCAACCTGCTCGTCCGCCGGGACGCCGACCAGGTGGAGCAGGTGCTGCAAGTCGGAGCGGCGCTGCGCGAGGCGCAGGCGACCCTCGACGGCGACGAGCTGCGGGCCCTCACGCGGCAGCGGCGGCAGGTCACGGCGGCGGTGACCTCGCGGGCCCGCTCGCTGGCGGCCGACGAGGGCACCCGGGTGACCGAAGCGGTGGCCGAGCAGGTCGAGGCGACGCTGACGGCGGCCATGGTCGACGCGGGTGCCGCCGAGGCGGTCCGGAGCGGCCTCCTGGTCGCGGCCCTGAACGCCAACGGCGTCGACGCTGCCGACGTCGCCGCGGCGCTGGCCGTCCCCGAGGCGCTCGGCTACGCCGCCGCGCCCCGCGAGACTGCGCCGCCCGCGCCACCGGAGCTGCGGATCGTCCCGCCACCCGAGCCCGACGCGGCGGCCACCCGCGACGCGCGGCGGGCCGCCGAGAAGGCGCTGCGCGAGGCGGACGCCGCGCTGCGCAAGGCGGAGACGGCCCACCGGCGGGCCGAGCGATCGCTGGAGAAGCTCCGTGCGGCCGCGCTCCAGGTGCAGGCCGAGCTCGACGAGCTGCGCCGCCAGGTCGCCGACCGCGAGGCGAGGGCCGAGCAGCTCGACGACGAGGCGGGCGACGCCGAGGAGGCCGTCGAGGAGGCGGCGGCCGCCCTGGCCGACGCCGAGGCCGAGCGCGACGCCCGCCGGCGCGAGGTCGACGAGCTGGAGTGAGTGCCCGGAGGTCTGGACGACGGCCAAGCTTCCCGACGGCGCCCCGAGGGTCCGGAGGGCGGCCGAGGTCCGGTCGATGCCGTTTGGCCGGCGCGCAGCTCCCCGGCCTGCTGGTGCGTACGGCGCACTCGCAGCGCGGCCCTGGATCTAGCCGCCCCTGGATCTACTGGTGCGTACGGTCGGCATGTGCGTCGTACACACCAGTAGGTCGTACACACCAGTAGGCGGGATGGCACCCACCCGAGCCCAGGACGCCCATCGGTCAATCCTCCGCAGACGACCTCGGCGGACGACCTGTCGGCGCCGGGGTCGCCGCCTACTGGTGCGTACGACGAGCCGCCGCGGGCCTACTGGTGCGTACGGTCGGCATGTGCGTCGTACGCACCAGTAGGTCAGCGCACCGCCCCCCGGGAGTCCGCGAGGCGGCTCAGCCGGCCCAGCCCTCGGCGCGGCGTACGGCGTCGAGCCAGCGGGCGTGCGCGGCGTCGGCGGTGGCCCGGTCGCCGGACGGCTCGAAGCGTCGGTCGAGCTGCCAGCTCTGGCGCAGCTCATCGGTGGACTCCCACACGCCGACCCCGAGTCCGGCCAGGAACGCCGCCCCCAGCGCCGTCGTCTCCACGATCTGCGGACGCTCCACGGCCACCCCGAGCTGGTCGGCCTGGAGCTGGCAGAGCAGGTCGTTGGCCGAGGCACCGCCGTCGACCCTGAGAGCTCCGCCGCCGAGGTCCATGGTCTCGAGCACGTCCCTCACCTCGAACGCGATCGCCTCGAGCGTGGCGCGCACCAGGTGGGCCCGGGTGGTGCCGCGGGTCAGGCCCACGATCAGGCCCCGGGCGTGGGGGTCCCAGTGAGGGGCCCCGAGCCCGGTGAGCGCCGGGACGAAGACCACACCCCCCGAGTCGTCCACCGAGCGGGCGACCGCCTCGGTCTCGGCCGCCGAGCCGACGATCTGGAGGCCGTCGCGCAGCCACTGGACCGCGGCGCCGGTGACGAAGATCGCGCCCTCGTTGGCATAGGTCAGCGTGCCGTCGGGAGAGCGCCAGGCGGCGGTGCTGAGGAGGCCG
>CAZQCA010000018.1:0-23996 GCA_964591845.1 uncultured Nocardioides sp.
TCAACGCGCTGGTCAACACCGCGTCCGGGGCGACCTGGGTGTCGATCCACCACGGCGGCGGGGTCGGCATGGGTCGCTCGATCCACGCCGGCCAGGTCTGCGTCGCCGACGGCACGCCGCTCGCCGCCGCCAAGATCGAGCGGGTCCTCACCAACGACCCGGGCATGGGCGTCATCCGCCACGTCGACGCCGGCTACGACCGGGCCGTCGAGGTGGCCGCCGACCGCGACGTCCGGATCCCCATGCAGGAGTCCTGACTCCGGGTTGAGGAGATAGTCCGCTACGTTCGGCACCCCATTCCGACGCCGGAGGCGTGCCGAACGTAGCGGACTATCCCATTGGCGCGGGTTCTCCACAGCCCGCCGGAAGCCGGGTGTAGAGGTCGGCCGTGACGGGCAGAGATGCCCATGGACTTCTGGCGGCCCTACGTCGCGCCTTCGCCGGACTTGGTGTGGCCGGTGCGACTCGACCCGGGCGGTCAGCTGGGGCCCACGCGGGTGCAGGCGCGCTCGAGGGCCTGGCGCCGGTGTGCACGCGGGTGGTACGTCCCGTCGGACACCGACGACAGGCAGGTCGAGCAGCGGATCCTCGAGCAGGCCGTGCGCGTCGTCGGGACCTCGGGCGCGCTGGCGGGGTGGGCGGCTCTGCGGTGGCGCGGCGCGGCGTACTTCGACGGCAGGGGCGCCGCCGGGCACGATCTGCCCGTCCCGCTTCTGCGACTGGCCGGCGGCGCAGCGCTGCGGCCGGGGCCGGCCACGTTCAGCGCGGTGCAGCTCGGGCCGCCCGACAGGGAGGTGGTGCGGGGCGTCCCCTGTTGCACGGTCCATCGGGCGCTTTTCGACGTCGCGAGGTTCGCGGAGTCCGTGCGGCGCGCCACGGTGGCCGTCGACATGACAGCCGCGGCCGGGCTGACGACGCTCAGCGCCTTCGCGTCGTACGTCGATCGTCACCACGGCTGGGAGGGTGTGCCCCAGGTCCGCGAAGCGCTGGTGAGCGCCAGCGAGTCGTCGCTCTCGCCCCAGGAGTCCTGGATGCGGCTGTGCTGGGTGCTCGACGCGGGGTTGCCGGATCCCGTGTGCAACCAGCCGCTGTTCGACCTCGACGGACACCTGATCGGCTTCCCCGACCTGCTGGATGCCGCGGCCGGCGTGGTCGGCGAGTACGACGGCGCGCACCATCGCGAGGCGGATCGAAGGAGCAGCGACATCGAGCGCGAGGCGGCGTTCCGGGACGTCGGGCTCGAGTACTTCTCGGTCGTGGCCGGCGAGCTGCGTGACCGGAGGAGGGTGGCTGAGCGCATGCGTGGCGCACGAGAGCGCGCTCTCCGAAGCGGCCTGCCGTCGCGCTGGACGCTGCAGCGGCCGGACTGGTGGCGGCCCGACCGCGAGATACTGGGACGTCGGTTCCCCGCATAGTCCGCTACGCACGGCACGCCCTGGCGACTGGGACGGGGTGCCGAACGTAGCGGACTATCGGAGACTGGAGGTCAGGCGATGGACATCGGCACCTTCTACGGCTTCTTCTCCGCCACCTGCTTCACGCTCGTCGGGCTCTGGTGGAACGTCGTGCAGCAGCACCCCGGGTGGATGGTCGACGACGCGCTGCGCCGGGCGGTGGGCGGGGTCTACCTGGCGTTCTTCCTGCCTGCCCTGATGGGGCTGTTCGCCCAGGTGGGCGGCACGTCCACCCCGAGCTTCTGGCGGGTCAGCTTCGTGGTCGTGGCCGTCGTCGGCTGCGCCGCCACGGTGCGGCTGTTCGGCCTGACCCGCGGCGGCGACGCCTCCGCCGCGCCGTACCAGCTGGGCGCCGCCGCGCTCTATGCCGTGGTCGGGCTGCTGGGCCTCGCGCCGGAGCTCGCGGAGACGCTCGACCTCACGCCGCTGCAGGCCGAGGCGATCGTCCTGATCCTGCTGGTCGTGCTCGCCCACGGGCTGGTCTGGGAGTTCATGAGTCGACAGGCCGCGACCCCACGACCGACCGAGCCGCGCAGGGGCGAGTGAGAGGATCCGGGCATGGCGACCAAGAAGCCCGCCCGGACCCGCACCGCCCTGCCGGGCATCAGCTCCCGCGCCTGGGAGCACCCGGCCGACAAGGGCGCGCTCGTGGCCTTGCGCAAGCTCAAGGGCTTCGACAGCCTGCTCAAGGCGTTCAACTCGCTGATCAACGAGCGGCAGGTGCGGCTGGTCTTCCTCGGCTCCGCGGTGCGCGTCGACGAGCGTCAGTTCGCCGCGCTGCACGGCGCCCTGGCCGACGTCGCCGCAGTCCTCGACGCGACCGACCTGCCGGAGATGTACGTCGTCGCCGACCCCACGCTGGGCGCGCGCACCATCGGCATGGCCAAGCCGATCATCGTCCTCAACTCCGGCCTGGTGGACCTCCTCGACGACGAGGAGCTGCGCTTCGTGGTCGGTCACGAGCTCGGTCACGCGCTCAGCGGACACGCCGTCTACCGGACCCTGCTGGAGCGGCTGATCGTGCTCACCGGCGTGCTCGCGGCGGTGCCGGGCGGTGCGCTCGGCGTCCGGGTCATCCTCGCGGCCCTGATGGAGTGGTCGCGCAAGGCCGAGCTGTCGGCCGACCGGGCCGGGTTGCTGGCGACGCAGGACCCGGCGGTGGCCACGCGGGTGCACATGAAGCTGGCCTCCGGCGGTCACCTCGAGAGCCTCGACATCACGTCGTTCTTCGAGCAGGGCGCGGAGTACGCCGAGACCGAGGACCTGCGTGACTCCGTGCTCAAGGCGATGCTCGTGGAGCGCGCCAGCCACCCGTTCGCCGTGATCCGCGCCCGCGAGCTGCGCTCGTGGGTCGACTCGGGTACCTACACGGCGATCCTCGGGGGCGACTATCCGCGCCGCGTCGACGACGCGACGGCCGGTGTCTCCGCCGCGGCGCAGGAGGCGGCCGCGTCGTACGCCGAGGCGTTCCGGCGCACGCAGGACGCGCTCGGGAGGCTGGTCCACGAGGCGGCCGGCTGGCTGGGGTCCGCCAAGACCTGGCTCGACGACAAGCTCCGTCGCGAGCCGGAGTGACCGTCGGATGAGCGCGGCGGGCTCCGGCCCTCGGGCCGCGCTGTTCGGGCAGGTCGCCGCGCTGCTGCCCGACGTACGCCGGCCGCTGCTGGTCGCCGTCGACGGGCCCGACGGCGTGGGCAAGACGACCTTCGCCGATGAGCTGGTCGACGTCCTGGCCGACGTCCTCGGAGGCGCCCGGCCGATCGTCCGGGCGTCGGTCGACGACTTCCACCATCCTCGCGTCCATCGGCATGCCCTGGGCCGGACCCCCGAGTCGGTCTGGTCGAGGCACTTCGACTATCCGGCGCTGCGGCGCTGTCTGCTCGACCCGTGGCTCGCCGGCGCAGGTGCGGACTACCGCCGGCGCTGGCACGACGAGGCTCGCGACGAGCTCCTCGACGCGCCGGCGGAGCCGGTGCCCGCGGGCGGTGTGCTCGTCGTCGACGGCGTGTTCCTCCAGCGGCCGGAGCTCGAGCAGGCGTGGGACCTGGTGGTCTTCCTCGACGCGCCACCCGAGGTGACGGTGGCCCGGCTGGCGGCGCGCGACGGGAGTCCGGCCGACCCGGACCATCCCGACCAGCGGCGCTACCTCGGTGCCCAGCGGCTCTACGACCGGGCCTGCTCACCCCGGACCGGGGCCGACGTCCTCGTCGACTACCGCGACCTCGAGGCGCCCCAGGTGACGTCGCCTGCCGCCGCCCCTGCGCCGCCGCCCGGCTGGACGGTCCACGGCGACCAGCTGCTGCGCACCGTACGACTCCCGGCCACGGCCGTGGCCGAGGCGGCCGCCATCGACCGGATCATCGACGGCGGCGACGTCGAGATAGTCCAGTGAGTTTCGGTTGCCAAAGGGCTATCCACAACAGAAACGCACTGGACTACCCCGAAAACCTGTGGATACGCCGGGGCGGGGGTCAGCCTTCGAGGGCGCTGATCGCGTCGTGGATCGCGAGGGTGCGGGTGGCGGACTCGACGTGGAGGTTCTCGACCATGCGGCCCTGGTAGGTGACGACGCCCGAGCCGCGGCCGGACTCCCAGGCCTCCACGACGCCGCGCGCGTCGGCCACGGCGGCCTCGGACGGGGCGAACGCCGCGTTGGCGCCGGTGACCTGGCCCGGGTGGACCAGCGTCTTGCCGTCGAACCCCAGGTCGCGTCCCTGGGCGCACTCGGCGAGGAAGCCGTCCTCGTCGCGGACGTCGTTGAAGACGCCGTCGAGGATGGCCTTGCCGGTCGCGCGGGCGGCGAGCAGCGCCAGCCCGAGACCGGTGAGCAGCGGCGCCCGGCCGGGCACGTGCGCGGCGTAGAGCTCCTTGGCCAGGTCGTTGGTGCCCATCACGAGCACCGTGAGGCGCTCGGAGGCGGCGGCGATCTCCTCCGCGTGCAGCATCGCGACCGGTGTCTCGACCATCGCCCACAGCGTCGTGCGGTCGGGGGCGTCGTGTCGCTCCAGCGCGTCGACCAGAGCGCGGACCGCCTCGGCCGAGTCGACCTTGGGCACCACGATCGCGTCGGGTCCGGCCGCGCAGGCGGCGGCGAGGTCGGCGGCGTGCCACTCCGTGTCGACACCGTTGACCCGGATGGTGACCTCGCGACGGCCGTACTCGCCGGAGGAGGCAGCGGCGCAGGCGGCCTCCCGCGCGGCGGGCTTGGCGTCGGGCGCCACGGCGTCCTCGAGGTCGAGGATCAGCCCGTCGCAGGGGATCGACTTCGCCTTCTCCAGGGCCCGCTCATTGGAGCTCGGCATGTAGAGGACCGAGCGGCGCGGACGGAACTCCATCACTCCACCCCGCCGTCGTCCGGGATCTCGTCGTACGCCGCCTTGAGCGCGGGGTCGATCGCGGCGAGCTGCTCCGCGAGCCGCACCATCACCAGGCACTGCTTGAGCGAGGCGTCGTCCTCCATCTTGCCGTCGAGCATGACCGCGCCGGTGCCGTCGCCCATCGCTGCCACGACCCGGCGCGCGTGCCGGATGTCCTCGACGCTGGGCGAGAAGACCCGGTGGGCGATCTCGATCTGCTTGGGGTGGAGGGTCCAGGTGCCGACGCAGCCGAGCAGGAAGGCGTTGCGGAACTGGTCCTCGCACGCCACCACGTCGGCGATGTCGCCGAACGGGCCGTAATAGGGCGAGATGCCGTGCATCGCGCACGCGTCGACCATGCGGGCGATCGTGTAGTGCCACAGGTCCTGCTGGTACGTCGTGCGCGGCGCGCCGATGTCGGCGGCGCCGTCGGCGCCGACGGGTGGGTCCTGCCGGACCAGGTAGCCGGGGTGCCCCCCGCCGACCCGGGTCGTCTTCATCCGGCGATCGGCCGCCAGGTCGGCCGGACCCAGCGACAGGCCCTGCATCCGCGGCGAGGCTCCGCAGATCTCCTCGACATGGGCCACGCCTCGAGCCGTCTCGAGGATCGCGTGGACCAGGATCGGGCGGGTCAGCCCGGCCTTGGCCTCGAGCTGCGCCAGCAGCCGGTCGACGTAGTGGATGTCCTCGGCGCCCTGCACCTTGGGGACCATCACGACGTCGAGCCGGTCGCCGATCGCGGTCACCAGCCGGGTCAGGTCGTCGAGCGCCCACGGGCTGTCGAGCGAGTTGACCCGCGTCCACAGCTGGGTGGGCCCGTCGCCGCCGCCGAGGCCGGGGGTGTCGCCGGCGATCCGCACCAGGCCCTCGCGGGCGGCCTCCTTGCGGTCGGCCCTGACGGCGTCCTCGAGGTTGCCGAGCAGCACGTCGACGGTGCCGACCAGCTGCGGCACCTTGGCGGCCATCTTCTCGTTCGAGGGGTCGAAGAAGTGGATCGCGCGGCTCGGCCGCGCCGGGATCTCCGTCAGCGGCTGGGGCGCCCCCACCGCGAGGGGGCGGAAGAAGTCCTTGGCGCTCGTGCTGGGCATGGCCGGACGCTAGCGCCTCCCTCACGGCGGCGGTATGACGCATTCCACGTCGCCGGGCACCGGGGTCGCCGGGCGTCGCGGGTCAGCCCCGCCGCCGCCACCAGCGGCGACGGCGCCGGTCCTCGGACACCGGTCGCGCCGCAAGCTCTCGGTGGTCCGCCGCGCGGGCGACCCGCCGCTGCCGCCAGCGCTCGACCTCGGCCTCCACGTCGCGCGGCCGGGTGACCATGGGCGGCCCGCCGAGAGGCTGGTAGAAGGCGCCGCGGACGCGCTCGTTGAACTCCTCGAGCTCACGGCGTACGTCGCCCTCGAGCGACATCCGGTCGAGCCGCTCGTCCAGGTCGGCGTCGTCCTTGCGCAGCTGCAGTGCCGGCGGCAGCACACCGCTGATCTGCTCGCGCTCGACCAGCTTCTTGACCCACCAGTCGGGGTCGTGCTGGGTGCCGAGGTCCTCGATCGGTCGGCCGTAGCCGGGCAGGTCGTCGAACTCGCCACGCTCCACCGCCTGCCGGACCTGGAGGTCCACCCAGCTGGCCTGCTGCTGGATCCGCGCGGCCGCCGCCGAGCGGCCGGTACGCCGGTCGCGGTCGGGCGTGCGGTCGGGACGCTCGGCTTCGCTCATCTCCTCCAGCCTACGTCGGTCTCCCGGAGCCGGCGGGCGCAGCGACGGGCCCTCATCCCGTCGGCAGCGTGACGGTGAACCGGCACCCGGGCCCCTCGTTGGCGACCGTCACGTCGCCGTGGTGGGCGAGCGCCACCTCGCGCACCAGCGCCAGGCCCAGCCCGCCCGAGGCCCCGTCGGTGGGGGTCCGGGCCGACGACCCGCGGAAGCCCGCGTCGAAGACCCGGGGCAGCACGTCGTCGGGGATGCCGCCGCAGGCGTCGGTGACCGACACCCGCGCCCGGCCGTCCGTCCCGGTCACCGTCACCGCCACGGAGCCCCCCGCAGGCGTGTGGCGGACCGCGTTGGCCAGCAGGTTGGCGACGGCTCTGCCGAGCAGCTCGGGGTCGCCGTCGACGAGCACCGGGTCGGGCGCGGTGCCGGTGACGCACACGCCCTCGCGCTCGCCGACGATCCGCGCGGAAGCCACGATGTCGGAGACCAGGTCGCGCAGGTCGACCGTGTCGTGCCGCAGCTGTCGGCTGCCGGACTGGAGCCGGGAGAGGTCCAGCAGGTTGCCGACCATCGTGTCCATCCGGTCGACCTCGGCGCGGATGCGGGCCAGGTAGTGCGCGGGATCGGTCGCGACACCGTCCTCGAGCGACTCGGCCATCGCCCGGATGCCCGCGAGCGGGGTGCGGAGGTCGTGGGAGACGCCGGCCACGAGGTCGCGGCGCGCCTGCTCGACCTCCAGGGCGGCCGTCCGCTCGGCGGCCTCCTCGGCGGCCCGCTGGGTGAGCGAGCGCATGCCCATCGCGAGCCAGGTGCCGAGGCCGAGCGCGATCGGGAGCGCCGAGCCCAGCACGATCAGCACCACGCCGATGTCGTGCTCGCTCAGGAACATCGCCCGCGCGGTCACCCAGACCCCGGCGCCCATCGCGGCCACGACCATCGCGGGCGCCAGCGCCGCGGCCACCACCGGCCGGCGCCGTCCGAGCGCCCACAGCGCACCGGCGCCAGCGACGCCGGTCACCAGCACGGTCGCCAGTGCGAGGGTCGCGGCCTCGAGCTCAGGAGCCATCGGCGTCCCATCGGTAGCCCACGCCCCACACCGTCACCAGCCGGCGCGGTCGGCTCGGCTCCTCCTCGACCTTCTCGCGGAGGCGACGCACGTGGACGGTGACGGTCGACTCGTCGCCGTACTCCCATCCCCACACGTCGTGCATCAGCTGGGTGCGGGTCCAGACCGTGCCGGCCGTCGCGACCAGGTGGCGCAGCAGGTCGAACTCCCGCGCCGTCAGGGCCAGCGGCCGCCCGGCGCGGGTCACCGCGCGGGCGCGGGTGTCGACGACCAGGTCGCCGTCGGTGAGGACCTCCGCGGCCGGCGCCGCCGGAGTCGTCGTACGCCGGAGCAGGGCCTGGACCCGGAGCACGAGCTCGCGCGGGGAGAACGGCTTGGCGACGTAGTCGTCCGCTCCCACCTCGAGCCCGAGGACCCGGTCGGCCTCGTCGCCGCGCGCGGTCAGCATCACCACGGGGACGTCGCCGCGCCGCGCGCGCAGGCGACGGAAGACCTCCAGCCCGTCGAGGCCGGGCAGCATCAGGTCGAGCACGACCAGGTCCGGCCGGGCGTCGGCGTCGGTGGCGAGGGCGCCGGGACCGTCGGCGGCCTCGAGCACGTCGAGCCCGTCGCGACGGAGGTAGGTCGCGACCACCTCGCGCACCGTCGGGTCGTCGTCGACCACGAGCACGGTGGTCATCCTCCGAGGGTAGGGCGCCGACGCCGGTCGTCGGACGGGCGAGTCCTTGCGGTTCGGTGACGGCGGCCCGGTCCGCAGCCGACGTGCCCGGGCCTCGCGGTCTGGGATCCGAGACTCCGACGCGGCCGCGGTGCTTGCCCGGCGTGCCCGCGGAGCGGTGGACTGGCGTCGTGGCCGGGTTCGAGGAGATGTGGCGCGCGCTGGCGCCCGTCGGACGCTCGGCGCGCTCGGGCGGCTACTTCCGGCAGCCGTGGACCAGCGCCGAGGGGGAGCTGCGGGAGTGGTTCGCCGAGGCCGCTGCCGCGCGCGGGCTCGTCCTGGAGACCGACGGCCTCGGCAACGCGGTGGCATGGTGGCGACCGGAGGGGGCGAGCGGACGACACGTGCTGACCGGCTCGCACCTGGACTCGGTCCTCGACGGCGGTGCGTACGACGGCCCGCTGGGCGTCGTCTCGGCCCTGGCCGCGATCGACCTGCTGCGCGAGCGGGGCCACCGGCCGACCCGCCCGGTCGGGGTGGCGGTCTTCGCCGAGGAGGAGGGCTCCCGCTTCGGCCGGGCCTGCCTGGGCTCGCGCCTGGTCACCGGCGCCACGACCTGGCGCGAGGCGCGCGAGCTGCGCGACCGCGCCGGCGTCCTCCTCCCGGACGCGCTGGAGCGCGCCGGCCTGTCCGGACCCGGCGAGGACGCCCGCTGGCCCGGGCTCGTCGAGCAGACCCATGCCTACGTCGAGCTCCACGTGGAGCAGGGGCGCCACCTGGTCGACGTCGACGCGGCCGTGGGCGTCGCCACCGGCATCTGGCCGCACGGTCGCTACCGCCTCGACCTGTCGGGGGAGGCCAACCACGCCGGCACCACCCGCATGGAGGACCGCCACGACCCGATGCTGACGTTCGCGATGACCGCCCTGGCCGCCGCCAAGCAGGCCAGGCTGGGCGGGCACCGCGCGACGTTCGGCCGGGTCGAGGTGACTCCCAACGGCACCAATGCCGTGCCGTCGCAGGTGACCGCGTGGCTCGACGCCCGCGCCGACAGCGAGGCCGCGCTCGAGGGCCTCGTGGGGGAGATCGAGCGGCTGGCGACCGAGCGGGCCGATCGCGACGGCACCACCTGCACGCTCACCACCGAGTCGGTGTCCGGACCGGTCTCCTTCGACGCCGACCTGTCACGGAGGCTGGCGACCGGGCACCCGGACGGCGACTGGCCGCTGCTGCCCACCCAGGCCGGTCACGACGCCGGGATCCTCGCGGAGGCGGGGGTGCCGACGGCGATGCTCTTCGTGCGCAACCCGACCGGCGTCTCGCACTCGCCCGCCGAGCACGCGGAGTCCGCCGACTGCCTCGCCGGCGTCGAGGCGCTCGCCGACGCCCTGGCCCGGCTGACGGAGGCCCCCGCGTGACGGCGTACCTCCTCGAGCGCGCCTGGGTCGAGGGTGCCGACGGCGCCTCGGGCTTCGCCGACGACGTGCTGGTGGAGGTCGAGCACGGCCGCTTCACCCGGGTCGAGCCGGGCTGCGTGGTCGCGGTGGCCGACCGGGTGCCCGGGCTGACCGTGCCGGGCTTCGCCAACGCCCACTCCCATGTCTTCCACCGGGCGCTGCGCGGTCGCACGCAGCGCGGGCGCGGCAGCTTCTGGACGTGGCGCGAGCAGATGTACGCCGTCGCCGCGCGGCTGAACCCCGACTCGCTGTTCGCGCTCGCGCGGGCGGCGTACGCCGAGATGGCGGCGGCCGGCTTCACCAGCGTGGGCGAGTTCCACTACCTCCACCATCAGCCCGGGGGAGTGCCGTACGCCGACCCCAACGCGCTCGGCCACGCGGTGGTCGCCGCGGCACGCGAGGCCGGGCTGCGGATCGCGCTCCTCGACACCTGCTACCTCAGCGCGGGCTTCGGCGCACCACCGGAGGGTCCGCAGCTGCGCTTCTCCGACGGCGACGCGGCAGGCTGGGCCGAGCGGCGCGGCGCCCTGGCCGACGACCTGGCGGACCGCGACGGCATCGTCGTCGGGGCGGCGGTCCACTCCGTGCGCGCCGTGCCGGACGACCAGCTGGCCGTGGTCGCCGACGCCGCCGCCGGCGCACCGCTCCACGTGCACCTCTCGGAGCAGGTCGCGGAGAACGACGCCTGCCTCGCGGCCCACGGCGTCACGCCGACGCGCCTCCTCGCCGACGCCGGCGCGCTCGGACCGGCCTCGACGGCGGTGCACGCGACCCACCTGACGCCCGACGACGTGGCGCTGCTCGGAGGCGCCGCGTCCTACGCCTGCTTCTGCCCCACCACCGAGCGCGACCTCGGCGACGGGATCGGGCCGAGCCGGGCGCTGCGCGATGCCGGTGCGCGGCTCACGATCGGCTCCGACAGCCAGGCCGTCGTCGACCCGTTCGAGGAGCTGCGTGCGGTCGAGCTCGACGAGCGGCTCGCCAGCCGCAGCCGGGGCCACTGGCCCGCCGCCGAGCTGCTCGCCGCCGGGACCAGGGACGGCCAGGCGTCGCTCGGCTTCCCCGACGCGGGCACGATCGCCGTCGGGGCCCGGGCCGACCTGGTCACCCTCGACCCGCACAGCCCCCGCACCGCCGGCACCGGCCACGACGAGGGCACGGTCGTCTTCGCCGCCGGTGGGGCCGACGTGACCCGCGTGGTGGTCGACGGGCGCGAGGTCTTCCGGCAGGGTGGCCGCGAGGAGATCGGGCGCGCGCTCGACCGGGCGATCGGAGGGCTGTGGGCGTGAGCAGCCTGCTGCTGACCGGCATCGGCGAGCTCGCCACCAACGACCCCGAGCGCTCCTCGCCCGAGGACCCCCTGGCGCTCGTCGCGGACGCGGCGGTCCTGGTCGAGGGCGGCCGCATCGCGTGGGTGGGCCCGGCCGCCGGCGCGCCCGCCGCGGACACGGCGTACGACGCCGGAGGGCGGGCGGTGCTCCCCGGCTTCGTCGACAGCCACAGCCACCTGGTCTTCGCCGGTGACCGGGCGGCGGAGTTCGCGGCCCGGATGGCCGGGGAGGCCTACACCGCCGGGGGGATCCGCTCCACCGTGGCCGCCACCCGCACCGCCACCGACGAGCAGCTCACCACCCACGTGGCGCGACTGGTGGCCGAGATGCGTCGCCAGGGCACCACGACCGTGGAGATCAAGAGCGGCTACGGCCTGACGGTGCGCGACGAGGCGCGGTCGCTCGCGGTCGCGCGGCAGTTCACCGACGAGACCACCTTCCTGGGCGCCCACGTGGTGCCGGCCGACGCCGACCCTGACGACTACGTCGCGCTGGTCACCGGCCCGATGCTCGCGGCCGCGGCGCCGTACGCCGCCTGGATCGACGTGTTCTGCGAGACCGGAGCATTCGACGCCGACCAGGCACGGACGATCATCCGGGCGGGCGAGGGCGCGGGGCTGCGGGGGCGCCTGCACGCCAACCAGCTCGGCCCCGGCCCGGGGGTCAGGCTCGCGTGCGAGCTGGGCCTGGTGGCCGTCGACCACTGCACCCACCTCGACGCCGATGACGTGGCGGCGCTGCGCGACTCCGGCACGGTCGCGACCCTGCTTCCGGGCGTGGAGTTCTCGACCCGGCAGCCCTACCCCGACGCCCGCCGGCTGCTCGACGCCGGTGTGACGGTCGCGCTCGCGTCGGACTGCAACCCCGGCTCCTGCTTCACCTCGTCGCTTCCGCTGTGCATCGCCCTGGCCGTGCGGGAGATGGGCCTGACGCCCGCAGAGGCCGTCCGGGCGGCGACCGCCGGCGGCGCCGCCGCCCTCGACCGCGACGACGTGGGACGTCTCGTCGTCGGCGCGCCTGCCGACCTGGTGCTGCTGGACGCGCCGAGCCACGTCCACCTCGCCTACCGCCCCGGGGTGCCGTTGGTGGCCGGGGTGTGGCAGGCCGGGCGGGCCGTCGTACCCGTCGGGTGAGCGGCCTTCACGCCGCCTGAGGTACCCCCGGCGGGAGCCGGCCGAAGATAAGGCATCCGCCCGATGTGGGGGCCTACCTCAGCGACGGAGTCTCGTCTCGTCACCACGACAAGAACCTCGAGAAGGAGACTCATCATGAACAGTTTCCCGGACCTGATCACCCAGGCCGAGATGCGCTACCGCGCCGACCGGATCTTCGACGACTGGGCGCCCGTCCGTCGCCGTCGCCGCCGGCGCAACCCCCGGCACGGCGACTCCGCGTCGACCGCGCAGCACGTTGCCTGACGTCCTGGCCGCCACCCGGCCGGCCCCGGACCGACAGACATCCCCCACCACCCCGGCGGCAGCCCCGCCGGACCCCGACACGCAGGCCCCGCCGGTCCTCGGACCAGCGGGGCCTGCCTCTGTCGTCGGCGTGGAGGATCATGGGGCCATGCCGCCACCCCGGAGCCCCTTCCTGGTCGGCCGCGACGCCGAGATGCAGGAGCTCTGCGAGAGTCTGGCGCTCGGCCGCACCGGTGAGCGGCGCGCCGTCCTGCTCGCCGGTGACGCGGGCGTCGGCAAGACCCGGCTGCTCACCGAGCTCCGCGACCGGGCGCTCGACCACGACTGGCGGGTGGTCGCCGGCCACTGCCTCGACTTCACCGACACCGCTCTTCCCTATCTCCCCTTCTCCGAGGTGCTCGACCGGCTGGCCGCCGAGACCCCCGACGTCGTGACGACGGTGCTCGACCGTCATCCGGCCCTCGCCCGGCTCCAGCCGGGCCGCCGGGTCTCCGGTGAGGCCTCCGAGGGCCCGGTCGAGCCACGGGCCCTGCTCGACGCCGTCCACGCCCTGCTCGAGGAGGTGGCCGCCGACCGTCCGCTGCTGCTCGTCGTGGAGGACCTCCACTGGGCCGACCGGTCGACCCTCGACCTGATGAGCTTCCTGTTCGCCCGTCCCGCCTCGCGCGTCGCCGTGGTCGCGTCCTACCGCTCCGACGACCTCCACCGCCGCCATCCGCTGCGTCGCCAGCTCGCCGAGTGGGCTCGGCTGCGGGGAGTCGACCGGCTCCAGCTCGAGCCCCTCGCCCGCGACGACGTACGCCGGCTGGTGGGGCTGCTCCATCCCGACCCCCTGCCCGCGGGCGAGCTCGACGAGATCGTGGCCCGCGCGGAGGGCAACGCGTTCTTCGTCGAGGAGCTGGTCGGGGCGGGCGCCGCCGGCCTGCTCCCCGAGGACCTCGCCAGCGTCCTGCTCGTCCGGGTCGACCGGCTGGAGCCGGGGGCCCGCGCCGTCGTGCGCGCCGCCGCCGCCGGCGGGCGGCGGGTCGCCCACGACCTGCTCTCCGAGGCCACCGGACTCGACCAGGCCGCCCTCGACGAGGCCCTGCGCGGTGCCGTCGACGGCAACGTGCTGGTGTCCGTGCGCGGTGACTCCTACGCCTTCCGGCACGCGTTGCTCGGCGAGGCCGTCTATGACGACCTCCTGCCCGGGGAGCGAGTCCGGCTCCACACGGCCTACGCGGAAGCGTTGGCAACCGGCCGGTTCCGCGGCGCGGCCGCCGAGATCGCGCGGCACGCCCGCCTGGCCGGCGACCTCGCGACGGCGCTGCGGGCCAGCGTCGAGGCGGGCGACGAGGCGGCCGGTGTCGGAGGACCCGACGAGGCGGCCCAGCACTACCAGCAGGCGCTGACCCTCGCCGGCCAGGGTGTGGAGCTGGGAGACGTCCAGCTCGCCTCGGTCGTCTCCCGGGCCAGCGACGCGCTGCTGGCGGCCGGCCACACGGACAAGGCGATGCGGCTGGCGCGCGAGCACCTCGACCGACTGCCCGGTGACGCCCCGCCCGCCGAGCGCGGGCTGCTGCTGTCGACGCTGGCGCAGGCGCTCCTCGTGGCCGACAGCGACGACGACGAGATCGCCCGGTCGGGTGAGGCGGTCGCGCTCCTCGCCGAGGGCCCGCCGCGCCAGCTCGCCAAGGCACTGGCGCTCCACGCCCGCATCCTCGCCGCCCACGGGCGGGCCGACGCCGCCCGCCAGGCGGGTCTCGAGGCGCTGGCGCTCGCCGAGACCCACGACATGCCGCGCCTGGCCACCGACGTCCACACGACGTTCGCCGCGCTCGACTGGCAGCGCCCGACGGCCGAGGCGACGGCCGGGCTGGTCGAGGCCGCCGAGCAGGCGCGCCGGGCCGGCGCCTCCGACGCCGAGCTCCGGGCCCGCTACGCGCTGGGGCGGTTCCTCCAGGACGCCGGCGACTTCCTGGCCTCGGCCGCCGCGTTCGCCGAGGCGGTCGACCGCGCCGCCACGCTCGGGCTGCCCTGGGCGCCGTACGCCTTCGAGAGCCGGCTCCAGCAGGCCGTCGTCCTGGCGGCGGCCGGACGCTGGGACGACGCCCTGTCGCTGGCCGACGCCGAGGGCGAGCAGCCACCGCCGATGCCGGGGGCCCTGCTCGCGGCCGAGCACGCCACCCTGTTGGCGGCTCGCGGTGACGAGCGCGCCCTCGACGTGGCGAACGGCATGCGCGTCCACTGGCCCGACGACGGCCTGGCCGCTCTGATCGGCGCGGGCGCCGAGCTGGCGGTCCACGAGCACCGTCTCGACGTCGCCGGCGCCCTCGCGGTCTACGACCAGGGGGTCGAGACGATCACCAAGGTGTGGCGCACCTGGTTCCCGGGCCGGTTGCGCTTCGCCGCCACCACGTTGGGGGTGCTGGCGACCGCAGCCGCCCGACTGTCGGCCGAGGAGCGCGCCGAGCGCGACGCCGACGCCCATCGGCTGCACGCCGACGGCCAGCGCGTGGTGACGACGCACCGCGAGGCGGGGGTGGAGTTCGGACCCGAGGGACGCGCCTGGGCAGCCCGGCTCGAGGCCGAGTGGCTGCGCTGGCGCTGGGCGGCCCAGATCGCCCCGCCCGACCGCGACGAGCTGCTGGCGGCGTGGCGCGCGGCGGAGGAGCTCGCGGCCGCCTACGGCGCCCAGCCCGAGCTCAGCAGGGTGCGCCTGCGGTGGGCCAGCGTGCTGCGCGGCGTCGGCGAGGCGGCCGAGGCGCGGCCCCTTGCCGACGAGGCGCGCCGCACCGCCCACGTGCTGGGCGCGCAGCCGCTGCTCGACGAGCTGGTGACCCTCGGGTCGGCGCCGCGGGCCCGCGACGACGGGCCGTCGGGCGAGCTGACGGCCCGGGAGAGCGAGATCCTGGCGCTGGTCGCGGAGGGTCGCACCAACGGGGAGATCGGCAAGCAGCTCTTCATCAGCACCAAGACGGTCTCCGTCCACGTCTCGCGGATCCTGGCCAAGCTCGGGGCGGCCGGCCGCACCGAGGCCGCAGCCATCGCCCGCAGACGCGGACTCGTGGGCTGAGGAGCAACCGGGCCGAGTTCCGGACACGGGGCGCCGGTGACGCATAGTGTGCAGTCCGGTCCTCAGGGGGAAGGTCTGTCTCGATGTTGCTGCGCGCCCGTCTGGTCGTCGTGCTGATGGTGGCGGTCGTCGCCGCTTCGCTCGGTCCCGGCTCCGCGGCGCAGGCCGCAGGGCGTCCGACCGTCACCGGCGTCTCGCCGAGCGCGGGGCCGCTGCAGCCGGGGCGCGTGACCGTCACGGGGACCGGATTCTCGCGGGTCAAGGCCGTGTGGTTCGGTGCCCGCAAGGGCACCTCGGTCCGCGTGCAGTCGACGCGGCGGCTCACCGTCGTACCTCCGCGATCGCCCGCGCCCGGCTCGGTGACCGTGCGGGTCGTGACGGCGGCCGGGTCCAGCGTCGCGGGCCGCAGGGCGCGGTTCTCCTACCTCCGTGCGCCGTCGGTGTCCGGGGTCAGCCCCGCCACCGGGGGCGTGGGCGGCGGCGAGACCGTGACCGTGCGGGGCAGCGGGTTCGGGCCCGGCACGAAGGTGCGCTTCGGCGACACCCCCGCGCTCGGCGTACGACGGCTGTCGGCGAGCACGCTGTCCGTCACCACCCCGGCCAGGCTGCCGGGGATCCAGCACGTGCGGGTCTCCACCCCGGGCGGCACCAGCCGCTCGACGTCGGCCGACTCGTTCACCTTCGCGCAGCCGGCCGCCCACGAGTCGGTCGACTTCACCCCCGCGGGCGGCACCTATGTCGCCGCCACCTCCTCGGTGCTGGACGTCACCGGGGGCGACCTGCTCCTCGACTCGGGCGACACCCGGCACGATCCCTGGGAGGTCACGCTGGCCGCCGGGGCGCCGGCCCCGACGCCCGGCCAGCCGTTCTTCCTGGCGCCCGGCGGACAGGTCCAGCCGGTGGGCCTGGCGGGCAGCGTGACGAGCGTGACCCAGCGCGCCGCGGGCGGGTGGCACGTGACCGTCGGACAGGCACCCCTGGAGGACGTGCTGGGGGAGTCGCACCTGTCGTTCGACGGCCCCGCGGTCGTGCCCGTCGACGCGATCGACCGCAGGTACGGCTCGGTGAGCCATGACCGGCGCGGCGACCCGGTCGTGACCTTCGACAAGCTGCCGCCGGGGATCATGGACTGCGTCGGTGCCAAGCACGGCACCGACCTGGTCCGGCTCGAGGGCGACCTCGAGGTCATCCTGCTGCTGACCGACTTCCGGGCCCACTTCCGCTACGACTCGGATGCCTTCGGCACCCCCCAGCGACTGGAGTCGTGGGTGACGTTCCGTTCGGAGCTCGGCGTCAAGGTCGGCTTCCACGAGGGGGTGACCTGCACGCTCGACCGCGACTGGGCCAGCTCCCTCGGGGTGCGGATCCCGGTCGGGACGACCGGCGCGATGATCTCGGTGGGACCGGCCGTCGAGATGTCGATGGACCTGGCGGCCAGCGCCCGGGTCACGTTCACGCACTCCTGGCAGGCCGGCTTCGCCTGGACCGTCGACGACGGTGGTCGACCGGTGTTCGACGTGCGCTACGACGGCGCCGACGTCACGGGCGCCGCCACGGCGACCATCGAGCTGTCCACCGGACCGAGCATCCGCTTCGGGTGGCTGGACCGCGTCGGCGCCGAGGCCGTGCCGCGCATCGGCGCCACCGCCGAGCTGTCCCTGGGCAACCAGGAGATCTGCGCCAAGCTCGGGATGTTCCTCACCGTCCGGCTCGAGCTGTTCTACGACTTCTGGGTCGTCGAGGGCAAGGCGGTGCTGCTGGACCAGAGCTGGCCGATGGGTGACTCGATCGACCGCTGCACGAACATCTGGGACGCACCCGCCTCGCCCACCTTCGCGACCACGTCCCTCCCCGACGCGGTGATCGGTCAGCCCTACCACGCCGCCCTGCGCCTTTCGAGGCCCATGCCGGGGCTGTGGAGCATCGGGCTGGACACCCCGTTGCCGGCCGGGCTGACGCTCGACCGCGACACGGGCGAGATCACCGGCACACCGGCCGGTCCGGTCGCGGCTCCGACGGACCTCGTCGTCGAGTTCACCCCCCAGGTCGGCGACTTCGGCTTCACGACGGTGCCATTGGAGGTCGTCGACGAGTCTTCCTACGTGGGCGAGCCGGAGCCCGGGGGCCCGGGGACCGGCGGCGACACCGGCCCGGGCGGGGCGGGCGTCGACTGGCTCCCGACCGAGCAGGTGACGCACAACGGGCCGGCCGACGAGCACGAGGTGCTGTCGCTGTCGGGATCGGGCCGCTGGCTGCTCACCCGGGCGCACTACGACGTCCTGGAGCCCATCGAGAGCCCCGCGCACTACGGGGCACTCGAGCTGTGGGACCGCTCCACCGGCGAGACCACGACGGTGCGGCGGTACGAGGAGGACGCGTTCCCGGACGCGCAGGTCTCGGCCGACGGTCGCTACGTCGCGGTGTGCGACTCCGACGGCACGCACGTCTGGGACCGTCGTACGCGCGGGTGGCTCACCGTCGACCGTGGCGACTGCGAGTCGGTCGACGTGTCCGGTGACGGGCGCTTCGTCACCTGGTCCACCACCATGAGCTACGGGGCCGAGAGCTCCGACCTGTGGGTGTGGGACCGTGCGACCGGCTTCTCGACGCTCGTCGACCGGGTGACCACGCTGCAGTCGGTGACCGACGCCGCCATCTCCTCCGATGGCAGCACCGTCGCCTGGGCCCACAGCGACTTCGAGCCCTTCGGGCCCCCCACGCAGGGCCAGGTCCGCGCGTTCGCCCGGGCCACCGGCGACGAGGTCGCCGGCGTCGCCGTCGCCGATCTCGGCAGCGGGGCCCACGAGTGCGACGAGGTGGACCTCAGCGACGACGGGCTGGCGATGACGTTCGCGTGCCAGGGCGACGTGTTCGCCTGGCGGCCCACCACCGGAGCGCCGGTGAGGGCGCCGAGATTCGGCGACTTCTACGGTTCCTTCTCCCCGAGCATCTCCGGCGACGGGTCGACGGTGGCGTTCGTCAACTGGCAGGGGCAGATCCAGACCGTGGTCCCCGTCGACCCCTCGCGGGCCGACCGTTCGCACGAGGACCTGGCCGGCGGAGGGGCCGTGGCGGGTCTGCCGTGGTACCACGACGGCTATCTGATGCTGTGGCATCCGGCCACCGACGAGCTCACCGCCGCCGCCGGGCCGGAGATCCAGTGGGAGCGGACCGCGAGCTCGGCCGACGGCCGCTTCGTCGCCTTCCAGGCGTTCGTGGGGGGTGACCACGCCGACGTGCTGCTCGCCCGCCGGTGAGGCCGCTCACCCGGCCGGGCAGACTGACGCCGTGGCGGACTTCCGGTGCTCGACGGCCAGCCTGGCCGACCACGAGCCTCTCGCCGGAACCGCTCCCTCCGAGACGGCGTGGCTCTGCGTGGAGTACGCCGGCGCCTGGGGGCGCCGCGCCGTCGCCGAGAGCCGCCTCCCCGATGCGGCCCGCGCCGCACTCGACTCGCTCGACGGTTTCCGGGTCCAGCTGGTGCGGCGCCCGGGCGGCCGAGCCGGGCGCGTCACCGTCTTCGCCGCCACCGCCACCGAGACCGGCTTCGACGTCGGCGCCACCACGCTCCCCGACCACGGCGCCGTCCCGGCGCTGCTCGCGGGGCTCGATCCGCGCCGCCCGGCCGCCGGCCTCCCGGCGTACGACGGGCCGCTGCTGCTGGTCTGCACCAACGGCGGCCGCGACCGCTGCTGCGCCGAGCTCGGGCGGCCCGTCGTCGCCGCGCTCGCCGGGCGCTGGCCCGAGTCGACGTGGGAGACCACCCACCTCGGTGGGCACCGCTTCGCCGGCACCCTGCTGGCGCTGCCGAGCGGGCTCACGCTCGGCCGGCTCGGCGCCGGGCAGGCGGAGGCAGCCGTCCGCGCCCTCCTGGACGGAGACCCGCCGCTCGACCTGCTCCGCGGGAGGGCCGGGCTCACCCCGGCCGGCCAGGTGGCAGACCTCCACGTCCGAGCGCTCCGCCCCGGCACCACACCTCATGTGAGCCCCGACCGGCCCGACCCCGAGAGGGCCGATGCCCTCGTGGTCCGGGTCGCCGCCGGCGACGCGTCGTACGACGTCACCGTGACGAGGCGTCCTGGCGAGCCCCGGCGGCAGAGCTGCCTCGACCCGGTGCCCAAGCAGACGTGGATCCTGTCGGTCGCCTCGATGACCCACGTCTCCTGACCGGCTTGCGTCGCCCGCCCGGGGTTCTACCCTGGTAGAAACCCAGGAGGTGGCGTGGACGACCGCGAGATCACCAGGCTCAGCGACCAGCGGTTCGCGCGGATGCGGCCGTTCGGCGGCCGCCGGCCCCCACCGGTCGACACGTCGGGGCTTCCGCCCGGACCGCGCTGGCCCAAGCTCCTGCAGAGCGCTGCGCTGCTGCGGTTCCGGCACCGGTTCGTGCCCTACCTCCACCGCCGCTACGGCGACGCCTTCACCCTGGAGCTGATCCCCCAGGGACGTCCGATGGTGGTCTTCAGCCGCCCCGAGGCGATCAAGGAGATCTTCGCCGGCGACCCCGAGGTCTTCCACGCGGGCAAGGGCAACGCGATCCTCGGGCCCGTGATGGGCGAGCACTCGCTGCTGCTCCTCGACGGCGAGGGCCACAAGCGGGCGCGCAAGCTGCTGATGCCGGCCTTCAGCGGCCAGGCGCTCAAGGGCTATCAGGACCTCGTCACCGGCCTGGCCAAGACCGAGGTCGGCTCATGGCGTCCCGGGGTGCCGTTCCGTTCGCTGGACCGGATGAACGCGCTCACGCTCGAGGTGATCCTGCGCGTCGTCTTCGGCGTCACCGACGAGGCGCGCCTGGCTCGACTGCGGCCGCTCGTCAACGCCACCGTCGACGTGAGCCCGGTCGTGCTGCTGGGGTGGGGCGTCCCCGGCCTCCAGAAGTACGGCGTGTGGCGGCGGACCGTCGAGACCTCCTACGCGCTCGACCGGCTGATCTATGCCGAGATCGCCGACCGGCGGGCCTCGCCGGACCTCGAGACCCGCACCGACGTCCTGTCGCAGCTGATCCGCGTCGACGACGGAGGCGACCGGCTGTCGGACTCCGAGCTCCGCGACCAGCTGGTGACGCTCCTCCTCGCGGGGCACGAGACCACCGCCACCGCGCTCGCCTGGGCGCTCCACGAGGTCGGACGCGACCCCGACCAGCGCGCGCGGGCGCGGGCCGCCGCCCGCACCGGGGACGACGACTGGCTCGAGGCGGTGGTCAAGGAGGCGATGCGGCTGCACCCGGTGATCCCCATGGTGGTCCGCACGCTGACGCGGCCGGCGACGGTGGCGGGCGTCGAGGTCCCAGCCGGGGCGACGGTGGCCGCGTCGATCCTGCTGTCGCACGCGAGTCCCGAGAGTCATCCCGACCCGACGGCGTTCCGCCCGGAGCGGTTCGTGGGCGGAGCCCCGGCGCCGAACACCTGGCTTCCGTTCGGCGGCGGTGTCAGGCGGTGCATCGGCGCGGGGTTCTCGCTGATGGAGGCCGTCGCCGTGCTGCGCGAGGTGTTCACGACCTACGACGTGGAGGCGGTCGGGCGGGACCTGCCCAAGGTCCGCAACATCACCAGCGTCCCGCGGCACGGCTCGCGGATCGTGGTGCGGGACCCGGAGCCGGGCGCGTGACGACGTACGCCGCGGGCCGGCCGATGGTCGAGCTCCTGCGCAGCAACGACCCGGTGCTGGTGAGCTTCGCGGTGGCGTTGCTGGAGGACGAGGGCATCGTCACGGTGGTCGCCGACTCCAACATCGCCGTCATCGAGGGCACGATCGGGGTCTTCCGGCGGCGCGTCCTCGTCGACGCCGAGCGGGCCGACGACGCACGTCGGGTGCTGGCGGACCTCGAGGCCGAGCACCCCTGACGTTCCGGGGCCGCGACTCCCGCGGATAACCCCCTGCGCCACCCCAGCGACACCTGCGACGATGACCCCTCGTGACCTGGCGTGACCGCTTCCGCGCCGTGCGCGTCGACGTGACGCCGCTGCGGTCCTCCCGCGACTTCCGGCTGCTCTTCGTCGCCGGCAGCGTCTTCTATCTCGGCGGCATGGTCACCTACGTCGCGGTGCCCTACCAGGTCTACCGGCTCACCGGCTCCAACCTGGCCGTCGGCGCGATCGGCCTGGTCGAGCTGGTGCCGCTGCTGGTCTTCGGCCTCTACGGCGGCGCGCTGGCCGACCACGTCGACCGCCGCCGGCTCCTGGTCGGGACCGGGCTCGCCCAGGTCGCCCTCACCGCCCTGCTGGCGGTCAACGCGTTCCTCGCCCACCCGAGGGTCTGGGTGATCTTCGTGCTGGCCTCGCTGCTCTCGGCGGCGGGCGCGCTGCAGCGGCCCTCGCGCGAGGCGCTGATGCCACGGACCGTCACCCACGACCAGATCCCGGCGGCCAACGCCCTGAGCAGCCTGGGCATGCAGGTGGGCATCCTCCTGGGCCCGACGATCGGCGGCCTGCTGATCAGCCTGGTCGGCGTGCGGTGGTGCTACGTCGTCGACATCGGCGGCCTCGCCGCGGCGACGGCGCTCTACCTGGCGATGCGGCCCTACCCGCACCAGGTGGAGACGACGCCGCCGAGCCTGCGCGGGATCCGCGAGGGCCTCACCTACGCCGCGCGTCGGCGCGACCTGCTCGGCACCTACCTCGTCGACATCGCGGCGATGCTGCTGGCCTTCCCCGTGGTGCTCTTCCCGGCGCTCGCGGAGGAGGTGTTCGCACGACCGGCGCTGCTCGGTCCGCTCTACTCCGCCGAGACCGTGGGCGCGCTGCTGGCCACGGCGCTGAGCGGATGGACGGCGCGGGTGCACCACCACGGGCGCGCGATCGTCGTCGCCGCGTCGGCGTACGGCGCCTGCATCGCGCTGGTCGGGCTGATGCCGTCGTGGTGGCTGGTGCTGGTCTTCCTCACGCTCGCGGGCGCCGCCGACATGATCTCCGGGGTCTTCCGCGCCACGGTGTGGAACCAGACGATCCCCGAGCACATGCGGGGCCGGCTGGCCGGCATCGAGATGCTCTCCTACTCGCTGGGCCCGCTGGGCGGGCAGGTCCGCGCGGGCCTGGTGGCCGACCTGTGGTCGGTGCGCGGGTCGATCGCGAGCGGCGGGGTGGCCTGCGTCGCCGGCGTGCTCGCGACGGCGGCGTGGCTGCGCGACTTCTGGTCCTACGACGCCCGCACCGACGAGCATGCCGTCGCCGAGCGCGCGGCCAGAGCGGCGCGCGACCCCCGGACGGTCACCGGTCAGGGGTCCACCGAGTGACGCCGACTTTGCTGCCATGAGGCACCATGGCAGGGTTCTCGATGGCAGGGTTCTCGACGAGGCGAGCGTCGAAAGAGGGGGAGCTGTGGCCGGCCGCAAGGAGCATCCGGTGCTGTGGGGGCTGGTGGCCCTGGTCGCCGTGGCGACGTTCCTCGGCCTGATCCTCGGGGTCGGCACCCTGGCCGTCTCACGGATGGCGGGCCTCGGTGGGAGCTCGTCCGACGCCGCCGGCGGCGGTGGCGCGTCGCTCTACCTGCCCTCGCCCTCCGACACCACCTCGACCAGCCCGTCGAGCTCGGCCGAGACCGACGACACCAAGCCGCGCAAGAACCGTCGGTCCGAGGCGCCCGAGACGGCGATCACCCTGACCGCCGGTCAGACCGCCGTCGCGCCGATGGGCCAGATCGACCTCACGGGCAGCTACCCGGGGGGCGACGGCGCCATCCTGCAGGTGCAGCGCTTCGAGGGTGGCCGCTGGGTCGCCTTCCCCGTCACCATGTCCGTGTCGGACGACAGCTTCTCGACCTACGTGCAGACCGGCCAGACCGGCGCCAACAAGTTCCGCGTCGCGGACGCCGGCGCCGGCGCCTTCTCCAACCCGGTGACCGTCACCGTCGGCTGAGCCTGCTCGCCGTGGTCAGCGGGGGATCCAGTCGAAGGTGTCGGGGTTGGGGCCGGTGCGGCCGGGCTCGCCCTCGTCGAGCCCCGACAGCATGGTCATGTCGGCCTCGGACAGCGCGAAGTCGAACAGGTCGTAGTTCTCCGCCATCCGCTCCCGACGCAGCGACTTGGGGAAGACGATGTCGCCTCGCTGGAGGTGCCAGCGGAGGGTGACCTGGGCCGGCGTACGGCCGACGCGCGCGGCGACCTCGCCGATGGTGGGGTCGCCGGCCACCCGGCCGCGGGCGATGGGTGACCAGGCCTCGGTGGCGACGCCGTGACGGGCTCCGGCGGCGCGGGCCGCCTCGTTGGGGAAGAAGGGGTGCACCTCGATCTGGTTGACGGCCGGGACCACCCCGGTCTCGGCGACGATCCGGTCGAGGTGCGCCGGCTGGAAGTTGGAGACCCCGATCGACGTCGTGCCGCCGGACTCGCGCAGCTCGATGAGCGTCTCCCAGGTGGAGACGTAGTCGCCGTCGTAGCGCGTCGGCAGCGGCCAGTGGATGAGGAAGAGGTCGACGTGGTCGAAGCCGAGCGCGGCGAGCGTCCCTTCGAACGCGCGCCGCGCATCGTCCGGGCGGTGCAGGCCGTTGTTCAGCTTGCTCG
>CAZQCA010000019.1:0-23135 GCA_964591845.1 uncultured Nocardioides sp.
ATCACCCACCACCACGCCGTCGGGCGCGACCACCGGCCGTGGTACGACCGGCAGCGCCCCGACCCCTTCGCCGCCGCGCTGCGGGCCGCCAAGCAGGCCCTCGACCCCGCCGGGATCCTGAACCCCGGGGTGCTGGTCTGAGTCGGATCCGCGTCGGCCCCTTGGGTGGTGAGCCTGGCGGGGGACGATGCCGAGCGATCATCCTGGGACGAGGAATCGATGGAGGTGAGTCATGGAGATCCTCACGATCGTGGTGGCAGCCGCCGCCCTCGTCGTCTCGCTCGGTCAGTGGTTCGCGGCGTGGCGAAGCGAGCGGATCCGGCTGCTGCTCGGTGAGAAGGAGACGGTCGCCTTCGAGGCGATCCGCGTCAGTGGCAGACGGTCCTTCGCTGGCCGGCGCACATACGAAGCGCTGGTGCTTGCGAGCCTGCTAGAGAGCTCGAACAGGGCGAGGATCGTCATCTACCGAGCCTTGAACGTCGCCAGCCCGAAGCGCCGCGGACAGATCATGGTGTTCAAGCGCGCTCTCGACGAGGCGGCCAAGGACTTTGCGAGCTCGATCGACCGGGGATCCTTCGATCGTCGGATGTCCCAGCTGGAGCGAGCGCTTCCATGGATCGTCGACCCCTCGCGCCTCGCTTCGCCACCGGGATCTGCCCCCTCTTGACGCGGGGCGACCCCCGGACTCACTGTCGGCTATGGCCACGGTCAACCAGGGACGGCGTACGGCGCACATCGAGGGCGACTTCGTCGTCTTCCTGATCGGCGCGAGGTTCGACCGGATGCACCCGCTCCGGTCGCTGCGCGATCTCGGCGGCATGCGCTCGATGCCCTACATGCTCAAGTACCTGACCCAGCATCCCGAGAAGGGCCTGATGGGCTTCGAGACCTACGGACTCACCATGAACGTCCAGTACTGGCGGTCGTTCGAGGACCTGGAGCGCTTCGCCCACGACGACTCCGACCCGCACCTGTCGGCGTGGCGCAAGTACTGGAAGCGCGTCGGCACGAGCGATCGGACGGGCATCTGGCACGAGACCTATCTCGTGCGCGCGGGCGAGTACGAGGCGATCTACGGCAACATGCCCGAGCACGGGCTCGCCAGGGCGAGCGAGGTGACGCCCATCGGGTCCGGCTCGTCCGCGCGCGGGCGGCTCAAGCGCATCGCCGGGGCGCGCGACGAGACCTGAGGCTCGGTGCCGGGCAGGCGAGGGAGTCGGGTCTAGCCCGACGAGTCGAGCGTGAGGCCATCCCGGATCGCGGCGTGCAGGACCCGGACGTCGATGTCCGCGAGCCGCTTGAACCGGAGGCAGTAGCCCGTGACGCTCGCCTTGCCGATCGAGTCGCCGTAGGTGCGCTTGAGGTAGGTCTTGTCGTCGAGGCCGAGCACATAGACCGAGATGCCGGTCGTGGTGGCGCTGAGGCCGATGCGATAGAACTCGCGCGAGGAGGATTCGGCGTACCGGATGGTGTAGGCGCCGTAGCCGATGTTGGGGTTGCTGACGACCTTGCCGCTCTCGTCGGTGCCGTCGGTGAACCACAGCCGGCATCCCGGGAACTCCGCCAGCATGTGGGCGTGCAGCTCCCGCAGGTCGGTCTGCTTCGGTTCCGGCTGGCTCGCGAGGTAGGCCTCGATCTTCTGTGAGGTGTCCATCGTGCGGCTGAGGCTAGCGGCAGGAGGTCATGCGCAGGGGTCGCCCAGGCGACCGGACCGTATGACGTCCCGGGCAACGTCATGCGGAGGGGCCGTCCAGGCGACCTGTGATGTCTTAGGACATCGGTAACACGTATGTCTCAGGACATCGGTGACACTACGGGCTGTTGGGGTGGGTTCTTGGGCTGGTAGCCGCGGTGGCCGCGCAGGGTGTACTCGGCGAGGAGCTGGTTGGTGTGGAACACCGCGATCTGGTGGTGTTGTCGGATGAGGGTGAGGGTCTTGCCTGCGTGGGCGCGGCCGACGCCGAGGAGGTGTTTTGTCGATCCCGATGCAGCCGCTGGTGCTGACGGTGGCGGTGGTGATCTTCACCGGCCACGGGGCGGGCTGGTCACTGGGCCCGTCGTGGGGTCCCAGGGCGTAGCGCTCGGCCGGGGTCATCCCGTCAAGGTGGGTCCGGCGGCGCCGGTGGTTGTAGTGCTGCCGGTAGCGGTCGAGCTGGTCAGGTGATCGGCGCGGTCCTCCAGGCGCTCGGCTTCGCAGGCTGCGCCTGGGCGCTGCGGCGCGCACGCTGAGGCGGCACCGGGCCGCGTCCGCCTGTCGGGTGGCGGGGCGGTCGCTAGCGTGGTCACCCATGGAGCAGCACGCACTCCACGGCTCGCAGGAGACCTCACAGGAGCGCCACGCCTCGTGGGCGGAGCTCTTCTTCGACCTGGTCGCGGTGGCCGGGGTGGCGGCGTTCGCCCACCTGCTCCAGCCGCCGAGCGTCGACCGGTTCGCGCTGTTCGTGATCGGGTTCGGGGCGTTCTGGACCGCGTGGCTGGCGTTCATGCTCTACGGCAGCGTCGCGGGCGACGACGTGGGTCCGGGCCGCTACCTGCGCGGCATGCTGGGGCTGGCGGTGATGGCCGCCGCCGTCCCGGGGCTGGAGGAGACGTTCGGCCACGGCCTCGCGGGACACCACGACCGGCCGGTCCAGGTGGTCGCCTTCGCGGCGGCGTACGTCCTCACCCGGGGGCTCGCCGCGGCGTCGTGGCGCCGGGGAGACCTGGTGCCGGACTGGCCGTCGGCGCAGCGGATGACCGGCACGATCCCGTGGCTGGTGTCGATCTGGACGCCCCTGGAGTGGACCCTGTGGCTCTGGGGGCTCGGGCTGCTGATCGACCTGATGACCATGCTCTTCATCAGCCGCAAGGACGTGCTCGAGCACGCCGAGGACCGGTTGGCCCAGCTGCGCGACAGCCCGCGCAAGGCGGAGTGGCTCGACGACTTCACGGGCTTCACGCCCGTCTCGTTCGACGCCGGTCACCTCGGGGAGCGGCTCGGGCTCTTCGTGATCATCGTGCTCGGGGAGGGGGTCATCCAGGCAGTCGCGGCCGCGGCCGGCGCGAGCTGGGATTGGGCGCTCGCCGGCACCGGCACCGCCGCGCTGGTGCTGCTCACCGGACTGTGGTCGCTCAGCGTGCTGCGCGGCCACGCGGGCGTGCCGCTGCTCCAGTCGGGCAGCCTCCCGCAGCGCGCCGAGCTGGCCCTGCACGGCCCCACCGTGGCCTCGCTGGTCGTGGTCGCCGCCGCCCTCGGCGAGCTGGTCCCCTCGGGCCACGAGGTGCCGGAGTCGTCGACCCGCTGGCTGCTCTACCTCGGCCTCGCGACGTACTTCGGGCTGGGGGTGCTCGCCAACCTGGCCGCCGGCCGCCTCGGCCGGGTGCGACTGCTGCTGTGGGCCGGCACCGGCGTCGTGGTGCCGGTCCTCCTCGCGGCGTTCGGTGACCGGCTGCTGGGCCTCGGCCTCGCCTGGTACGCCGCCGCCGTCGTCGCGCTTCACGACCGCCTGGGCGCCCGGCGGGACCGACCCGACCGGCCCGACCAGCCCACCACCGCCCCCTCCGGATAGTCCGCTACGTTCGGCACCCCTCCGGGGCTCCAGGAGGGTGCCGAACGTAGCGGACTATCCATTCACCGAGCCGATCGTCGTCACGGCGGACCGGGCCCGAGTGTCGACGCGGAGCTCGAAGACGTCGGGGCGGTGGTAGTGGCCGACGGGGTCGAAGTAGCGTCGCGTCTCCACCAGGTAATCGAGGTCGACCTCGGCGGTGAGGATGCCCTCGGCGTGCCGCAGCGGGCCGGCGACGATCCGCCCGCTGGGGTCGCAGATCACGGTGTTGCCCGGCTCGAGCCAGTCACCGTCGTCGGGGTCGAGCACGGTCGTCAGCCGGTCGCGGTCGGCCAGGTCCGCCGGCAGCTGGTCGACCCGCAGCGCCGGGTTGACGCCGACCACCCACACCCGGCCCTCCCGGGCGACGTGCTGCATCGTCGCGACCCAGGCGTCGCCGCGCGCGAGCGTCGGGGCCAGCCACACCTCCACACCCTGGGCATACAGGTGGAAGCGGGCCAGCGGCATGTAGTTCTCCCAGCAGATCAGCCCGCCGAGCCGCCCCAGGGCCGTCGGCACCACCTCGAGCGTCGACCCGTCGCCCTGTCCCCACACGGTCCGCTCGGCTCCGGTCGGCATCAGCTTGCGGTGCTTGCCGAGCAGGCGGCCGTCGGGGGCGACGTACAGGATGGTGTTGAAGATCGTCGTGCCGTGCGGCTCGCGCTCCTGCACGCCGACGACCAGGTGCACGCCGTGCGCCCGCGCGATCGCGCCGAGGCGCGCCGTGGTCGGTCCGGGCACCACGACGGCCTGTTCGACGAGCAGGGCGTACCACGGCCCGTCGCCGTCCCAGATCGGCAGCGTGTCGATCCACAGCGGCGTGCCGGGCACGAACGCCTCGGGCAGCACCACCAGCTCGGCCCCGAGCCCGGCGGCCTCCGCCACCAGCTCCTCCACCCGGGTCAGGGTCGCGTCGCGGTCGAGCAGCACATACGCCGCCTGGACGGCCGCGACCGTGAAGCGGCGCGTCATCGGGTGCCCGACAGGACGTGCAGCTCGCAGGGCCCGACGAAGCCCACGCCGTCGTCGTAGTTCGCCAGCGCGACGGCGATGTCGTCCCAGACCTGCGCCCTGGCCTCCTCGGGGAGACCCGACAGCATCTGGTGCAGGGCGCCGAAGGACTCCTGCTCGAAGCGCAGGCACTCCGCGGTGTCGGCCATCCGCAGCGGCGCGTCGAGGGTGCGCACGGCCACGTCACGGAAGCCCGCACCCTCGAGAGCGGCGCTCGCAGCGGTGGCGTCCCCGAGGCTGAACGGCCCCGGCTGCCCCGGCAGCGGCGCGCCGAGTCCGGCACGCTCGCGGATGATCGACACGGGCACCGAGAAGAAGCCGTTGCGGTCCGCGCCGGAGTAGACGATGGCGGCGAACCGACCACCCTCGCGCAGCGCCTCGCGGATCCCCCGCAGCGCCCCCTGCTGGTCGGGGAGGTAGATCAGCCCCAGCCGGCAGATCGCCGCGTCGAAGTGCCCGGCCCAGCGGTCGCCCAGAGCCTCACCGTCGGCCTGCGCGGTCGTCACGTGCCGCAGTCCCTCCTCCGCGGCCGCGCGCTCGGCGTGGGTGAGGATCTCCGGTGACAGGTCGGTGAGCACGACGCTGCCGCTCGGACCCGTCCGCCGGGCAGCCGCCAGGCCCTGCCCTCCGGCGCCCGCGGCGACGTCGAGGACCCGCGAGCCCGGCCCGACTCCTGCGGCGTCGAGCATCGCCTCGGTGGCCTCGCCGAGCCAGTCCTCCAGCGTGGGACCCCAGCGGGCCCAGGCCCCCGCGGCCTCGTCCCACTGGCGACGGGTGGTGGTCTTGTAGGCGGCGGCGTCGAACGACATGGCGTCCTCCAGGGCTCGGGAGCGGTACGCCGTCCAGCGTCGCTCGGAGATCCTCGGGACGGCATCCGTGGCCACCACGGAAACGCTCGTCGGGGCCGGGGGTGGCGGGAGGAGCGCCGGGCGCCGACACTGGGGAGGATGACGGCTCCTCCTGCGCCGCCGCTCGGGGTGACCGACCGGGAGCGCGACGTGCTCGTGCTCGTGGCCGGGCACCTCACCAACGCCGAGATCGCCGAGCGCCTGGTGGTGTCCGTGCGGACCGTCGAGTCCCACGTGTCGTCGCTGATCCGCAAGCTCGACGTCGCCGACCGCCGCAGCCTGGCGCGCCGCGCCGACGAGCTCGGCCTGCTGCGCTGGCGTACGCCGTGGCCGGTCGCCGGCAGCGGGTTCGTCGGCCGTCGCGCCGAGACGGTCGCGCTGACCGACGCGCTGGCGGACCACCGGATGGTGACCGTGACCGGGCCCGGCGGCGTCGGCAAGACCCGGCTGACGACCCACACCGCCGAGCGCGTCGCCGGTGGGCGCCGCGACGGCGGTTGGTTCGTCGACCTCAGCCAGGTGACCGAGCAGCGGGCGGTGGTCCCCGCCGTAGCGGCGGCCGTGGGGCTGGCCGAGCAGCCCGGCCGCTCCGCCGAGGAGGCCCTCGTCGACGGGCTCGCCGGCTCCGACGGACTGCTGCTGGTGGACAACTGCGAGCACCTGCTCGACGAGGTCGAGCGATGCGTCGCGCTGCTGGTGTCCGGCTGCCCGCGGCTCACCGTGGTCGCGACCAGCCGGGCTCGCCTCGGGACGGCGTACGAGCAGGTCTACGAGCTGCCCGGGCTCGCGCCGGAGGACGCTGTGCGCCTCTTCTGCGACCGCGCGGCCGCGGCCGGGGCCGAGGTGCCGCCGGGCCCCGAGGTCGCCGAGCTGTGCGCGCGGCTGGAGGGGATGGCCCTTGCGATCGAGCTGGCCGCCGCGCGCTATCCCTCGCTCGGACTGGACGGGCTGACCGCCGCGCTGGCCGACCCGCTGCGGCTGCTCGGCTCCGACGAGACCGCCAGGCAGCGGTCGCTGCGCGCCACCATCGCGTGGAGCGTGACCCTGCTGGACGACGAGGTGCGCGAGGTGTTCGCGAACTGCTCGGTGTTCGCCTCGTGGTTCACCGTCGGTGCGGCGGCCGAGGTCGCGCGTCCGGGACGGTCGGAGGCCGAGGTGGCGCGGGCGCTGGCGAGCCTCGCCGACCACCACCTGCTGCGGGTGCGGGTCGGCGTGCCCACGGCGTACCGCTTCCAGGAGGTGGTGCGGCAGTACGCCGCCGAGCTGCTCTCCGACGACACCGGGGAGGCCGCGACCCGGCACGCGCGCTGGGCGGAGCGCGAGCTGGCCCTCCTCGCGCAACGCGACCACGACGACGACTGGTGCGCGGCCTTCGACCGGCTGGCGGTCGAGCTGCGGGCGGCCGTGACACGCGCGGCGGGAGAGGCCTCGCTGGGCGAGCGGTTCGCGCAGGAGCTGGTGCAACGGGGCCGGCTCGAGGAGTCGCAACGGGTGTTCGAGGCGCTGGCGGCCGCGGCCCCCGCGAGCGAGCGGGCTCGGCTGCTGCTGCTGGCGGCGGGGGCGGCCTCCAGCCGGCTCGTCGGCGACGAGACGATGCGGCTGTTCGAGGAGGCGGCGGCAGCGGCCCTCGCCGTCGGCGACGAGGACGGCGCGTCGGAGGCGCTCGGCTGGTGGGTCGTCTACGCCGCCCTGGCGCCGGGCATCATGGCCCATCCACCGACGCGCGAGCGCAGCGACGAGCAGCTCGCCGAGGCCCGGCGACTGGCGCCTCCCAGCTCGGCGGGCGCAGCCGTGGTGTCGGTGGCGGCGGCCGCCTGGCTGCCCGACGACTCGTCGGAGGCGGGGCCCGCCGGACGCCGGGCGGCGGCCGAGGCGGTGGCGGCCGGACGGCCGGTCGCGGCGTCGTCCGCGTTCGACCGCGTCACGGCGACCCACCTGCTCCGCGGGGAGTACGCCGCCGCACTCGAAGCCGTCCACCGGCGGGGCGAGGTCCTCGAGCCGCTGCCGCTGGACGCCGGCACGGCGTTCGCGTTCAACGACTACCTGCTGATGGGCTGCGAGATCTCACTCGCCGCGGGCGACCTGCCCGGTGCGACGGCGTACGCCGACCGACTGGTGGCGCTGCCGTGCTACCGCGACTACGTCCACCCGGCCCTCGCCAGGCGGCTCGAGGTCGACGTCCTCGCAGGCGACCTGACCGCGGCGGTCCACCACGGCGAGCTGCTGCGCGCCTCATGGGAGCGGGCGGGGCGGCATCCGGCGTCGACTCTCGCGGTCGGGCCCTACTCGCTGGCGCTCGCGCACGGGCTGCTGGGCCAGGTCGACAAGCGGGACGAGTGGCTCGACATCTCCCGCGCACTGGTCGCAGGTCGCCCCTACTCGCTCGACACCGTCGACAACGGGTGGGCGCCGACCCTGGACGCCTGGCTGCACCTGCACCGGGGCGACCTCGACGCTGCCCTCGCGCGACTGGCCATCGACCTCGACGACGACCGCTGGCGCAACTGGAACACCGCCCTCTGGCGGCCGTGGTACGCCGCGGCCTGGGCCGAGGCGGCAGCCCTGGCCCGGCTCCCCGACCTCGAGCAGCGGCTGGCCGCCGCCACCGCGGCGACCCGGGACAACCCGGTCGCCTCGACCCTGGTCCTGCGCGCTCGCGCCCTCGGGACCGGTGACGGCGACTCCGTGGCCGCCCTGGCCGGCACGCTGGAGGAGCTCGGCAGCGTCTACCAGGCCGACCGCTGCCGGCAGCTCAGCCGCGCCACTCCACCAGCACCTGCGTCTGACCGTGACCCCGGTTGACCGGAGTGCTCCAGAGCAGGTGGCCCGCCGGCACCGGCCCGGCTCCCGAGCCGAACCGGCTGAAGCCCTCGCTGACCCGCACGAAGCGGTCGGTGGCCAGGTCGTAGACGTAGGTCCCCGGAGCGGCCCGTGAGTAGGACGTCACCTGCACCAGCCCGCCGTCGGCGGAGGCCGAGCCCAGGGTGCCCTCGATGCTGTCGTCCTGGAGGGTCGCGACCAGGTCGCCGTCGGTGCTGAGGATCTGCACCCGGTCGTCGCGCACGTCGCCGTAGGTGCCGCAGTACTCCCCCATCACGATCCGGTCGCCCGAGGCCGCGAACGACAGCAGGTTGCAGCGCTCGCCGGCCTGCGGGTCGAACGAGCTCTCCTCGCCCGTGGCCAGGTCGCGCACGTGGATCCGGCCCGCCTCGCCGTTGGTGGAGTCGGAGTAGACGAGGGAGTCGCCGGCGAACGCGAACGAGCCCAGGGTGATCCCCTCCTCACGCACGTCGGTCGGGTCGGAGAGCGAGGCCGACCAGAGCCGATAGGTGTCGCCGGCGGCGTCGGCGTCCTCGGCCTCGCCGTCGGGGCCGACCGGCCAGCCGCCCTCGGGCGGTCCGGCCAGTCGTGCGACGACGGCCAGGTAGAGCCGCCCGTCCGGGCCCACCACCGGCAGCTGCCGCCACGAGCTCGCGGGCAGGTCGCCCCAGGTGATCGTGCTCCACTCGCGCGACCCGCGGTCGAAGGCGTAGACGACCGGGCGTTCGGTCTCGGCACCTCCCGTGAACCCGACCAGGAGCAGGCGCTCCGCACCGAGCGTGATCGGCCAGGCCTGACCGGTGGCGGGCGAGTCCGGCAGCCACTCCTTGTCGCCCGTGGCCGGGTCGAGCAGCGCGTAGCGCAGCACGTTGTCGACGCCACGGGGTCCGTCGCGGAACAGCACCAGGCCGTCGTCGGTCATGCCGTCGAAGTACTGGCCGTTGGCCCGGTCGAGGTCGGGGCTGGTGGTGGAGGCCAGCGCGGTGTAGTCCGTGCCCTCGGCCGCCCGGGTCGCGTCGGAGAGCCGCAGCACGTCACCGGCGGGCAGCGGCCGCTCCACGGCGTCGGGGTCATGGCCGTCGCCGTCTCCGGTGCCCACGACCGTCGCCGCCACCAGGCTCAGGGCCGCGACCGCCACGGAGGCCCCCGCGACGGCACCGGCGCGCCGGATCCGGGACCGGCGCCGGCCGGCGCGAAGCACGTCGGCGAGGTCGCCGTCGTCGTACGGCGCCTCGGAGGCGCTCTCGCGCAGCAGCTCGCGCAGCTCGTTGACCATCAGTCGACCCCCTCCGTGACGAGCTCGCCGAACGGCGAGCCCTCGAACATGGCGCGGAGCGAGTCCAGCCCACGTGACGTCTGGCTCTTGACGGTGCCCTCCGAGCACTCGAGGACCGCGGCGGTCTCGGCCACCGACAGGTCCTCGAAGTAGCGCAGCACCACACAGGCCCGCTGCCGCGGCGGCAGGTCGGCCAGTGCCCGCATCAGGGTCTCGCGGGTGGTGACGGCGTCGGCCAGCCCCGCCGAGGACGTGCGCTCGGCGACCCCCAGGGTCGCCAGGTCGCTCGGCAGCTCCCGGCTCGACCGGCGGCGGGCGTGGTCGAGGAAGGCGCTGACGACCGCCTTGCTGGCGTAGGCGTACTCGCGGCCCGCGCGGTGCATCCGTGGCCAGGCGACGTAGAGCCGGATCAGGCCCTCCTGCACGTGGTCGGCCGCCTGGTCCCAGTCGCCGCACAGCAGGTAGGCCGTGCGTCGCAGGCGCGTCCGGGCGTGCTGCGCGAACTCGACGAACTCCGCCTCGTCACGCATCGGCTCGCTCCATGCAGCACCTAACGGGGTGACCCACCCCCAGGGTTGCACGGGCGGCGGCCCCGGACGCGCGGCTGGGTCAGTACCAGCCGTGCGAGGACTTGAAGGACCAGGCGCCGCAGGGAGTGCCGTAGCGCTCCTGGATGTAGCCCAGACCCCAGCGGATCTGCGTGGCCGGGTTGGTGGCCCAGTCGGCCCCCGCCGTCGCCATCTTGGAGCCGGGCAGCGCCTGGGGGATGCCGTAGGCCGAGGAGTAGGGGTTGTCGGCGTTGACCCGCCATCCCGACTCGCTCATGTAGAGGGAGTCGAGGCAGCCGAACTGGTCGGCGCCGAAGCCGAACTCGGGCAGCAGCGCACGGGCGATGTCACGGGGATCCGCGTCGGACATGTCCTCGGTGCGCGCGTCGGCAGGAGCGTCGACGACACCGAACACCGCGACCTTGTCGGGGTCGGCCGTCTCGCGCCGGTCGGAGCGGGAGACCGTCTCCTGACTGCGGGACGCCAGCTCGTCCGAGGTCAGCGTGGCCCTGCCGGCCGACACCCTGGTCAGCCCGTCGGCGACCAGGCCGGGCTCGGCCTGCGAGACCGTCGAGGCCAGCACCCCTCCGGTGACGACCACGCCGGTGGCGGCGGCGGCCAGGCCCGTGAAGGTCGCCGTCCGCCGCAGCGGCGAGGGGCCGGCGGTGCCGCGACGGCTGCGCTCGGCGCGATGGCCGCCACCCCGGACCACGGCGGGAGACGCCTGCGTGCGCGCCGGGGTCGCCCGGTGGCGGGCGGCCTTGTGCTTCGACACGGGGGAATGACTCCTGCGGGCACGACGTCGGGGGGGAACGGGCGCTCGACCGCGCTGTCAATGCCCGAGATCACGAAACGGTCACAGACACCATGACGAACAGGGGGCGTCGAATGCAAGTCGAGGACGCCTCCCCGGAACGGCTCTCCGGCCGGGGACGGCGAAGGGCCGGGCGCCACCCGTCGTGGCGCCCGGCCCGGTCTGGGGTGCCGGTCAGTGCTGCGCGGCCTCCGACGACCCGGCGGGGGTCGGCCGGCCCGGAGGGGTCAGCGCCATCGCGATGGTGACCAGCGCGAGCGCGGCGGACACCGCGAACGCCCAGCGGAAGCCGCCGACGAAGGCCTCCATCGGGTCGGCGCCGCCGGTGGCCAGCGCGGTCGAGCGGGCGGTCAGCACGGTCACCGACAACGCGGTGCCGACGGCGGCCGCGACCTGCTGCACGGTGCCCAGCACCGAGCTGCCGTGGGAGTAGAGGTGCATCGGCAGCGAACCCAGGCTGATCGTGAAGCAGGGGGTCATCACCAGCGCCAGGCCGCTCATCAGCGCCAGGTGCAGGCCGACCAGGACGGCGTACGGCGTCGCCTCGTCGATGACGGCGAGCCCGGCGAGCGCGGCCGCCACGAGCACGGTGCCGGGGATCAGCAGCAGCCGGCCGCCCCAGCGGTCGAAGGCACGGCCGATGCGCGGGCCGGCAAGTCCCATGGCCAGCCCACCGGGGGCGACGAGCAGGCCGGTCTCGAGCGGCGTCAGGCCCCGCAGGCTCTGGAGGTAGAGCGGCAGCAGGATCATCGCGCCCATCATCGTGAGGAAGGCGACGGCCTGGACCGCCAGCGCCATCGTGAACGTGCGGTGGGTCAGCGTGCGCAGGTCGAGCAGCGGGCCGTGAGGGTGGGCCTGGCGGCGCACCTGACGGACGGCGAAGAGACCGATCACGGCGAGGCCGGCGGCGATCAGCAGCCACGGCGACACGGCGGGGTCCTCGGGAGCACCCAGGCCGCTCAGGCCGTAGACCAGGCCGCCGAAGCCGACCGCGGCCAGCACCACGCTGGGCACGTCGACCGAGCCCGGCCGGGGCTCGCCGACGTCCTCGAGCTGGCGCAGGGCCACGACGCCGACGACCACGGCGACGGGGAGCACGAACAGGAAGAGCCAGCGCCAGCTGGCGACCTGGAGCACCAGGCCCGCCGTCGTCGGGCCGAGCGCGGGCGCGACCGAGATCGCGAGCATCACGTTGCCCATCACGCGGCCGCGGTCCTGCTCGGGCACGAGCGTCATCAGCGTGGTCATCAGCAACGGCACCATGACGGCCGTGCCCGCGGCCTGGACGATGCGCGCCCCGACCAGCACCCAGAACTCCGGGGCGGCCGCCGCGATCGCCGTGCCGGCGCAGAAGACGGACATCGCGACCGCGAACGCCTGTCGGGTGGTGACCCGCTGGAGGAACCAGCCGGTGACGGGGATGACCACGGCCATGGTGAGCATGAACGACGTCGACAACCACTGCGCGCTGCGCGCGGTGACGTCGAACTGCGCCATCAGCCGCGGGATGGCGTTGACCATCAGCGTCTCGTTGAGGATGACGACGAAGGTGGCCAGGGTCAGCCAGCCGAGGACGACGTACGGCGATCGGCCGGTCGACTCGGCTCCGTGGGGTGAGGTCTCGTGGACCTCGGAGAGGGTGGCGGTCATGAGGATCTCCTCGGGTCTGCAGCGAGGTCGTCCTCGCGAGCGGTCGAGAGTGGTGATGCCGGTGCAGACCGACCCCGGCTCGCAAACTCATCGCTCCCGCGACAGTTCCTTCACGAGACTCCACGCGATCCCGCGGACCGATGAGTTCGGGGCGCGGAGCGGGTCAGCACCATCGAGGGACCCTCTACGCTCGAACGATGGGAGCCAGCCGTGAGTGAGACCGCCACTCAGACCCCCGGGGCCGACTTCGAGGAGCTGCTGCGCACGCACCGCCGCGAGCTCCTCGCCCACTGCTACCGCATGGTGGGCTCGGCCGCCGAGGCCGAGGACATGGTGCAGGAGACGTTCCTGCGCGCGTGGAAGTCCTACGACAACTTCGAGGGCCGCTCCTCGGTGCGCACCTGGCTCTACCGCATCGCCACCAACGTCTGCCTCACCAACCTCGAGGGCCGTGAGCGGCGACCCCTCCCGACCGGGCTCGGCGCACCGTCGCTCGCCGCCGACGCTCCCTTGGTCGAGCGTGAGATCACCTGGCTCGGCCCCCTGCCGGACGCCATGGTCACCCCCGCCGATCCCGCGGAGGTCGCCGTCGAGCTGGACACCATCCGCCTGGCCTTCGTCGCCGCGCTCCAGCACCTGCCGGCCAAGCAGCGCGCCGTCCTCATCCTGTGTGAGGTGCTGCGGTGGAGCGCGGCCGAGGCGGCGGAGGCCCTCGACACGTCCGTCGCTGCGGTCAACTCCGCGCTGCAGCGCGCCCGCGCGACCATGGGCTCGCTCGACCCTTCCGACGAGACTCCCACCCCGCTCGACGACCACCAGCGCAAGATGCTCGACGCCTACGTCGCCGCCTTCTGGCGCAAGGACGTCAACGCCATCGCCGCGCTGCTGACCCACGACGCCGTGTGGGAGATGCCGCCCTGGGAGGGCTGGTACCAGGGCGCCGACACGATCGCGCGCCTCGTCGACTGGAACTGCCCCGGCCAGGAGCACGACATGCCGATGCTCCCGACCAGCAGCAACGCCCAGCCTGCCTTCGGTCTCTACATGCGCGAGTCGTGTCTCGTCGGCCCCGCGTCCTACGACCGTGGCGAGGGCCGTCACGACCTCTTCGTGCCGTTCCAGCTCCACGTGCTGCAGCTGGCCGGCGACAAGGTGTCCCACGTGGTCGCGTTCTTCGACCCCGAGGCCTTCGCGCAGGCCGGGCTGCCACCGTCGCTGACCGCCGCCGAGGTGGCGGCGATCGCCCCGCTCGGCGCCTGACCGGGGTCGTCATGTCCGAGTCGTACGCCGGCACGCCCGGGGCCGCGCTGCACCGCCCCCTGGAGCTCCTCGAGAGGTCGCTGTCCTATACGCGGGTGGTGCTCGCCGCGGTGCCCGGTCACCCCGCCGAGGCGCCGACGCCCTGCGCCCACTGGGACCTCGCCGACCTGCTCACCCACATGGTCGACGGGTTCACCGCCTTCATCCAGGGCGCCGCGGGCGTCGTACCGCCACCCGGCGCCACCGACCTCCCGCGCGACCCGGCTCTCCTCGCGGGGCACCTGCTCGACCTGGGCTGTGGCGTGCTCAGCGGGTGGGCCACCGCCGAGGACCGCGAGTGCCTGCTGGGGCTGATGCCGCTCCCGGCCGACGCGCTGCTCGAGGTCGCCGCGCTGGAGATCGCGGTGCACGGCTGGGACGTCTCGCGGGTGTGCAGCCCCCACCGCCCGCTGCCTCCCGAGCTGGCCGCGGGTCTGTTGCCGCTGGCGTTCCGCCACGTGCGCCCGGCCGACCGGCCGGGCCGCTTCGCGCCGGTCGCCCACGTCACGCACCGCGACCCCGCATCGCTCCTCCTGGCCCAGCTCGGCCGGGCCGGCTGAGTCTGTGGCTCCTGCACGCCGGACGTCATACGCTCCGGTCGTCCGGGCGCGCGATCTGTATGACGCTGCTCCGGACGGCGACGAGCCCTGGCGCTCCAGCACGGCGACGGTCGCGACGCACTCCTCTCAGGTGGGGTACGGCGCGGGCTCGATGTCGATCTGCTCCATCCGGTCGGTGTAGACGCGATACATGCGGCGGGCCTCGCCGTGCCGCCGCTCGGCTCGCAGGCTCCCGACCAGCGCGAGGTGCGCCCCTTCGTCATAGGGGTCGCCGTCGCCGCGCGTCGACCCGGTATCCCCGGGCGCTCGACAGGCTCCTCGCCGAAGGAGCACGATCGCCCGAGGAGGAGCGTCCATGACCGATGTGCCAGGTGCCCGGCAGTTCCAGGCTGGCGGCGACGCCTACGACCGCTTCATGGGCCGCTACTCCATCGCGATGGCCCCGGCCCTGGCCGACTTCGCGGAGGTGACCTCGGGCCTCACCCTGCTCGACGTCGGCTGCGGACCGGGCGCGTTCACGGCCGAGGCCGTGGCCCGGCTCGGCACCGACGCCGTCACGGCCGTCGACCCCTCGCCGCCGTTCGTGGACGCCTGCCGCGCCCGCTTCCCGGGGCTCGACGTGCGGCTGGGCAGGGCGGAGGAGCTCCCCGTCGACGACGCCAGCGCCGACCGGGTCGTGGCGCAGCTCGTCATGCACTTCGTGAGCGACCCCGGCCGCGCCGCCCGCGAGATGCTCCGGGTGCTGCGGCCCGGCGGCCACGTGGCCGCCTGCGTCTGGGGCTTCGGCGGGGGCATGGAGATGCTGCGCTCCTTCTGGGACGCCGCGCTCGAGGTCGACGCCGACGCGCCCGACGAGGCGCGGGTGCTCCGATTCGGGGAGCTCGGCGAGCTGGCCGACCTGTGGTCGGCGGCCGGCTTCGTAGACGTACGAGAGGACCGGCTCGAGGTGCGGTCGTCGTACGCCGGCTTCGACGAGCTCTGGGACACCTTCCTCCTCGGTGTCGGCCCGGCCGGCGGGTGGCTCGTCGAGCAGCCACCGGAGACCCGGGCTGAGGTCCGGGAGCGGCTCTTCTCACTGCTCGGCGAGCCAACGGGTCCGCTCGAGCTGGGTGCGGTGGCGCTCGCTGCCCGGGGGACGGCCCCGGGTCGGGGCTGAGTCACTCGGTCCCGGTCGGCAGCGCCGCCGGCGCGCCGTGAGTGCCCCGGAGCCCGACCCAGCTGACCAGGCCGCCCCCGACCAGGAGGCCGGCGCAGATCGACATGGCGATCTGGTAGCCGTCGGTCATCGCCCCCGGGTCCTGGTAGGCCGACCCGCTGAGGCCGGCGACGGCGGGGAGGGCCGCGACCGCGAGCAGCGAGCCGGCCCGCGCGACGGCGTTGTTGACGCCGCTCGCCACGCCGGCGTAGCGCTCCGGCGCCGCGGCCAGGACGGTGGCCGTCAACGGCGAGACCAGCAACGCCAGGCCGAGCGCGAAGAGCACCATGCCCGGCAGCACCGACCACCAGCTCGCGCCCGCGCCGATCCCGAGCAGGGCCACCACGCCGCCTCCGCAGAGCAACGGCCCCAGACTCATCGGCAGCCGCGGGCCGATCCGGGTGGACAGCGCGGCCATCCGCGAGGAGAGAAGCATCAGCGCGACCGTGACCGGAAGCGTCGACAGGCCGGCCCCCAGAGCGGTCCACCCGGCCGAGACCTGCAGCTGCAGGACCAGGAAGAACATCACCGCTCCCAGCGCGCCGTAGACCAGCAGCGTCATCGCGTTGGCGGCCGAGAAGACCCGGGAGGCGAACAGCGACAGCGGCACCATCGGCGACCGGCGCCGACGCTCCACGAGCACGAAGGTGACCGCCGCGACGACCGCGAGCACCGACGCCAGCCAGACGGCGACCGCAGAGGCGTCCCGCGCGGAGATGAGCGCCCAGGTGAGGGCACCGAGCGCGACCACGGTCAGCGCCGCCCCACCCGCGTCGAAGCGCCCGGACGTCTCGAGGTCGTGGCTCTCGGGGACGGCGTACGCCGTCAGGGCCAGCACCCCCAGACACAGCGGGACGTTGATCCCGAAGACCCACCGCCAGCCGCCGTGGTCGACCAGCCACCCCCCGACGAAGGGCCCGATCGCGGCCGCGATGCCGGAGTAGCCCGCCCAGGTGCCGATCGCCGGCGCCCGGTCCTGGGGGGCGTAGGACGCTTGGATGATCGCCAGCGCGCCCGGCGTGAGCAGCGCGGCGCCGACGCCCTGCACCACGCGGGTGGCGATGAGCGCCTCGGCGGTGGGCGCGACCGCGCAGGCCACCGACCCCACGAGGAAGAGCGCCATGCCGGCGACGTAGACCCGCCGGCGCCCGAGCCGGTCGCCGAGGGCTCCGCCGAGCAGCACCAGCGACGCCAGCGCCAGGAGGTAGCCGTTGATGACCCACTGGAGCTGGCCGAGCGAGGCGCCGAGGTCCTCGCCGATCGCCCGCACGGCGACGTTGACCACGGTCCCGTCGAGGATCGCGATCCCCGAGCCGAGGGTGAGGGCGAGCAGGGTCAGGCGGCCCCGGGTGGAGCTGCGGTCGAGGTACGGCGCGGCGGCGGTCACTCCCATCCAACCCCCGCCGGGCCCCCAGGCTTCCCCGTGGGTGCCCGCCCCCGCCGTACGCACCAATAGATCCAGCCAGCCGGCCGACCCGGCGACCCGCCGACGACCCGGTGTATCTGCCGGCCGGCCGCCCTATCCTTCCCTACGGGGAGGGGCAATGGACCAGACACAGACCGAGGTCGACGACCGGCAGCTCGATCGGTTCCTCAAGACCTACCGCTATCTCCGGGTGGGCATGGTCGGACTGGTGGTGCTGCTCGGAGCGGCGCTCGCGCACCAGCTCGTGCAGGACGACGGCGACCTGCTCCCGTCGATCAGCGACTACTACTACACGCCCGTGCAGGCGGTGTTCGTCAGCGCTCTGGTGGCGATCGGCGTCTGCATGATCGTGCTCAAGGGCAACACCCCCTGGGAGGACACCTTCCTCAACCTGGCCGGGATGCTCTCGCCGGTGGTCGCGTTCGTGCCGACGCCCTACTACGGCACCTGCGGCCCCGAGGGCGTGCCCCCCGACATCGCCGACAACATCGCCAACAACGTGTGGGCGCTGCTCCTCGCGGGCGTCGTCGGCATGGTCGCCACGTTCGTGATCGCCCGGCGCAGCCACGTGCTGCGGCCCGGACAGGCGGTCGGCGGCGGCCTGCTCATCTCGGCAGTCCTGCTCGTCGCAGGTGCCGGGTGGTTCTTCCTCGACCGCGGCTCCTTCGGCTGCGGGGCACACTTCACCGCGGCCATCGTGATGTTCGTCTTCATCATCGCCGTGGTGGCCTGGAACGCCTGGGGCAGGGCGGGCCAGGACCTGCGCCGCGCCGGCGGCAACGTCTACGGCGTCCTCGCGCCCACGATGATCGTCTCCGCCGTCGTCCTCGGCGTCGCGACCTGGCGGGGCTGGCTCGACAACGGCGTCTTCTGGATCGAGCTGACCCTGATCACCCTCTTCGCGGTCTTTTGGGCGATCCAGTCCAAGGAGCTCTGGGACGAGGGCCTCCGCGACAGCGACTCCGCCGGCTGACCTACGGTCCGTCAGCGGCGCGTCAGGGCCGGGCGACCACGTCGGTCGGCTCGACCGACCCGGCTGGTGTCGCGCCCTCGGCTCGCGCGATCGTCGGGACCGCCGGGTAGTCCAGCACGAACGTCAGCCCGCCCCCGGGGGTGTCCTCCGCGGTGACCGTGCCGCCCATCGCCTCGGTGAAGCCGCGCGCCACGGCGAGCCCCAGCCCGACGCCGTCCTGCAACGGCACGTCGCCGAGCCGCTGGAACGGCGCGAAGAGACGCTGGTGGTCCCGGTCGCGGACCCCGGGCCCGCTGTCCGCGATCCGCACGGTGACCCGGTCGCGGCTCTGGACGGCGTCGACCCGGATCGGCGCGTCCAGCGGTGTGTACTTCAGGGCGTTCTCGGCGATGTTGGCCAGCACCCGGTCGAGCAGGCCGGGGTCCGCCATGACCTCGAGGCCGGGGTCGACGTCGACGACGATCCGGTCGGCGCCCTCGATCGGCCGGAGCGCGGCCCTGACGGCGGTCGCCACGCCGACCTCGATGAGCGCCGGCCGGACGGCTCCGGTGGTGATCCGGCTCATGTCCAGCAGGTTGCCCACCAGCGTGGTCAGGCGGGTGGTGGCGTCGTCGAGGGTGTCGAGCAGCTCCGCCTCGTCCTCGGGCGACCACTCGACCTCCGTTGACCTGAGGCTGTCGACGGCGGCCCGCGCCGCCGCCAGCGGCGAGCGGAGGTCGTGCGAGACGGCGGCGAGGAGGGCGGTCCGGGTGCGGTCGGTGTCGGCGAGGCGGAGCCGCTCCACATCGGCGGCGGTGGCCAGCCGACGCTCGGTCATCACCTTGGCGTAGGCGGCGTACGCGTTGAGCAGCCGGCGCTGCGATGACGTCAGCCGGCCGGTCGCCACGACCAGGGCTGTGCTGTCGTCGATCTCGGCGACACACCGACCGGCGCCGCTGGGCACGCTGCCCTCGGCGGCGATCACCACCTCGGCACCGTCGGCATCACGTCGTACGACGGCCGCGCCGGCGACGCCGAAGAGCTCCCGTGCCGACCCGAGCAGCCCGGCGAGGTCGTCGGTGGAGCTGAGCAGGCTGTCGGAGAGGACGGTCAGGGCGTCGGCCTCGGCGCGCGCCTTGCGGGCCTGCGCCGTCATCCGCGCGGCCCGGTCGACCACCGACGCGACCGCGATGCCGACGACGACGAAGAGCACGATCGCCAAGGTGTTCTCGGGGTCGGCGATGGTCCAGGTGTGGATCGGCGGCGTGAAGAGGTAGTTCAGCAGCAGCCCGCTGCTCACGGCGGCGATCACCGCCGGGACCAGCCCGCCGATCAGCGCCGTCACGACCACGACCGCCATCAGGATCATCGCCTCGGTGGGCAGCCCGTGCAGGTCGGCCGTCACCCAGAGCAGGGCGCTCGTCAGCAGGGGCGCGAGCACCGCGAACGCGTAGCCCCAGCGACGGCGGTGCCGCCCCAGATGGTCGCTGGTGAGCCGCAGGCCACCGCGCGCGCGCCCGCTGTAGTCGTGGGTGACCACCAGGACGTCGATCTCGTCCGACCCCTCGATCACCCGCTCGCCCACGCCCGGACGCAGCAGGGTGGAGATCCGGCCGCGCCGGCTCGCGCCCATCACGATCTGGCTGGCGTTCTCCGACCGCGCGAAGTCGAGGATGGCGTCGGCCGTGTCGTCGCCGACGATGGTGTGGAACGTGCCGCCGAGCTCCTCGGTCTTGGCGCGGAGCTCGGCGAGCCGGTCCGGGGCCACACCCTGGAGCCCGTCCTGCTGGGTGACGTAGAGCGCCTTCCACTCCCCTCCGGCCCGCCGCGACGAGACGCGGGCCGCCCGACGCATCAGCGCCGTCGACTCGGGTCCGCCGCTGACCGGCACGACGATCCGGTCGCGGGTCGCCCAGGTCGCGTCGATGTCGTGGTCGGCGCGGTAGCGCTCCAGCCCCTCCTCGACCCGGTCGGCGACCCACAGCAGCGCCAGCTCGCGCAGGGCCGTGAGGTTGCCCTCGCGGAAGTAGTTGGCCAGCGCCGCGTCGACCTTCTCGGGCCGGTAGATGTTGCCGTGGGCCATCCGGCGCCGCAGCGCCTGGGGGCTCATGTCGACCAGCTCGATCTGGTCGGCGGCCCGCACGACCGCGTCGGGGACCGTCTCGCGCTGACGGACGCCGGTGATGGCCTCCGTGACGTCGTTGAGCGACTCGAGGTGCTGCACGTTGACCGTGGTGATGACCTCGATCCCGGCCTCGAGGAGGAGTTCGACGTCCTGCCATCGCTTGGTGTGGGCACTCCCCGGCACGTTGGTGTGGGCCAGCTCGTCGACCAGCGCCACGGCCGGGCGGCGGGCCAGGATCGCGGCGGTGTCCATCTCCTCGAACTCCGAGTCCCGATAGGAGAGCCGTGCCCTGGGCACCACCTCGAGTCCCTCGACGAGCGCCGCGGTGTGGGCGCGGCCGTGCGTCTCGACGTACCCGACGACCACGTCGGTGCCACGGTCCAGCCGCCGACGGCCCTCCTCCAGCATCTTGAAGGTCTTGCCGACGCCGGGGGCGGCACCGAGGTAGATGCGCAGCTTGCCGCGTCCCATGACTCCCACCTGTTCTGGTCGATCCACCGACAGGTCTACCCGTACCGACGGGTCCCGCCAAGCCGGTTAGCGAGTCCTTAGCGCGCGTGTCGAGCGCCGCTGCTAAGGCCCCGCTAAGACCCCTGCGGCCGCCGTTAAGGCGGCGATAGGCGGCTTGAACCGCCACCCGTGCCGGCGGAGCGTGGACTTCGGACGGCGCAGCCTGCGCCACCGACACTCTGACGAGGAGCCCTCTCCATGGCGGACATCGCCTTCGTGGCCATCGCGCTCGCGTTCTTCGCGCTGGTCCACCTCTACGTACTCGGCTGCGACCGGATCATCGGCCGCGACTCCTCGACCCTCGAGGAGGAGGCATGAGCTGGGAGAACGCCGTGGCCCTGGTCGTCGCCGTCGGGCTCGCGCTCTTCCTGATCGCGGCCCTGCTCTTCCCCGAGCGCTTCTGACCACCAGCCCGCGTCGTCAGCCCGTCGTCCCGTCGTCACCCCGTCTTCGGAAGGTCCCCCCGATGTCTGCTGCCAGCTGGGTCCAGCTCGGCGTCCTGATCGTCCTGGTGCTGCTCACCGCGCCACCGCTGGGCCGCTACATGGCCGCCGTCTACTCCGGCGGCCCGGCCCCCGGCGACCGGGTGTTCCTGCCCGCCGAGCGCCTCCTCTACCGCGTCTGCCGGATCGACCCCGAGAAGGAGCAGCGCTGGACGGTGTACGCGTCCTCGCTGGTCGCCTTCAGCATCGTGTCCTTCCTGCTGCTCTACCTCCAGCTGCGCGTGCAGTCGCTGCTGCCGCTGAACCCGACCGACATGCCGGCGGTGCCGGCGAACGTGGCGTTCAACACCGCGGTGAGCTTCATGACCAACACCAACTGGCAGTCCTACGCCGGTGAGGCCACCATGAGCCACCTGTCGCAGATGGCGGGGCTGACGGTCCAGAACTTCGTGTCGGCCTCGGCCGGCATGGCCGTCCTGGTGGCCCTGATCCGCGGTCTTGCCAGGCGCCGCGCCACCACCGTCGGCAACTTCTGGGTCGACCTGACCCGAGGCGTGACCCGGATCCTGCTGCCGCTGTCGTTCGTGGTCGCCGTCGTCCTGGTCAGCCAGGGCGTGATCCAGAGCCTCCACGGCTTCCGGGTCGTCGAGACCCTGCAGGGCGCGACCCAGGCCATCCCTGGTGGCCCAGCCGCGAGCCAGGTGGCGATCAAGCAGCTCGGCACCAACGGCGGCGGGTTCTTCGACATGAACTCCGCGCACCCCTTCGAGAACCCGACCGCGTTCACCAACCTGGTCGAGATGTGGGCGATCGTCGTGCTGCCCTTCGCCCTGGCCTTCACCTTCGGTCACATGGTCGGCGACCGCCGCCAGGGCCGTGCCGTGTTCGCGATCATGGGCGTGATCCTGCTCGCGATGTCCTTCGGCGCGATGTACGCCGAGGGTCACGGCAACCCGGAGCTCACCGCGATGGGCGTCGACCAGTCGATCACCGCCGACCAGGCGGGCGGCGGCTACCTCGAGGGCAAGGAGACCCGGTTCGGCACCGGCGCCTCGGGCCTGTGGGCAGCGGCCACGACGGGCACCTCGAACGGCTCGGTCAACTCGATGCACGACAGCTTCACCCCGCTCGGCGGCGGCGTCGCGCTGACCCACATGCTCCTGGGAGAGGTCAGCCCCGGCGGCGTCGGGGTCGGGCTCAACGGTCTGCTCATCATGGTGATCACGTCGGTGTTCATCGCCGGCCTGATGGTCGGCCGCACCCCGGAGTACCTCGGCAAGAAGATCCAGGCACCCGAAATCAAGCTCGTCATGCTCTATCTGCTGGCGATGCCGGCCGCGGTGCTCTGCTTCACCGCCGCGTCGGTCGTCATGGACGGCCCGCTCGCCTCACTGGCCAACCCGGGGGCACACGGACTGACCGAGGTGCTCTATGCCTTCGCATCCACGGCCAACAACAACGGGTCCGCCTTCGCCGGCATCAGTGCCGCGACCGACTGGTACACCGTCACCCAGGGCCTGGCGATGCTGATCGGCCGGTTCCTCCTGATCATCCCCGTCCTCGCCCTCGCCGGGTCGATGGCCCGCAAGCAGGCGGTGCCGGCCGGCGCCGGCACGTTCCCCACGCACACCCCCCTGTTCGGCGGGCTCGTCGTCGGCGTGGTGCTGGTCGTCGCGGGGCTGACCTTCCTCCCGGTCCTCGCCCTGGGTCCCATCCTCGAGCAGCTCTCCCTCTAGGAGTCGTCCACCATGTCCTCCACCGCCCCCGAAGACGTGCGCCCCGAGGGCTCGCGCCCCGACGAGGTCCACGACGTCGTGCGCCCGGTCGGCTCCAGCGGCCGCGACCGGCACCCGCTCCCGCGTCGCTCCCTCTTCGACCCTGCCATCGTCCGCGGCGCGCTCATGGAGAGCATCCGCAAGCTCGATCCCCGCGTCCAGGCCGCCAACCCCGTCATGTTCGTGGTGCTGGTCGGCAGCGTCCTCACGACCGTCCTGTTCGTGGCTCAGGCCGCCGACGCCTCGGCCGCACAGAACGTGTTCGCCGCCCTGGTGAGCCTGTTCCTGTGGTTCAC